>NZ_JBTXLM010000003.1:0-8445 GCF_054871565.1 Bartonella sp. LJL80
GCATAATGTGGCAAGCGTCAGTGTGATGGCGGCAGCCCTGATTGCAGCAGGCGGCAAGATCGTTCAAGGCAGTGGTGTCAGCGATTATTCGGTGGTTCTTCCGCCCTATCAGCAGGGTGGCAATAACAGCTATGTCGTCAATGCCGTTGCAACGGATGTCAAAGGCAACACCTCGAAAGAGGCAACGACAACCGTGACAGTCAACGCCCCACAATTTGACAATGCCAACAGCACCTTCACCCCGCCCGAAACGACACTGCCGGCCGATAATGTGTCCGCGCAAACCTTGACACTGTCGTTAAAGACAATGCAGGGCACGGCCTATGATGTTCCCGTCAGCGATATCACATTGAATGTCACAGGCAAGAACACCGCCAAGGTTGATCCATCCTTCAAGCGGGTGGATGCCGGTGTCTACCAGATCACAGTCACTGCCGGTACAACGCCGGAAACGCTTATTCTTACACCGTCTGTTGACGGTAAAAACATCTCCTCGGCCAAGGTCCAGTTCGTTCCCGATGCAAGCACGGCCCGTGTGACCGATGTGGTTCTTGTCGGCACCGAGACGTCAAAGGTTGCCAATGGTGTCAACTTCTTCGAGTTCCAGGCAATTGTTCATGACGAACAGGGCAATCTTGTGCCCGACGCTGTCGTTGAATGGGCGCAGGATAAGGGTAGCGATGTCGTCCTTTCGGCCACCACGCGCACTGCATCCGGTGTCACCAGCAAAACAAACAGTCAGGGTATTGCTGTCATTCGGCTGACCAGCACGACCAAAGCAGTCGCCAATATCAAGGTCAGCGCCAATGTCCTCAACGACACAAATGTCGTCAGTGCCCAGCTCGTAAGCTTTGTGCCTGATGCAACGACAGCCAAACTGGTTGTCGAGTTGAAGGATACCAGTGTCACCAGCAAGGTTGCCAATGGTACCAATGCTTTTGATTATGTCGCGACCGTCAAGGATGGCAACGGCAATGCCATGTCCGGTGTTGTTGTTAACTGGAGCAAGGCACCCGATAATGATGCCACGCTTTCTGCCACAACCTCCACCACCGATGCATCAGGTATTGCAACAATCACGTTGACCAGCACCACCAAAGCCGTTGCCGATATTGCGGTGACGGGTAAGGTCACAACACCATTTACAGCCTCCGATGATGCGACCAAGGTCAGCTTTGTACCGGATGCAACGACAGCCACATTGGTTGTCGAGTTGAAGGATACCAGTGTCACCAGCAAGGTTGCCAATGGTACCAATGCTTTTGATTATGTCGCGACCGTCAAGGATGGCAATGGCAATGCCATGTCCGGTGTTGTTGTTAACTGGAGCAAGGCACCTGACAATGATGCCACGCTTTCTGCGACAACCTCGACCACCGATGCATCAGGTATTGCAACGATCACGCTAACCAGCACAAAGAAGGCTGTTGCCGATATTGCGGTGACGGGTAAGGTGTCAACACCCTTTACAGCCTCCGATGATGCGACCAAGGTCAGCTTTGTACCGGATGCAACGACAGCCACATTGGTTGTCGAGCTGAAGGATACCAGTGTCACCAGCAAGGTTGCCAATGGCACCAATGCTTTTGATTATGTTGCAACGGTCAAGGATGGCAATGGCAATGCCATGTCCGGTGTTGTTGTTAACTGGAGCAAGTCACCCGATAATGATGCCACACTTTCTGCGACAACCTCCACCACCGATGCATCAGGTATTGCAACAATCACATTGACCAGCACCACCAAAGCCGTAGCCGATATTGTCGTGACGGGTAAGGTCACAACACCATTTACAGACTCCGATGATGCGACCAAGGTCAGCTTTGTGCCTGATGCAACGACAGCCACATTGGTTGTCGAGCTCAAGGATACCAGTGTCACCAGCAAGGTTGCCAATGGTACCAATGCTTTTGATTATGTCGCGACCGTCAAGGATGGTAATGGCAATGCGATGTCCGATATAACGGTCAATTGGAGCAAGGCACCTGACAATGATGCCACGCTTTCTGCCACAACCTCCACCACCGATGCCTCGGGTGTTGCAACGATCACATTGACCAGCACCACCAAAGCCGTAGCCGATGTTGTGGTGACAGGTGCTGTCTCAACACTGTTTACAGCCTCCGATGATGCAACCAAGGTCAGCTTTGTGGGTGATGTATCCACTGCTAAAATCAAATCTGTGACACTCGTCGGCGCGGAAAAACGTGCGATTGCAAATGGTCGTGATAGCTTCGAATACACTGCTACTATTGAAGACGCGAATGGAAATCCATTAACTGATTCAAATGTGGTCATCAATTGGAGGACAAGCGACGTCAATGCCAAACTATCTACGACCCAATCTGAAACGGATTCTACTGGCACAGCTCTCATAACCCTTACAGCGACATCGGCAGCTGCTCATGATGTCTTAGTGTCTGCGGCGGTTTACGGTGACAATCTATATACGAGTGCTGATAGCCACATAAGTTTTGTGACATTGAATTTCGATTTAACGCCCAAGGATATGGTCGTTGTTGATGGGAGTCGAGTTCAATACTTTTTAAAGGCATACCCATCCGATGGTTCTTTATCAATTTCTGTAAATGATGATATAGAATGGGCGGCAAGCAACCCGGACATAGTAAACATTGACGAAGAAGGTATGGCGAAGGTTGCTACCGGGTCTGTAACGTCATCAGATGTTATAATTTCCGCAACGGGTAAATATCGATCAATTGACTTTGATGAAACGACCTTACTGAAAGTTCGACCACGACTTATAGCTGGACCATATGGAAAAAAGAATCCTGACGATGGTTCTGAGCAAGAATTTTTGATAGGTCCCCCAAATTATAATATATACATTCGATCTCGAGGTGTCGTTGATGCGATTGGTACGGATGAAGGTAGTTCAGCTGGTGGGACGGGGGGGCAACCTATGATAATCCCATTAAAAAATTTGGCTAAAATTAAGGTGCTTTCAGGTATTTGGCAGGACGACCCAGGAAAATACCGTATTATAAACATAACCTTTTATAATCTTGATGGTACACAAGTTTCATGCGGTGAAGGTACTTCACAAGCGACAAACTATACGGATGTAACGACAAGTGAATATACGGTGCCGAGCGGATATAAGCTAAGCGGAATACGTGCCATTGATAGCAAGGGTAGTCCAACTGGCCTTTATCCGAATCAATACTTTGTAAGCGTAGTTTCGTTTGTATTTTCTTTAACACAGTAACTTGTGAAAGAGTGTAGCGGAATAAACGCGGATATGGAAACCGCGCTAAAGCTGTTAACTGTAGATCCCGCGATAGCTGCCACCGAAATCGATCTCGATAAAACTGTCGATGACCGGTTTATCCGGCTGGCCAATGAAACAAATAAATAAAAAAGGTCCAAGCGGGGACCGCCGGAGGCCGGGAAGGCAATAAGGCCTTTCTGCCTCCGGTTATTATCCGGTAAAGCCACCCGCATCAAGAAATGCTTTTTCTTCGCGTGTCGTTGTCCGCCCTAATACGGCATTGCGGTGTGGAAAGCGTCTAAATTGATTGATGATGTCGTAGTGGACTTGGGCAAAATGCAATAGACGTTCATCTCCCAAAGCCGTGAAAAGCTGCATGCTCTTTTTCTGGTCGTCAAGATTTTCCGAATGTTCAAACGGCAGGTAAAGAAAGGGGCGGAGTTGCGGGTCAACCCGCTGATCGACATTCTTTTCGAGCGCTTTTGTTGCAACTTTGCGTGCATCCTTATCGCTACAAAAAGCGCGGACATCCTGACGAAACATATTACGTGGAAACTGGTCGAGTACGATCGTTAGAGCCAGTAAGCCTTCATCACTGTCGCACCAGCTTGCCAAACGACCAGCCAGCGCTTTTTGCCAAAGGGGTTGATAGTTTTCGACGATGAGTTGGTCGAAGCTGTCATCCTTGACGAACCATTTATCCTTTCCCGCATTCAACCAGAAGGCGGTAATGTCGCTCGGCAAAATTTGTTTATCACTCATTTTACAGCCTTTTTCGCACACCCCCCAGTTGCACAAAACATTATGCACCTAATCGTTCGTGAGATAAAGAGGGCAGAAACGGGCATTTTCAAGATGCGTCGGGAACTTTATTTCGACACACAAGTCGAGCAGCATATCCCATCAATGTTTGCCAAGAGGATAAGGTTGTCTTTGCAGTCTTATACGAAAGCTTCTTTAGGTCCTGACCCTAAAGCGCATTGATGAGGCGTGAAATCATCGCCTTTTGGCCGCCGCTTTCCAAAAGTTCATAGGCTGCCAATACAAGTTGTGCTTTTCTCTGCGCTGTGACGGCGTGGCCAGTTCTTTGTAGGCCTTCTTCGACGGCTTCTATTGCTGTCTGCAAGCGCCGTTCGTCCAAAAGTGCGTGACCGACAAAATCCTGCTTGCCGTTTGATCCGCAAAACATTTCGCCCTTGCCTGTCAATAACCAATTAATATCGATACCAAAGACCGTGAGATAAGATAAAAGCACTGAGGCATCGGGCGACCGCTCGCCACGCTCATAATGAGCAAGCCCGCTTTTGCTGATGTTCAGCTTTTCCGCAAACACTGAACGGTCAATATCCCCGAGTGTTTTGCGCACATCTCGAAGACGGCTGCCTAACGGTGTTTTCGCTCCTATTTCCAGACGCGCCAAAGAAATATCCTCAAAAGACACATTTGGACTTTACAAAAATCCAAATGTAATATAATTCTAATTCTATCGCCGGGTTTCCTCAGCGATTAATGTGTGTGTACCGCGTTTTAAGCACAGATGTGTTACATCTGTTCTATCAGTCTATGTAGTGCCTCAATTCCATTTTGGAACCGGTGCGCGTTGTGTGCCACCTATCTCAAAGGAACATCAGGCGCTTTAAACTCATCTGCCTTTGGGTGGTAGGTTTATTTCTGTTTGTAAAACATCGGGTCAGTCGATTGAAAGCAATGAAAATCACGCTTTTTATTATGCGATAATTCGGCTGGAAGGAAAAGAGGGGTGTCTGGAATGGTTCAAAGTAATAAACTGTTTTGTCTTAATATAGGACAGATGATGGCATGTTGTTGCCGCATTTAGTATTATTCACTGATAAAACCTTCCTAAATTACGAAAGTTTTAGTGCGAATCCTGATCCTCGTTGACGAGTTTGACGGGCGGGGGGTAAAACTTTTTTCAACGTTGGACGAATCCGCGCTTTTGGCAGGATTCCGGCCAAATTAAAGTCAATCTCAGCGTACGGAAGTCATCAATTTACCTGGCGATCATTGCTGCATGGGCCATGGCGGGTCCTGTGTGGTGTTTATGGTTGTGTCGCTTGTTTGTTCTGTGTCGGCTGGAAGGTCGTTCATGCGGATAAGAAAGCGCGGTCTTTTTTTGGGTTGTGCGCCTTTCTGTTATTGGGTCACGGAAATGTCGATAAGTAGATTTTATTTGTCTCTTGCAGCCTGTGTTTATGGTGTGTCGGTTTTGGGAGCCCAAGGTGCTACCCTGTCTATCAAAGACGGTACAACAGTCAATAAAACCGGCGAAAACTACGCCACGGCAGGTACGGCACCGGGTGATGCGGCAATTTATGTCGAAGGGGCAGGAAGTAGCCTCATTGGTGGTAATATAACTGCAACCGATGGCGGGTTTCCTGGAAACGCGGCAGTCCAAGCCTTTAAGGGCGGTACGATAGTGCTGACTGACAGCCATATTAATTCCGCTCGACCTTTATGGGCTGACGGAAGCGGCAGTTCTATTGTTATGAATGGTGGTTCCGTCAATAGTAACGGTACGATGTACCCGATTGCCCTTTATGTGAAAAACAAAGCCAGTATAACTTTAAACGATGTGGCTTACACCGGAAACGGGACTTTAAACTCGGAAGGTGTCGGTTCGGTACTGACAATCAATGGGGGCAGTGTCACCTTGGGCGCGACCGGCCAGTACCCCGCTATCAGCGCATCATTCGGTGGAAGTGTTCTGATCGAGGGGACGAAAATTCAATCTGTTGCAACTGCGTTAAGTACAGGTGCAGGTTCGAACGATCGGAGCTATCTGCGTGCCGAAAACTTTGATGTGACCAGTACTGCTGGTGAAGGGTTAAATGCCAATATATACAGCACAGTCGAGCTAAAAAACGGAACGATCCATACGATGGCTGACTATGGAAATGGTATATGGGTTGTAGGCAATGCCTTGACAGGTGACAATCGTACCGATGTGACCGGTGACGCGCTAACAATCATCACCGAAGGGCTGGGCGCGACGGGTGCCTATGCCAATAATGCCATGCTGACATTGACCAATACGGACATTATCGTCAATCGTGCCCATGCCTTGCAATCGGACGCCGGTGCGATTGTTTCTCTTACAGGTGGTTCTATAGCGGTTAATGGGTCCGGAGGTTTTGCAGTGTTGGCCTCAGGGCGGAATTCGCAGACCCATATTGATGATGTGCGGATCAACACGTTCGTCACGAGCAATATAGGGCTGCGAGCTTATAATAATGGTGTTGTGACAGTCAAAAACAGTACCATTACGACGCTTGGTGGCGGGGCGCACGGTATTTATGCCAGCAATAACAGCGCGTCCATTTCTGTAGCGAAAAGTACGATTAATGTGGCAGGCAGCGAGGCTTATGGCATTGTTGTGGCTTCCCTTGCATCGGTTACGGTTGATCAAACGCAACTGAAAACGACAGGCTTGAATGGGCATGGTGTTGTATTTTTGGGCCTAACGGCGAACAACAGTGTGACAGTGAATAATAGTTCTATCGATGCCCAAAACGGTGTTGGTATCGTTGCCAATGGTGGACAGAACACACTTAACTTAAAGAATTCTGTTTTGAACGGCGGATTGCAGCTTGTAACATCTACCAGTTATTTCGATTCCGGCACGTATTATGGGGCAAAAGTCGATATCGAAGCCGATAACAGCCAGCTAACCGGTGGCGCGACACTGGACGATAATTCAGCGACCAATATGATTCTAAAGAATAATTCGGTCTGGACGCTGCAAGCACCGATTGGGGGTACGACCTCGACGGTGACCAATCTGACGCTCGATAACAGTTCATTGGTCTTTGCTGCACCTACAGATATGGCGTTTCAAACCCTAGTGACATCAAACCTTAATACGACAAACGCCAATATTGGTATGAACACCTATCTCAACAGCGGTGGCGCTATGGATAACCAGCACACCGACCGTTTGCTGGTGAATGGCGATGTAACTGGCACGGTTTTGGTAAGCATAACGGCTACTGACACTAGTCCGGGCGGCGCGACCAGTACAGGTGGCAATCTGGCTGGAGAAGGTATTTCGCTCATTCAGGTGGCGGGCAATGCTGCGGAAGAGTCGTTCAAATTGCGTGGCGGATACGTAACCATGAATGGTTTGCCCTATCAGTATTCGCTTTATGCCTATGGGCCGGGTGCCAAAAATGGCGCAGCCGATGAAACCCAACGCCTCGTAGATGGTACAAATCCTTATTGGGACTATCGCTTACAAAGTGTCTATGTCGAGCCGCCTGTTGACCCCGTTGATCCCAATGGTGGCGGCAACGGTGGTGGCACGACACCGCCTGTCAAGGCGGTTGCACCCCAGCTTGCCAGTTATCTTGTGGCCCCCACAGCGCTGTTTCAGGCAGGCCTGATGGATATCAGCAATTTGCATAGCCGCCTGGGCGAGATCCGTCAGAACAAAATGGGTGATAGCAGCGGGCAGGGAGAGTTCTTCCTGCGCACCTATGGCGGTACCTATGACACGTCATCCAACCGCAGTGCTTTGAACTATGGCTATGATGCCGATATGCAATATGCCGCCATTCAGGCGGGCGGAAACCTCTATGCCATTGAAACGGCCAACAGTATCACCCGTTTTGGTTTATCGGGCAGCTATGGTGAATTGTCTTTCGAGCCGAAGCATGTCTATGGCAGCGAAAAGAATGATATCAATAAATGGACAGTATCGGCTTATGCCACCTATTTGCGTGATAATGGTTTCTATGTTGATGGCATAATCTCTTATGGCGGCTTTAGCGGTGATGTATCGACGTCGCTACGCGGCAAGACGGCCAAGGTCAAGGGTGACAGTTTTGCTGTATCCGTTGAAACGGGAATGCCTTTTGAAACGGGTATTGCAGGTTTGGTGATCGAGCCGCAGGCGCAACTTGTTTATCAGCGTCTGATGTTTGATACGCAGCGTGATATCGACAACTTCCGAGTTGATCTGGGCGATCAGAACCAGTGGACGGCGCGAGTGGGAGGACGTTTGGTCAAGACTTTGCAGCCCACGGCGCAAGGGCGTGTGGTGAGTGTTTACGGTAAGCTGAACCTTTTGACGAGCTTTGGCGATGGCGGAACAGTAAACTTTGGCGACAACTTCAAGCTTGGAGATTTTGGTTCGGCCATTGAGGGCGGTTTGGGCATCAATGCGAAAATGTCGGAAAACTTCTCGCTCTATGGCG
>NZ_JBTXLM010000004.1:0-509651 GCF_054871565.1 Bartonella sp. LJL80
ACATGAAGAAAACTCTACTGGGCTCGGTTTCATTTATTTGTGTTGCGCTTTCGTGCACGCAGCCGCTCTGGGCAGAGTCACTGTCTGTTTCCAATGGGTCAACGGTTACCGTTGATGGAAAGACCTATACGTCGACAGGGGCAACCTATTCCGGTTCTGCCGTTTTGGCTATCGGTGCTTCAAGCAAAATTCTGGGTTCTAATCTCACAATTTCAGATGGTGGAATTCCTGTCCAGTCTGGCACCTTATCTGCTCCAGTATTCGCTTATTCCGGTGGTCGTATTGAACTGGCAGACAGCAAGATAAGCGGTGCCAATGCAATTGCAGCGCAATATAGCGGCAGTCAGGTGGTCATGAATGGTGGTGCCATCGACACCCAATCGACAGTAGTTGGAGATGTCGTCAGCGGCGTGCAAGTTCGAAATGGCGGAAGTGTCACACTGAATAACGTAACGTTTACGGGCAATAACGGATATTATGCAGGAAATGTCGGCTCGTTTCTCACGGTAAACGGCGGAACGATGCAACATGTCGCCATGACGGGAAGCGCAATCAATATATATGAAGGCGCAGGTGGCCTTATCGACGGCACCAAAGTTTCGTCAACTGGCGCGGCTTTTGATGTTGGTTCAGGAATGTCGGATCGAAGTTCAGCTACCGCAAGAAATTTTGACTTTACCACGACTGGCCAAGATGGTTCCGGTGGTGTTGTGACTGCTAATTTCATGAGCAGTATTACTTTGAGCAATGGCAAGCTGACTTCTACAAGTGACTCTGTTGCCGGTATCTGGGCAACAGGCTTTGCATCAACAGGTGACAGACGAACAGAAGTGGTTGGTGATCGTTTGACAATTGTTACGCAAGGTGTACGCGGATATGGTGTCACAACATATCAGTCTTCGGTTACATTAACCAACAGCGACATCAGCGTTCACGGCCAATCAAGCAATGGTGTGTATGCTGATGCGCGCAGCCTTATTTCGCTTACACATGGTAGCATAAAGGTCACCGGCAGCAGCAGTACGGGAGTGCAGGCATTCAACGTACAGTCAAGTGTTATTCTCAATGATGTCACTGTTGATCTAAGCGAGACAGCAACCAATAGTTACGCCACTTCTGCCGATTTCCAATCATCTATTTCGGTTGAGAAAAGTCAGGTCAGTGTTCTTGGTGAAAATTCCAGCGCGATCAATATTCTGCGCTCGTCCAACATTACGCTGACAGATACAAATGTGACGGTTAGTGGCGCAAATGGAAATGGTATTGTTTATCAAAATTCTTATAAATATGATGCGCAAAATGTGGTCACGATTATCGGCGGCTCATTGGATGTGCAAAATGGTTATGCAGTAACAAGTACGCAGAATGATAGCTTCACCGATAACGCCGCTAATACGCTTATATTGAAAGATACGACCCTTTCCGGCGGGAAGGGGCTTGTGAATATTACACAGCCAAGCAAGACATATGCGACCAAAGTGGCGATTGATGCCGACAATTCGAAGCTTTTCGGTGCTTCCCATTTTGCCGGTAACACCACTTTAGATGTTGCGCTGAAAAACAATTCTGTCTGGACGGTGACGCGGCCCGATAGCGAGGATGGAAAATCTGCGGTATCAAGCTTGTCATTAAACAATAGTACCTTGGCTTTTTCGGCACCGGTTGATGATATCTATCAGCAACTGACGACGGCAAAGCTCGACATGGTCAATGGCAATGTCACGCTGAATACCTATTTGAACACCGGTGGAAGCCTTTCAAACCAGTTCACTGATCGTCTGCTGGTAAACGGTGATGTCACCGGCACCGCGACGGTAAACATTGTGACGATGGCGGGAAGCCCAGGTGGTGCGACATCAGTGGAAAGTTTCACCAACGAAGAAGGTATTTCCATCATTCAGGTTTCCGGTCAGGCTGCAGAAAACAGTTTTGCTTTGGCCGGCGGATACGTAACCATGAATGAGAAGCCCTATCAGTATTCGATCTATGCTTATGGGCCCGGTTCTTCACGCGGTGAGGCTGCTGACGATCAGCGGCTAGTGAGTGGCACCACTCCCTATTGGGATTACCGGCTGCAAAGCGTCTATGTAGAACCACCTGTTCCGCCAGTGGTGCCACCTGTAGATCCGACAGAGCCGCCTGTTGACCCCGTTGATCCCAATGGTGGCGGCAACGGTGGCGGAACGACACCGCCTGTCAAGGCGGTTGCACCCCAGCTTGCCAGTTATCTTGTGGCCCCCACAGCGCTGTTTCAGGCAGGCCTGATGGATATCAGCAATTTGCATAGCCGCCTTGGCGAGATCCGTCAGAACAAAATGGGTGATAGCCGCGGGCAGGGAGAGTTCTTCCTGCGCACCTATGGCGGTACCTATGACACGTCATCCAACCGCAGCGCTTTGAACTATGGCTATGATGCCGATATGCAATATGCTGCCATTCAGGCGGGCGGAAACCTCTATGCCATTGAAACGGCCAACAGTATCTCCCGTTTTGGTTTATCGGGCAGCTATGGTGAATTGTCTTTCGAGCCGAAGCATGTCTATGGCAGCGAAAAGAATGATATCGATAAATGGACAGTATCGGCTTATGCCACCTATCTGCGTGATAATGGTTTCTATGTTGATGGCATTATCTCTTATGGCGGCTTTAGCGGTGATGTATCAACCTCGCTACGCGGCAAGACGGCCAAGGTCAAGGGTGACAGTTTTGCTGTATCCGTTGAAACGGGAATGCCTTTTGAAACGGGTATTGCAGGTTTAGTGATCGAGCCGCAGGCGCAACTTGTTTATCAGCGTCTGATGTTTGATACGCAGCGTGATATCGACAACTTCCGAGTTGATCTGGGCGATCAGGACCAGTGGACGGCGCGAGTGGGAGGACGTTTGGTCAAGACTTTGCAGCCCACGGCGCAAGGGCGTGTGGTAAGTGTTTACGGTAAGCTGAACCTTTTGACGAGCTTTGGCGATGGCGGAACAGTGAACCTTGGCGACAACTTCAAGCTTGGAGATTTTGGTTCGGCCATTGAGGGCGGTTTGGGCATCAATGCGAAAATGTCGGAAAACTTCTCGCTCTATGGCGATGTCGCCTACCAAAACAAAATCGAAAAAGCGGGCATATCTGGCGCGACGTTTAATGCCGGCATGCGCTACCAGTTTTGACGATGAAGTTGGCGGTAATCTTGGTTATCCGCCAATAATTTGAAGCACGTGCCCTTTTTGCGATGAATCTTTGGTTTTGTGGAAACGGGCCATGCCAATATCAACTGCAACGGCAATGGTTTCGACATCGGCTGAAGAACGAACCAATTTGAGAAAGCGAAAGATAGTTATGAAAAATTTATGGAAATCGGGTGTTTTTTCAGTGATGATGACGCTAGGTTTAAGTCTACCTGTAGCTGTGGGGCACGTATCTGCCGTACAAGCACAGGGACTAGGTCTTAATGAACGCCGGATTGTAAGCAACTACCAAAAAACCGTTTATCCCGAACTATTAAAAGAAGTTCAAAAGGCTGCCGGTTTCGATGTTGCTGTAGAACCTATGTGGGAAAGCTTTTTCAAACAGGATTTTGCTGAAAATTTCGGTGATGACTGGTATTTGAAGGATGTGTTTTTTAAGCCGCTTATAAAAGCTCTGCAATCTGTTACCCGTGATGACGAAGGTAAGACGGCACTTAAAGAGAAATTGCATAAAATAGTTATGAAATATGATGCTGAGACGGCGCCCGTCAGTAACTATAAAAACGGTGTTTCTTTCGCTGATGGGGTACTGACACTCAATTTCGCACCGGGTGTAAATGCCGCCGACATTGATAACAGGGCATCCGCGATCGAAGAAATTTTGTCGCAAGGTTTATAATATTCAAAAAACTTTTGTTAGCGCCTTTAACGGTGGGGCAAAACAGTCCTGCCGTCAAAGGCGGTATAGGCTTTAACAGCAAGGCAGGAAAATCTTTCGCTTTATGGCGTTGCTGCCGAAGAAACAATATGAAAAAATCGGCTTATCCGGCGCACCATGCAATGCTTGATTGTGCCGTATTGTTGGTTCGTTATTGAGCTGACGTTGATAGGCGCATCTTACTGGTCTTGACAATTGCAACGTGAACGTTTCGATTGTCTCTCATTGGATGAGAGGGCAGAGATGATGAAAGTTGCTGTAGGACAATTTGCGGTGGCAAAGGATTATGCTACCAATCTTGCAACGATAACCCGCTTGGTGGCAAAGGCGGAAGGTGAAGGCGCTAATTTTCTGGCATTGCCTGAGTGCATATTGGCCCGCGATGCATCCGACCCTCATTATACTGTTAAAACGGCGCAGCCGGAAGACGGCCCCTTCGTTTCCGGTCTTTTGGATATAAGCGTCAAGAATTCCGTTGCTTTATCACTGACATTCAACATGCAAACCGATGGTGACAAAGTTCTTAACCGCCATTTGTTTATCCATCAGGGTAAAATAATTGCCCATTATGACAAGTTGCACCTTTATGACGCTTTTGCGGTGAAAGAATCCAACAATGTTGTGCCCGGTGAACGGGTGCCACCTATCGTCGAGTTTGGCGGGTTCCGACTTGGATTGATGACATGTTACGATATCCGTTTTCCTGAACTTGCCCGACGCTTGGTTGTTGATGGGGCAGACATATTGCTTCTACCAGCCGCTTGGCTGAAAGGCCCGGGCAAAGAGAGCCATTGGGAGATTCTGCTACGCGCCCGCGCACTGGAAAATACCTCCTATCTCATTGCTTCGGGTGAATGCGGCGAACGCAATATCGGTATGAGTATGGTGGTTGATCCACTCGGAATTATTATGGCACAAGGCAACGCAGGCGAAGGCTTGTTTACGACCACCGTTGATCGGCAAAGGCTGCAAGATGTGCGCGCGGCGCTGCCCTGCTTGCAAAACCGACGTTTTATCAGGCCGGAATTAGGCAAGGGTCAGGACCTATCAATTTAACTGATATGGCACAATAGAGCGCTTTTCGACCTGATGCTATCAGGCCGGAAAGCGCTCTAGAGCACCAGTTTTTCTTCGCTTGGTTTACTTAAATTCCGATTGCCGGCCCCAATAATACGGGCAAGCTCTATTTTTTTGGACGAGTCCATCACGTTTAATCACAAAACGCGTGATCACCGTGACGTGGTACGGGATCGCGTTATCGTAGAATTATTTAAGTATCTGTTTTTTATATTTAAAAACATCATCACAAACCCGTGATCAATAAACGCGTATGTGAATAGAAAAGCTCGTGTGAAAAGCGCATCTCTGTTTCAAGAGATCACAACAGATCAACAGATTTGAAGGGGTCTTTAAAAACAGCCGACCGCGCTTGCTTCAGATGGCAGCCCTTTCGGTAGACGTAAAAAGGAGAGTAAAAATGAAAAAATCAGTTCTTATTGCAGCAGCAGTTCTTTTAAGCGCAGGCAGCGCTTTTGCAGGAAACAGCTTTGGCGACGGTGCACGTGAAAACCGTTATGTACCAGGTCAGTCGTCTTCAGTTGCAGCCCAACAATTTAAAGGTGACAACAAAGCCTATTTCTATCGTGGCGATGGCTCGGTCGAAGACTCCTATTATCCGGGACGTCATCTGAACTCTCCTGTTTCCCGGCACGGCGTCAGTGAACAGGAAATGAAAAACTTTGGGGATGGTTCGCCAGCCAATCAGGGTTCGTAATTTCCCCATCATCGCGATCTGAGAAAACCCGGAAGTTAACGCTTCCGGGTTTTTTCTTTAATTGCGCAACGCATTGATTTGTGCTGGTATACGCCCCTTAAACGGTGGCAATGAAGGTGGAAGATCATGACACGAGTTCTAATATTGGGTGCGGGCGGGGTCGGTGGATATTTTGGCGGAAGATTGGCCGAAGCGGGGCACGATGTCACCTTCTTGGTGCGCCCCAAACGCCAGAAAATCTTGGCTGAAAACGGTTTGCGAATTGAGAGCCCGGCTGGGAATGCCAAATTGCAGGTCAAAACCGTAACACAGGAGACACTGAAGGACGATTATGATTTCGTTTTTCTCACCTGTAAGGCATTTGATCTTGATACGGCGATTGCCAGTATTCGCCCTGCCATCGGTGAACATACCGTATTGCTGCCGGTTCTTAATGGCATGGCACATATTGATCGGCTGAATGAAGAGTTTGGCAAACACCGTGTCATGGCGGGCTGTGTTGTGATTCAGGCAACCTTGTCTGCAGACGGCGTTGTCAAACATTTGAATAATGATGCTTTGGGTTTTTTCGGTATTCAGGACGGTGGGACCGATCCGAGAGCATCTCAATGGGCAGGCTTGTTTGACAATGCACGCGGCGTCAAAGTGCGTGCTGTTGACGATGCCATGCAGCGTATGTGGGACAAATGGGTACGTTTGGCTACATTGGCAGGTATGACATGCATGATGCGAGCCAATATCGGAGAAATCACCCGTGCTTACGGCGGCACAGAAGCGATCACGGAATTTCTCAAAGGAAACAACCGCGTGGCCACAGCGGAAGGCTATCCGCTGGATGCCGAAAAGATGAATGATACGGGAAGTTTTTTAAGCGGGCGTGACTCTTTGGCGACCGCTTCCATGCTTCGCGATATTGAGCAAGGCAACGCAACAGAAGGCGATCATGTTTTGGGTGATCTGCTGGCGCGTGCCAAAAAATATGACATTAAGCACCCGATCTTGTCGCTCGCCTACACGCACATCAAAGCTTACGATGAACGCCGCCTATCGGGACGCGATCGTTAGGCGTTCGCGTCCTGCGCCTCTTATGGTCTTGGATTTATATTTTTAAACCGGCACCTCGATGCCGGTTTATTTATCTGGTGATGCTATGCGTTAAGCCAATGTTTCACGTTGCCAATGGATGTCCAACACTTCACGAAAGGCAAATCGCTCAATATGGCGGTCAAAGACGCCTTCCATCCGCAAGGCATCTTCCTCATCGGGCGTAAGGATTTGTGCCACCAGCTCGTTCTCTTCAGCAAACATATCAAGCGTGACATTTTCACGAAAAGGGATATGCGCTTGTTTCTCATCGAAAGTGAGATCTTCGAATTTATGGCTCCAATGCTTGGCAAGCTGCTGGAGATATTTACTGGCATGTTCGGTTTTTATAAGAGCCCTAGAGCGAATGGTCATTGTTTGTTCCTTCGACGAAAATTACTTGATTATTTTTATCAAGATAAGGTTTTTCCATCTTTTCGGCAATGGTCTATAACGCTTTTGCCTTCACATCAAATTCAACATGGATAGTCTTGCCCAACCATTGGCCGCTGGCATCATTCTGCTTGCCAATGCCAAATGCCAGTCGTTCAAGATCGGCATTGCCGGTTACATGTGCTACACCGTCGGTTTCAATAAAGGTGAACGGCACGTCGACCGTAACCTCAACACCGCGAATGGTAATGGTAGCTGTGGCACTGTAGGCATTGTCATGCAGATGCTTGAACTCGGTCAGAATGACTTTAATCAACGGATTTTGTGCAATATCCAAACCATCCGCTTCCTTGATTGATCCCGAGACATAGGAATCATCATAGCTGATAGACGCGCTACGAATACTGATTTCCGCACGTGCATCGCCAAGGTTCGTCGGATCGAAACGTATATTGGCATCCCAATTGCCAATCTTGCCCGGTTTTGATGTACCGGAGAAATCCAAATGGTAGCTCAGCGTTGATGTTTGTTTGTCTATTGCCCAATTGGGTGTAAATCCGGCCGTCATTGGAGCAGCGTGTTGCACGCTATGGTCTGGCTGATTTGGACGTATCATCAATTGTCCGATGCCAAGGCCGACGCCAAGAAAAATAATGACGATTGCCCAGCTTGCCAAAACGCTGCCACGACCAACCGGTTTACGGGGAAGAGTACGAGTTGGCACCATACGCTGGAGTTCCGGCACATGGTCAATGACCATATGTTTCAACGCACCGCCGACATGCAGCCCCAGAAGTACCACGAAACTATAGGCCAATATCATATGGGTATAGGCTGCATAGTGTTCGATAACGGCACTTTTATTCAATGGAAGATTCGGCCAAACAAGGCCGGAAATTTTGAAAAAAAGCGTCGGAATGGCTGTTGGCGAGGTGGAAACAACTATCCAGCCGGTTATAGGCACCATCAGCATCAGGATGTAAAATAGTGCAGCGACGGCATTTGCGGTTAAGGCCTCAATTTTCAACATCGGGGCGTGTGCAGGAGGTTTGTTCATCAAACGCCACGCAATACGCGCAAGCGTTAAAGCCAATACCAAAAGACCGAATGTTTTATGCCATTGAATCATTGAAAATCGCAATGAATCGGCAATCTGTGGCACGCGTTCCATCGCGAAACCCATCGCCAATTGCACGATGATAAGCAAGGCAATGAGCCAATGTAAAATCATGGCACCGGAATTGTAGCCATAGAGACGGGAATTTGTTGCTTGCACAGACATGATGTTACGCCTTGGATAAAAGAAACCCCACCCATTTTCAGGCGGGCAGGGCACATGGAATGCGGCTTCAAACATCAATCCGTGGATTGACGTTCGATCCTCACAGAAAACGGATTAGTTGGCTGGTGCAAACTCGGCTTCGATCGTCAGATTGACATCGTCGCTTACCGGGCCTACCAGCGTGTTGACACCAAATTCGCTCCGCTTGATCACACCGGTGGCGGAAAAGCCGATGGCAGGCTTCTTAGACATTGGATGCGGGTTTAGAGCAGCATTCAATGTCACGTCGAGTGTCACAGGCTTGGTAACACCATGGAATGTCAGGTCACCGGTTACTTTACCGGTCTTTTCTCCGGTCAATTCAATCGACGTCGATTTGAATGTGATGCTGTCAAATTTGGCGGCGTCGAAGAATTTCTCACCTGCGATTTCTTCATTGAATGTATTGGGCTTGGCTGGGTAATTGGTATCAACCGATTTCGGGTCGATGGTGACGTTTAACGTCGATTTTGCAACATCGGCAGAATCAAGCTGTAGCGTGGCCTTGATTGTATCAAAACGGCCATAATAATTGGAAAGGCCGAAATGCTTGACGCTCCAAAGAAGGTTGGTATGGGCGGGATCAGATGTATATTGGCCTGCGGGTACGTCTATCGTGGCAGCTGATGCGGCTGTTAGTCCGGTGAAAAGAATTGCGGCGGCGATCATTGGTTTTTTCAAGAACATGGGTGGTCTCCTTATGGTATCAAACTGGAACTAATGTAGCGCAGGTCATTGATATTAAAAACAGTCATAATGAATACAGATTGTTTTCAAAAAGTAGACAATGGCTTTTATCCGAACGCCCCTTGCGTTTTTCGTGCACTCTTTCCATATAAAGTTCGGTTTGGGGTTTTAAAGTTATATCGATTATTGGGGATATTGGCCCGCAAGCGGGTGTTGTTCTAGAGGGAAGATGATGGGCGTTTTACGCTATTTTACTTGGGCTTTTGTATTCACCTTTATCGGTTTAGCGCTTGGCGGGTGGCTTGGCTTTGTTGAAACCGGCACGATGAGCGGTGCTTTACAGTTTTTCTTTATCTGTTGTGTTCTTGGCGTTTTGGAAATTTCGTTGTCGTTTGACAACTCCATTGTCAATGCGCGCGTGTTGCGTGACATGACTCCGGAATGGCAGCACCGCTTTCTCACATGGGGCATTATCATTGCGGTGTTTGGGATGCGTATCATTTTCCCGTTGGCAGTGGTTGCCTTTGCTGCTTGGATCAATCCGTTGGCGGCAATTAAATTGGCAATATGGGAGCCGCAACATTATGCGCAAATCATGACGGATGCCCATGTAGGCATTGCTGCCTTTGGCGGTACATTTTTGCTGATGGTGGGCATGAAATATTTCTTTGATGCCGAAAAGGATGTCCATTGGATACAATTGATTGAATCCCGTGCGCAAAAATTCGCCTCTATTCAGGGTATTGAAGTGGCTGTCGCTTTGATCCTCATTCTGGTCTTTGCCAATCTGGTAAACGACGCCGATGAGCATACATTCCTCATTTCGGCGATTTATGGCTTATTGACCTTTCTTGCCGTGGAGGGGCTGGGAGCATTCCTTGATGCGCGCAAACCATCGATGGATGCGGTTTACAAAGGCGGGGCAGGTGCATTCATCTATCTTGAGGTGCTGGATGCCAGCTTTTCATTTGACGGGGTGGTTGGTGCGTTTGCGCTGTCTAAAAACCTGTTCATCATTGCCATTGGCTTGGGCATCGGCGCCTTCTACGTGCGTTCGATGACTATCATGCTGGTTGAAAAGGGCACCTTGGCGCAATATCGCTATCTCGAGCATGGCGCGTTTTATGCCATCCTCATCCTGGCGGTCATCATGTACGTTCAAACGCTGGTTCATATACCGGAGGTCATCACCGGATTGATCGGCATGTGCTTTATCCTGACAGCGCTTTATTCATCAATTCGCTTCAATCGCAACCATCCTGATTGGCATTTGCAAGTGCCTAAGGACGATTAATAATGCGTTTTAATATTATAGCGATGATTGGCCCGTATGCTGTTTCCATCCGCATAGGGGCCGATTTTTCAAGAGATGCTGGTTTTGTCTATTGCGATTGAAAGCGACGATTGCCGGCTAGAGCAGATCCATTTTATGTTGGGTCATAGATCAGCTCTAACTCTTTGTTTAACCGCAATTCTTATCCGAAAACCGCTTCATACTTTTCGGGAATTGCTCTAGCCCACCATAAGCAATTCGACACCAGCCTCATTCATTGCTTTCAGCATATGGTCGAGAGAACCGTTCAAATCGATCCCCGCACAGGCACCGAGGGCCACGCTGGCTTCAAAACCACAACGCACAGCATCCAACGCTGAATATGCGACGCAAAAATCCGTTGCCAATCCGCAAAATGTCAACTTTCTCACGCCGCGTTCTTTCAAATAACCTCTGAGCCCGGTTGGTGTCTTACGGTCATTTTCAAAAAAAGCAGAATAGCTGTCAATGTCGCGATTGCTGCCCTTACGCAGGATGATATCGGCCTTATCAACGGGAAGCGAACCGTGCAATGCCGCCCCGATCGATCCTTGGATGCAATGATCCGGCCATAAGGTTTGCGGCCCGTAGGCGACATTGATTGTGTCATAAGGGGCCTGATCGTCGTGATTTGACGCAAAGCTTTTATGGTCATGCGGATGCCAGTCTTGTGTCAACACAACATGGTTGAAACGCATCATCAACGCATTGACCGCAGGTAGGATAAGGTCACCATCAGGCACTGCCAACGCGCCGCCGGGGAGAAAATCATTTTGCACATCTATAACAATCAGCGCTTCACTATACATCGGGCTCTCCTGTGATATGCGTCCATTTGGCGGTTGCAGTCAGACTGAAACAGTCATATCAAACAGATAGATTGATAAGCAAGGATGACAGTGATGAAAATTACCATGATTGGAACCGGTTATGTCGGGCTCGTTTCAGGCGTGTGTTTTGCCGAATTCGGGTTTGATGTCACCTGCGTCGATGCCAACCCTGCAATCATTGAACGTTTAGAAAAAGGCGAGGTTACGATCTTTGAGCCTGGCCTTGATGAGTTGATGGCGCGTAACAGCCGTGAAGGCCGCCTTACATTCTCGACCGACCTTGAAGCCAGTGTAAGCGATGCCGATGTGGTTTTTTTAGCAGTCGGCACACCGTCACGCCGCGGCGATGGCGAAGCAGATTTGCAATATATCGAAAAGGCATCCGATCAGGTGGCAGCAGCCATGAAGCAGGGTGCTGTGGTGGTGATTAAATCGACAGTCGTGGTTGGCACCAATGCGCGCATCCGCGACAGGATGAAACAAGCGCGCCCCGATGTTGAATTTTCCATGGTGTCAAATCCGGAATTTCTGCGTGAAGGTTCTGCCATCGAAGATTTCATGCGGCCGGATCGCGTTGTTGTCGGCGTTGAAGACGAAAGAGGCCGTGAGACCATGCGACGCTTATACCGTCCGCTCTATCTGCGCGAAACCCCGCTGGTTATAACGTCGCTCGAAAATGCGGAATTGATTAAATACGCCGCCAACGCTTTCTTGGCCATGAAGGTTACATTCATCAATCAGGTTGCCGACCTTTGCGAGAAAACCGGCGGTGACATTCAAGAAGTCGCACACGCGATTGGTATGGATAAACGCATTGGTTCAAAATTCCTTCATGCCGGCCCGGGGTTTGGCGGTTCTTGTTTTCCAAAGGATACCCGTGCATTCGCCGCTACCGGCGCGCGCTATAATGCACCACAACGGTTGATCGAAACGGTTATTCAGGTCAATGAAGAACGCAAGCAGGAAATGGGAGCGCGTTTGATTGCAGCAGCCAAAACCCAAGGTGCAGACACTGTCGCTGTGCTGGGGGTGGCATTCAAGCCCAACACCGACGATATCCGCGAGTCCCCGGCACTTGATATCATCAAGACATTGCAGCAGTCGGGCTTGAAGGTGCAAGCCCACGACCCTGAAGGCATGAAAGCAGCACAGGTGCTCTTTCCCGATGTTGTTTGGTGTTCTTCACCCTATGAAGCAGCCAAGGGCGCTGGTGTGACAGCCATTCTGACCGAATGGAATGCGTATCGAGCCATGGATCTTAGAAAGCTTGCCAGTGAAATGGCCGGAAATGTGCTGATTGATTTACGCAATATTTACAAAGCCGAAGACCTGAAAGGCACAGGTTTGCAATACAGCTCCGTAGGCCGCCCGCTGATTGGCTAGGCCCTGAAAGGGTTGGGCAAAAATCTTGTCTGAATGCGTCGAAAATTCTTGACGGTGGCCGACACCGTTTGCGATTTTTCTCCTATTCAGCCAAAATTTTTACACCAACGCAATGAAAAGTTAAACTGTTACCGCGGCCTAGGGCAGGACCTATGAATTTGACTGATATGGCACAATAGAGCGCTTGCATATGAAATTAGTTCTGATCCTGTTCGGCATCGTTGTCATCGTAGCGTCAACATTGTTTTTTCTGTGGTTCAGTGCCATGGGGTGCATGTCGACAACCGCTATCGCCTGTCATCACAACGATTTCATCACAATGGATGCTGTTTACCTATTTTATCTCCCGGTGCTTATCGGCCTATTTTGCATTGTTTGCGGCTTTCGTATTAGCCGAACAAAATAGGCCAAACATAGGGCTGGAAAGTGACAACAAAAACGGCGCATGGACAGGTTCATGCGCCGGTTTTTTATTCGCTGAGTTTTTTGATTTCGGAATAGCTGTCGCCCAACATGTTTTTAAGTGCTTGTTCTTCGGTCAGATGATTATTCCGGCTCTGGATGGCATACATGGTCAGCCCCCCGACAAGCCATAACAACAAAATAATATATTCCGGAAATTTCAAGGACATGGATGTGCCGGGCATCAGCGTCATGCAGATAATGGCTACCGCACCGAAAGCCCCTAGAATTGGCATCCAGGACCAGGATACCTGATAGGGACGCTTGTTATCGGGATATTTACGGCGGATTTTATACATGCATAAAACAGTCAAAGCCCATGACAGTCCGACATAGACGCCACCGGCATCCAAAAACCATATCATTGCGCCTTTTCCCAGCCAGCCAAGCGCCAATGTAATGATGAGTGTCATTGTCAGGGCATTTGCCGGTACGCCGTTTTTATTGACCTTGCCAAGGAATTGCGGCAGCAAGCCGCCGCGCCCCATGGCAAAGATGATGCGCGAACAGCCCATAGCCATACCGAGGGAGCCGGTTCCCATGCCTAAAAAGGCAATCCCCATGGCGGCATAACCAAGTGCGGGATATCCGGCATGGGTGAAAGTCGATATCGCGCCAAATTCCATACTGGCAGAATCCTGCCAAGGTATAATCATTGCGGTGCCCAGCAGAACCAGACAGTAATAGCCGCCGGCGATAATAATGGTCAAAACGATAGCCACACCGATTTTCTTTGGCGAGATTTTAGCTTCTTCAGCCAAGAGAGAAACAAGACTGAAACCAGTGAGAAAGGTCAAGGCCGGAATAACAAACCGCATGGTCGATGCAGCCCCGTGCACCACATCGGATTGTGTTTGGCCGATTGCGGTAAAAGCAGGAAACAGATTGTCCCAACTGCCAAGGCCGATGCCCGCGGCAGCCAGCGCGACACCCAGAAGGACCTTTACCGTGAACAATATTTTCTGCGTGCTTGCACCGACATCAACGCTTTTACTGTTCAATAGATAGAAGACAACAACAAGCACGATGCCGGACAAAAGCTCGCCAAAATACACTTGGCTGCCGGCAATGTTGTAAAGCGGAATGCTCTCCATTGTCGGCTTTAATATCGGCAGGCCTTTGCTTAAAAGCCCGCCAAATGCCGCCATGTAAAAGGCGGTGGAGCTGATAAAGGCACCAATGAGAAGCCATCCCACAATAAAGGATAGCGTGCGATTATAGGCGATGAAGGTGAATAGAATTTCACCGCCGGCTCTTGGAAATTGCGCCGCCAATTCTCCATAGGCTACCGCTACACAGCATGCCAGTAGACTGGCAAGCACCATGCCCAGAATAACGCCGCCTGCCGTATATTCTGCAAAAAAGTAACTTGTCGTATAGATCCATCCTGAGCCGATAACACCGGCTGACCCCAAAATGACCAATGATGTGAAACTCAATGACTTATTCAACGATGATGCCATGTCGTCTGCTTCTCCCGAGTGGTTCCCTGCTAATATTTTAAAAACGGATATCCGTATTTCATGTTAGGCCTTGTTCCAGATATATCCGCAATCAGAAATCATGATCGCGTGTTTATGCTTTAAGCAATGGGCTTTGCTTCCCCATAGATGGCAAAGTCTTTTGCGTGGTAGAATGCCCAAAGCTGGTTGCCATAATCATAATGCCACCACTCGCTGGTAATGTTGGTGAAACCGGCCTTTGTCATCGCGTTGTATAATAAGCGACGGAGCGTGTGGGCTGCATGTTGGGATTGGCTTTCATAGGCACTGGTAAATGACGCATCCGTCGGTTCGTCGAATGCTGACCCCATATCCAGATAGTCCCCCGTGACTCTATCATACAAGCTGACATCAACCGAACCACCGGTGAGATGTGGACTTATAAAATCAGCCGCCGCTGGTGCAACAAATTTTGACAACATGGTTTGAAATGCTGCATCATCCAGATCGGGATAGGTCTTTTTGATGACATCACCGACCTGATCCAGCAGAGCACGTTGCACTGCCCGCGGACGCCAAGCATCCAGCACCACAATGCCCAGATTTTCGGGTAGAAGCGCAACAGCATCATGCAGTTTATCGACGATGCTTTGCCGAACGAAACAGTGATTGATGGCATAAGGTATCTGATGCCTGAAATAGATCGGGTCTTGTTTCAGCCGTGGCGCATCTTGTATCTCGACAAGAGGTTCATCACTTTCACGAATAGCAATGTTTCTCACAACATCCCAATCGTGGCTGGGTAAATCAGGAATAGCCTGATCGCTCAAAGGCGGCTTCATATATCACTCCTCCAGATATATAAATTTCATATCGGTTTTATACGGATTTTTGTCTGCATTTACAGGCTGTTTTATACAAAAATGTGCTTTTACCATTTAGTTCGTAAAAACGCGGTGGCTGGACGTGTTCCCAATCCGTAAACGCCCAGCCACCTTGTCCCGTGCTTGATACCATCGGTCCCCCAACCAGCGTAACTGGCATCACACAAGGAATCGGCTGTTGAGTGCCTATTGTGCGTGCGGTTGATTTTTATGATTGGTGACAAGCCATGCTGCCATGGCGTGGTAGAGCTGATCGCGCTGAACGGGATTGAGCGCCAAGTAGCGACGAATGTGCGTAAGCATGTCTTCAGCACTCACGTCGAGCGGGAGGTTGATTGTCTTATCCAGAAAGGCATCAACAAAACTGCTAAGGTAGGATTTGAACTGTGCGTTTTCGGTACTGAAAAACAAAGCGGGTGCGACATCAAAAAATTCGCAAATATCTTGCAAAACTTCGGCATTGATTCGTTGGTTGCCGTTTTCATAGGCTTGTAATTGCGCAAGGGTAAAACCAATTTTTGCGGCAAAATCTACTTGCGCAAAGCCTCTTCCTTCGCGCAAACGGCAAAGGTTCTGCCCGACAATTTGGTCAATCGACATGCTGGCTTCACTGCCATCTTTTAACGGTATGGGTGTTGATGATGGTGTGATAATCGGCATGGACTTTCTCCCGCAATGTCCTGTGGTGCATCCGACACAGGGAGTCTATCGGGAAAGTTCGTAACTGTCGCATCGCTTCCAGTCATGGTGCCTTGTGTGCCAACTTAGGCTTTTCACATACACAGGCCATTCGCGCCCATGCAGCTTCCACCGTCGCCCCGCTTATTCAGCGGTAAGCACATATTTTTATAACACCATGCTCCCCGACCGAATAGGAAAGAGTCGGGAAGCTGGCGAGTTCCATCACAATCTGTTACGGGAAAACCAGTTTCATAATGCTGGCTTCCCCACACAGGCTGCAGGGTTCTCTTCTCCAGCACGATGCGATCGTTACGACACGATAAAGTGGGGATGCACTGGTCTCTTGCCACTTCAATTGATGATTATAGGCAAGAAAAACAAATTGTCACGGGAAATAATTGAACAGTTTTTATAAGACTGTCCTTTTTCAAACAGTGTTATCTTGTTCCGACACATGACATCAAGGTTTACAGCACGGAAAAGACCAGTTGCCTAGGTTCGCCGTTTTATAGTGTACGATTCATATTGCGTTTTCGTATGCTTTTATAATCCTAAGTCTCTGGATTTCCAGCAGTTATAACAGTTGAAAAATATCAATCACGTTCAAAACGATATATACGGTATTTATCAGCTATTTCGCCGTTTCCTAAATCATAAACACTATGAATATCAACGTCCTTCCTTGCCATGGGAAAATAGAGGTTCTTATATCCATGATCGGGATCGCTCATGCGTGAATAAACATAGTTCTTATCTTTGATGAACAATTCATTGATGCGTGTGACGCTGTTTCGGTCAATCATATTGGCCAATTGAGGCCCCGAAGTATAACTACTATAGTAAACGTGAGAATGGTCAGTATACCAAATAGCCGTCAAAGCACGAAAACTGGCAAGGTCGAGTTCTGGGGGTAATTTAATTTTTTGCAGCCGTGGATGGCCGTATAGGTCATACTGATAAAGGTAATCCTTGTCTTTGAAGTATTCTCCAACCATCTGAAATGTGGCCTTGTCATAGGACCCGGTTTTCTTGATTTTACCTAAAAAACCTATTTGATAAATACCTTGATTGTCAGCGTAGACTGTACCTGCACCGTTGGCATTTGATTCTAAAACGTGGATTGTTTGAGGATCAAGAAAAGCGATCTTTTTGCCTTTAAACCAGACGTGATCTTTGTCCTTTAAAAGTAACCTGGCTACAATGGTTGCACTGTCAGTATCAATGTTTTCAACCTTGTGATTGTGGTAATAAATGTCGTTGTCACGCTTAGTATAATAATCATCTTTTGATGGCTGGAAACAACCGACCAAAAAAAACATAAAGCTTGAGGCAAGAGAAATTATAATGATGGAATCTCGGACAACTACACTTCCAGTCCGTGAGCTATTTTTATGTGGTTTATCTAAGCTGATTTCTATCATTTCTCTTTACCCAGCAACGTATATCGTATGAAGATGCGAATGAAGCCGGATAGGTTTCGCACCGTCGTAAATGCGGGGGCATTATGAAACAGTTCTTTATAATATTCATCATTTTTTCTTTTGCATTGCCGCTCGGTGCGGCTGCCAACACGCCCTGTTCAGGGCGCAAGGGCGGCATTTCCCACTGCCAAGGTGCGACTTTCGTTTGCAATGATGGTTCTATCAGCGCGTCGCGAAAAAATTGTTCTGTGGTAATGGGCGGTGGTGCTTCCAATTTCATGGGCGGTGGAGCAACAACGCCAGACATGGCGCCTTCCGTATCAGGCGATTGTTCCTGCCGTTCAGGCCGCTATTGCACGGGGCCGCGCGGTGGGCAATTTTGTTATACCGATGGCGGACAAAAAAGCTATTTGCGACGCAATTGATAACTGTTCATTACAATGCGCAACCACAGTTGTATGGCTTTTTTGTCTCGTTCATAGCCGGTTCATCCGGCGTTTTTATCTTATCCATTGGATCAAGGTAGAAGGATAAGTTTCATGAAAAAAGCAATGCTGGCTTTCGTCGTGTGTATGCTGGGCGGCTTTCAGGTGACTGCAGCATACAGCCAAAGTTGCGCGTCAATCTCTGACAGCGATCAGCGCAATTATTGTTATGCAAAAAAGGGGCAGGGCAGTTGTGCTTCAATCAACGATAGTGACCTGAGAAACCAATGCTATGCCGAGCATGACCAAGGAAGTTGCGCGTCAATTTCCGATAGCGATCAGCGCAATTATTGCTATGCCAAAAAAGGGCAAGGCAGTTGTGCATCAATCAGCGCCAGCGACCTAAGAAATCAATGCTACGCTGAGCATGAGCAAGGCAGTTGTGCGTCAATTTCTGACAGCGATCAGCGCAATTATTGCTATGCAAAAAAGGGCCAAGGCAGTTGCGCTTCAATCAACAACAGTGACCTTCGAAACCAATGCTATGCAGAAAGATAAAACGGCAGAGTATGCTCTGCATTATATTGGCTTTGTCTAGAAGTTTGAGGATCGTATAGCTAGGTTGCTTCTGACCGCACTTAACCACTGCTTAAGGCTTGATGCGACGTTTTCGATCGTATCTGCTGCAAGCTTCGGCCAAATAATCATAGTTTTGGCTGGTGCAATGGTGTATCGCAAAGTGCAAGGAATCTAGCAAGGGCACTCAAATGACAGAAAACCAATCGCGCTATGGCAACGCGGCCATTTGTTTCATTCTGCTATATTTTGCATTTGAAGCGGTTTTTGTAACATACATCTCTGGCGGTGCGGGGTTGGATGACGCGGAACTCATTTCCAATATCAGCTTTTGGAATTGGGGATATGGCGGTTCCCAGCCGCCATTATATACGTGGTTTGCCTATGGCCTTACCCAGATTTTTGGTGTGCATCTGGCGCTCTATCAATTTCTGAAATTCAGCGTTCTGGCCAGCACATTCCTTGCGGTCTATGCGGGCCTTCGTTGTTTAAATGTCAAGCCTACCGTGGCAGCTGCGGCTATGCTGGCCATGTTTTTACTTCCGCAAATCGGCTGGGAGTCACAAAGGGCATTGACCCACTCCATCATGGGGACGGCCGGTTCGGCATGGACATTTGCGGCATTCGCCCTCTTTTCCCGTAGGCAAACATGGTTGCGGGCAATTTTGCTGGGGCTTGCTTGTGCAGCGGCGATATTGGGAAAATATAATGGAGGACTGTTTTTACTGGCGCTTGTCGGGGGGGCTCTTTTAACCGCCCCTATAAGACCATGCCTTGCAACCCGCACTTTTCCGGTTGCTCTTTTGACCGCTGTCGCAGCGATGTTTCCCGCGCTGTTTTTCATGCTTATGCACCCGGCCGGTGTTACCGAGCGTGCCAATAAACTTGCCGTCGGCAAATCCGGTCACTTCCTGTTCGATAGGGTTTCTGGCCTTACCGATTTTGCCATGGCTGCTTTGAGCTTTTGTTCTTTGGCACTGCTTGTCATCTTGCTGTTTTTTGGCGCGCGCGCGCTAGCCAAGAAAAACACGCTGGAAAATGCCATGCAGCAAGATGATCTTGCTGTCCGTTTTCTTTCTCGTATTTTGCTTTTTGGTATTTGCCTGATTGCTCTTCTGGTCGTCGTGCTCGGTATTACCAATGTGAAAGATAGATGGCTGCAACCGTTATTGTTTTTAGCGCCTGCTTATTTCACACTTGCTCTGGCGCGTCTTCCGTGGTCGCAAAAATATGTCCGCGCCTATGGTGTGGTCGGGGCGTGTGCCGGATTGATTGTGCCGTTTGCGCTCTATATCAACATCGCTACAACGTTCAATCGTGCGGATCCGCCTGAACAATTGTTAGACTACGCATCGTTGGAAAATGCCTTGCGTCAGCAAGGTCCGTTCGAGATGATCTTGTCGCGCCGTCCGCAACTGCCTGGAAATTTGCGTCTGCGCGATCCATCTTTGAAAACGCTTCATGCTGATACGCCAATGGCAAGCGAAAGGCTTCAAAAGCCCCTGATGGTGATGTGGACAGGCGATGAAAAGCTCCCTGATGATCTGTCGAGAATATTGAGTGCAGCAGGTTTTGACACGGATGGACAGATCGCTCACTTCGATATTGGATTCAAGGGAGATACCGACGCGAAAAGGCGGATTTATACTCTTTACCTGCCTTAGAGCGCTTTTCGACCTGATGCTATCCGGCCAGCGCGTCTCAAGCATTTGATTTGTCGCGGTATCTTATCCGATTGATGATTCACATCAATCGGCAATCGCTCTAAACGGCTGAGAGTTTACGACTTTGAATTGTCGGTGTGATTTTTCTTTTCTCGGTAGATAAGCCATAAATTGCGAAGATAAACGATCAGTCCAAAGCCTTGACCGGCGATGAATACGGGATCTTTCTGCCGGATGGCATAGACCAGCAACAATGCTCCCCCGCCAAGGGAAAAAAACCAGAATGCTACCGGCATGACGCTTTTTTTTGCTTTTTCAGATGCAAGCCACTGCACCACAAAGCGCATCATGAACAAGGCCTGTGCTATGAAGCCCAGCACAATCCAAGCATCCCATTGGGCTACAAAAACATCATGCAGCCATTGCCCTATATGTGAGAAAAACTCAGCCATTCTTTGCTTCCGCCTTTACCTCAGTGGCTTTGGGCACAACCTTACGACGGCGGCGAAGCCACCACACGCCATAAAGATCAAGAATGCCGCGCATTCCACGGTCTAGAATACCATAGTTGGACTTTCCGTGAACGCGTTCACGATCTACGACATCTAAATGGGTGGTTTTCAAACCTTCGCGCAGCACCAAAGCTGGCAAATAGCGGTGCCAACCATCAAAAAATGGCAATTGGCGAAATAAATCGGTGTGAATGGCTTTCAAACCGCAGCCGGAATCGCGTGTGTCATCCTTGAGAATCGATTGACGCAGTTTATTGGCCATTTTCGAAGAAAATTGTTTCAGCTTCGTATCGGTGCGTTTAAGACGCTGACCAGCGGCAATACCAAAATTCGGTCCCGCAGCTATAAGCGCGTCCGCCAATTTTGGCAGATAGGCCGGATTGTTCTGACCGTCACCGTCAATCGTAATAACAATTTTTCCGTCGGCCGCAAATACACCGGAGCGTACAGCAGCACTTTGTCCGGCTGAGCGGTCATGGCGAATGTGGCGCAAAGGTTTGCCAGCGCTCATACGCTCTTGCAGAACCTTGGGTGTGTTGTCGGTAGACCCATCATCAACAACCAGAACCTCATAGTTGCGGCCCGCCATTGCGGCATCAACTTCATCAAGCAGAAAGGCGAGATTGTCAGCTTCGTTGCGGCATGGAATGACGACGGATAGCTTCATGGATGTTATCATTACCTTATGGAAAATTGGCTGCTGCATAGCATTCAAATGATGCACTGTCCATGCTTTAAGGCGATATTTACACTGACCGATAAGGTCAAGTCGTACCTGTCTTCAACCGATGAAGCGCGTTATTTCAGCAGGCGTTGTGTGCTCATCCATCCAGAAACAAGCGTTTTGCACTTTTTGTATATCGCTTCGTGTTTGTTTTGTAAGGTTTAACCAATCACCGATGGTCAAAGGGAAGTAATCGGCAACCACCATGCTTCGACGCAATGTCCGCATCATCATCGGGCTCATCACGTCAGACCCCATCAGCCGACGCTCATTCTTCAACCTCAATCGCAGCCACATGATGCCGAATGAGCCATAATAGCGGGGCTGGTCCAAGATAATGCGCTTAAAACTTGTCTGACCACACGCTAGTGCGGCAATTGCCCATAAGCCAAGCGGTGCGGGTGCATACAGCGCGGATATGCACTGCCCGGTATTACCGTTGGCCGTTGCCCGCGGTGAAAGACGAAAAAAGGCACTGTCCATGCTTTGTAAGGCTGCCGGTTTCCGGCGCAAGTTATCAGGCAGATATAACGGCGAGTTGTCGAATTGCAGTGGCATAGCCAAAGCGCCACTCAAATCCAGAGAAACTGCATTTCTCAAGGCACTATCGCCAGATATTCTGTTTGTTTTTTGTGTCATTTGATTAAAGTTTAATCACTGTATGTTTTTTGCGCATTTGCACTTGCGAAGGCGGATAAAATCCAGCATTATCACGTTTAACGAGAGCAAGGAAACAATCAATTACAACAACCAGCTCTCCTGCAGTTTGGAAGCGGAAGCATATTTATGCCTTCGTAAACCCAGAGGGGAAGCCGGGTGACGGAAATATCCGCACCCGGCTTTAATGCTTTCGGGAAATATTCAATTTCATGATGTATTTATCTTTGCAAAACATTGCCCGTAGCACGGCTTTGGTCTAAATAGGCGGAATAATAAGTTATCCGTGCTATCATGCGGCGGATTTTGAACAATGGAAGAAGTTTTATGGCGCGGCAATTCATCTATCATATGGCAGGTCTTAACAAAGCTTATGGCAATAAGAAGATTTTGGAAAACATCCATTTGTCTTTTTATCCGGATGCCAAGATTGGTATTTTGGGCCCTAACGGCGCTGGTAAATCGACCGTATTGCGCATTATGGCGGGCCTGGACAAGGAATATACCGGCGAGGCTTGGCTGGCAGAAGGCGCAACGTGCGGATATCTGCCGCAGGAACCGCAATTGGATGAAACCAAGGACGTGCGTGGCAACGTCATGGAAGGAGTGGCTGCAAAGCAGGCTATTCTGGATCGCTATAATGAATTGATGATGAACTATTCCGACGAGACAGCGGATGAAGGTGCCAAGCTTCAGGACATCATTGACAGCCAGAACCTTTGGGATTTGGAAAGTCAGGTGGAAATGGCCATGGACGCGCTCCGTTGCCCTCCGGCTGATAGCGATGTTTCAAAGCTTTCCGGCGGTGAAAAGCGTCGCGTTGCTCTTTGTAAACTATTGCTTTCCAAGCCCGATTTGCTGTTGCTTGACGAACCGACAAACCATTTGGACGCCGAAACGACAGCTTGGCTTGAAAAACATCTGCGCGAATATCCTGGTGCAGTGATGATCATCACCCACGATCGCTATTTCCTTGATCACGTCACCGGCTGGATTTTGGAACTCGACCGTGGTCATGGCATTCCATACGAAGGCAATTATTCGGCCTATTTGCAGGCCAAAGCCAAGCGCATGGCGCAGGAAGGGCGCGAGGAAGAAGCCCGCCAAAAGGCACTTACCCGCGAGCAGGAGTGGATGGCTTCCAGCCCCAAGGCCCGTCAGACAAAATCCAAAGCCCGTATTAAAGCCTATGATGAATTGGTGGAAGCTGCGGACAAGCGTCGTCCCGGCGAGGCGCAGATTATCATACCGGTTGGTGAACGACTGGGGCAGGTGGTTATTGAGGTTGAAAACCTCACCAAGGGCTATGGCGATCGCGTTCTGATTGAAAACCTGTCGTTCAAATTGCCGGCCGGCGGTATTGTTGGTGTCATCGGCCCCAACGGTGCCGGTAAATCGACCCTGTTTAAAATGTTGACCGGTCAGGAACAGCCAGATAGCGGCTCTGTCCGTATCGGCGATACCGTTGAGATGAGCTATGTTGATCAGAGCCGCGATGCCTTGGATGGCAGCAAAACCGTTTGGGAAGAAATTTCCGGTGGTAATGACATTATTAAACTGGGCAAGTATGAAATGAACAGCCGTGCCTATTGCGGCGCTTTTAATTTCAAAGGTGGCGACCAGCAGCAAAAGGTTGGCAATCTTTCCGGTGGTCAGCGTAACCGCGTGCACTTGGCCAAGCTGTTGAAAGAAGGCGGCAACGTGCTGCTTCTCGACGAGCCGACTAATGATTTGGACACGGAAACATTGGCTGCATTGGAAGATGCGCTTGAAAACTTTGCCGGTTGTGCGGTGGTCATCAGCCATGATCGTATGTTCCTCGACCGTTTGGCCACCCACATGTTGGCTTTTGAAGGCGATAGTCATGTTGAATGGTTTGAAGGCAACTTTGAAGAATATGAAGCCGACAAGGTGCGTCGTTTGGGGCCAGAATCCATCAATCCAAAACGCGTGACCTACAAGCGGTTGACCCGCTAAAAAAGATCTGCAACATGGTTGAGTGGTGCCGTTGACAAGGCTCCACTCATTGTTGATGCTTGGTGCTGCAGAAGGAATGCCGTCGAAACCAAAGAGGTTCTTATGGATTTAAACATTCCAGAATGGCATGAAAAGTTGCAGCACTTGCCGCAGACGAAGCGTGATGAGCTGGCGTTTGTGCTGCAAACCGTGTTCAAGGAATTCGCCAAGAAAACCAGTTTTACACATTCAAAAAAGCTCAATCATGGCCGTATTGTCAAGGTTGTACTATTTGGCTCCTATGCCCGTGGGGATTGGGTGGAAGACCCCGTTGGCGGTTACTATTCAGATTATGACCTGCTGATATTGGTCAATGAAGAGAAGTTTGAGGATTTTTCCTTCTGGGAAAAGGCGGAAGAGCATCTCACGGCTGAATGGATAGCCCAAGAGCGCTTGAAAACCCCGACACAATTGATCGTTCACAGCCAAAATTACGTCAATGAGCAGCTCGCTGTTGGCCGTCCGTTTTTTCTGGATATTTTGCATGACGGCATTATGCTCTATGAAAGCGAGTCCGAGCCTTTCGTCAAACCGGGAAAAATGCCTGACGACGTAAAGTTTGCTGAAGCACAGAAGAACTATGACGATTTGTTTGGTTATTCGCTAACCATTTTAAAAGCGGCCAAATTTTCATTAAGTGAATCAAAAGGTGAAATGGGCTATGATATGCGTTGGGCAGCGTTTCAAGCCCATCAAGCGACAGAAAAGATCTATGTTTGCCTTTTGTTGACCCGTACTTTGTACAGCCCGAAGATACATAATATCGAACAGCTCCGCTCATTGGCGGAAACGGTGGCGCCGGAATTAATTTTAGCGTGGCCGCGCGATGGGCGCTCACCCCGCCGCAAATTCCAGAAATTAAAGCGTGCCTATGTCGAAGCACGCTATTCCGCGCAGTATAAAATTGACGCTTATGATCTCAATTGGCTGTTTGAGCGCATTGAGATGCTGCAAGACCTGGTCAAAGCGGCATGCGAGGAAACGCTGGAAACAAGAGAATTTTCAGTCTACACGAAAAACAAGAGCAAGAGCCGTAAAAAGCGGAAAAAGCAGTCGAACGAATAGCTGTAATGGGAGGAAGACATGCAGGATTGGTCAGCCAAACAGTATTTGAAATTCGAGGATGAACGCACGCGCCCGGTGCGCGACCTTGCCAATGCTATTCCGTTACAAGAACCTGCCAAGATTGTCGATATTGGTTGCGGGCCGGGCAATTCCACGGAAGTTCTCTTGCAACATTGGCCGCACGCGCAGATCAGCGGTTTTGACAGCTCACCAAATATGATCGAAAAAGCCAAGGAACGCTTGCCCGATCTTGAATTTGATGTCACCAATATTGAATGTTGGTCGCCTCCGTCCGATTGTGATATCCTCTTTTCCAACGCTGTTTTCCAATGGATACCGAAGCATATTGAGGAATTGCAGCGTTTGTTGGCTGAAATGAAACAAGGTGCCGTTCTAGCGGTACAAATGCCGGACAATCTTATGGAGCCGAGCCACCGCGCTATGATCGAGGTGGCGCAAGACCCGCGTTGGCAGGCACGCATTGGCCATGCCGCGCGCAACAAACTGCCCGATGTTTCCGTCTATTATGATGCATTTGCCCCTTTTGCGCGGCATATCGATCTTTGGCACAGCATTTATAACCACACCATGGCCAACCATAGCGCTATCGTCGAGTGGGTAAAGGGCACAGGCTTGCGCCCGTTTCTGGATCCACTCGATCAAGAGGAACGCGAAACTTATCTATCCCTTTATCTGGAACAGATTGAACGCGCTTATCCTCAGCAGATGGATGGAAAGGTTCTGCTGCGTTTTCCTCGTCTCTTTATGGTGTTGGTGAAGTAACATCTGTCGGTGATGACAGGCCTATGCATCGAACGGATAAGATAAACGGCGTATGGTGGTGTAAAGCCTCTGGTTGCGCCGCTTGTATCAGCGGGTCGCGGATGAGGTACGTGTTATCTTTCTTTCCAACGACGGTAACCCAATGCTGCACAACACCGCCAATCAGATATTTCACGATGGGATAGCGACCCTCAGAGAGACAAGCGTCGACCTGTTTGCGGCTGGGCTGCGAAAAAGCTTCTGCAACAGCTTTTCCATCGGTGGCCTTTTCCACTGCGCTCCAAATTAACCAGCCACGCGGTGTAAAACCATTTTCGGCTACCAGCTTTTTATTGAGCATGGACGGGTCGATCTCAATCCCCAGATTACTCAGTGCAACAGCGATACTTGAAATAGCGCAACCGACCTCACCCAAACTACCAGCCGAAGCGATGTCACCTAAATGCTCATCTTTCCAACGAGGGTCTCGCTGCTGATAATCATACTTATCCGTGAGTTGTATGTTCAAATGCTCCCCGCCCCATGAAAGGGCAGGAAGACGGCCGCGTGCGTTGTAAAACGTCCAGCAGAGCGCCAAAACCACTAAAACAAAAATCAGGCCCGTTAACATCTTCAGCCACATTTCTATCCGGCTTTTCCGTTTCGGGGGATGCATGGAAAGAGACATTATTGCGCGTCTTTCATAGGTGAGTCGATATTATCGCTATGCCTATACAATGTACTGAAAGTTTGGCTGGAAGCGTCAGAACAGCACTTTTGATGTGATATATTTGTGATAATTCACTCCGAAAAGCATGGCAGACCGCGCAAACCCGCCGAAAAAGCATTTTTACTGCGTCAGCACATCTTTTCATTGTGTTCACCATCTATTAACCACGTTTACATAAAGACAGAATGATGTGGTGTTATCGCAGCGGAATCAAAAAGGTTATAGATGGTGATGAAAAGTTCTTTGCGGAAAAATTTAGGGGTGTCGACAGCAATAGGCCTTTTGGGATTGACTTTGGCAGGTTGCACGACGACCGCAAGCAATACCAACACGACGTCGCCAACGGCCAAGGTGGTCAAGTCAACTTTGCTCGGTACAAAACCATTGGAAGAGCGTTATGAGCAGTCTGCCGACGAGCCATTTAAGATTCCGCCGGTCACGGTAAAAATCCCCGAGCAATTCCAGCGCACTATTGTGTCTTACCCCTCTGTCGAGGCACCCGGTACAATCATTGTGGAGCCGCAGAACAACTATCTCTATCTGGTGACAGGAAATGGCAAGGCCATTCGTTACGGCGTTGGTGTGGGTGCGGCCGGTCTTGGCTTTCAGGGTGTTGCAAATCTGCAATTTAAGCGTAAGTGGCCAAAATGGACACCGACCCCCGAAATGGTTGAACGTAATCCGGGACGGTATAAACGTTTCGCAGATGGCGTTCCCGGTGGTTTAACCAACCCACTTGGTGCAAGAGCGCTTTATCTGTTCCAGAATAATATTGACACTTATTATCGCATCCACGGTACCACGCAGCCTTCCAGCATCGGCAAGAATGTGTCGGCAGGGTGTATCCGTATGCTGAATAAAGATGTTATCGATCTTTATGAACGCGTGCAGACGGGAGCGAAAGTTATCGTTCGTTGATTCTGGCTAATGCAGAAAGAACAGGAAAGGGCGGTTTTAACCGCCCTTTCTCATTTTGATGACCGACATTTTCATTTTTCTAAGTCCCGTAGAACGGCATAGAGTGATGTAATGATGCAACACTTTGTTAACTAAGTGGTAGGATTCTCCAACGCAGGATTGGCTGTTTTTTGCCGAATCTTTTTGCGTAAATGGACCGTTATCTGTGGAAACACAGCCTCGACCTCTTCAGCATCTGTCAAGTCTTCAACGCGCTCCATCAGGTCGTCCAAAGCGGCTTCAAGATGGCGTTGAAATTCGTCGACTTTCAATACCTGCTGTTCCTTGACATAGATCTCGCGGATAATGCCTCCAAGGATGTTGACCAGTTTTGATAAGGTCGGCTTTAGCGCAAAATCATCATCATTATCAATGGCATAATTGGCAACCTTGTCTGTGGTTGCACCGCTCACCAGCCAGTTCAAATCGATTCCCAATACGCGACGATAGGCATCCAATACCGATGCATCAGGCGTCCTTTCGCCGCGCTCATAAAATGCGATTGTGTTTTTACCGATACCGAGTTTTGATGCGAAAATAGCTCGATCTGGATCACCATTTTCTCGTCGTACCTGTCTAAGTCTACAGGCTAGTGGGGTTTTGGGTTGGGTTTCAGGACGCGCCAAGATATTCACACATTAAACCACAAAAGCACTTTACAAAAATGCGAAGATGATTTAATCCCTCTGTCATCGTCGGAGTTCCCGACGTTGTTGAAATAAAGATTGGAATACGTTTCCATGAGCTTGTGGTTGGGCACATAGAAGCGGGTGATACTAAACATGACAATTCGACGACCGTTTTACTGGTTGTTGTTTGAAGTGTCCGGTTGGGTAAAGTGCGATTGGAGTTTTTGTGTTTATTTTTCGCACTGTTGGCATTGCGTAAGTTTTACCTCTGACCCGGCTCTTCTCCTTCTGTTGGTATCGTTAACAATCTTAGGTTGTTCCTATTGTCCAGTAAAGAACGTTCTCGTTCTTTAAATGGATGAGTTGTGTTGTCTGTCAAGTGCGACGTGCAAACGTTTGTCTTGCGAAAGGAGACTATGGCTTTATCGCGTAAGTTTTAGCTGCGCAAATGCAGCGTATGTGTGGCCCGTAATTGGTTGACGGCGTGTTTCGCCGCAAGGGGGCCTTTTAAGTTGAAATCTTGGAGAGGTTAAATGAAACCACGTATTTCCAATACGGGGCAGTGGAAACTTGCTGCCTTTTTGAAGCGTAAAACCACAATTGCGCAAAATTTAAAACGTTCAACAGCATTGGCAGTTATGCCTGTTGCAGCAATGATGGCTCTTACCGGCAATGCTCATGCGCTTGGGCAGCCTGCTGATGGCTGGCCGGTTGTTGGCGGCATCATTGATATTATCGGTGGCGGTATAAATACTGTTGTTGATCCCATCCAAAATAATCTGCCTTTTTCAAAGATTTATCTTGGATATGGCCCGCTGCTCGGTAAGCCCGGCCCCGACGGTGAACGCGGTTGGCACAAGCTGATCGGAAACAGCGAACAGGACCGTACCAAGATCTATTCGGTTGTTAATCCTAATGGTGTTTCCGTTGGTGTCTGGGGTGCGTCTACCCTGGTGTCGACGAAGGTACAGTTGGAACATGTCGAAATCAACAAATACCTGCCTTATGGTAATGGTATCCGCGTTTGGGATAATGGCACGCTTGCCATGAACGATGTTGTTGTCAATGCACATGGGCTTGCAAAAGAGTTTACCGGCATCACAGGTCTCAATGTTTATGGCATCAATTCCAAGGTGACAGGAACCGGCTTCACAGCAAATGATGTAAAAACCGGCATCAAGCTGGGTGCTGATAGTCTGATGGGCAACAAGCCAGGTGCCACAGGTTCAACAGTCGATCTTAAACAGGTCAAAATCAACGCATTCCGTTCAGGTGTTGAAGTCAATGGTGTGGGCATGTTCGGTAATGTTGCGGGACTGGATCCTGACGAACAGCCGACAATGAAGATTGATGGTTTTGAGATCAACGTCAACGGTACATGGTCACGTCTTGATAATGTAATGGGTGGTGCAACCGCAACCCAAGGTGGTAAAATGTACCTATCAAATGGTACACTGAATGTTACCGGTAATGGCTATGAATTGGGATGTTCATCGCTTGGTATCAATTGCACCACAGCAGCCGTGCGTGCCGAAGGTGGAAGCATCATTGGTTCCAACTCGTATATAAGTCTCGAGAACGTCGATATTACAACGAAAGGTGCTGAAATAGGCGGTATTTATTCTGTCGGCACATTAAGCGGCGGAAACCCGCTGATTGATGCGAAGAATGTTTCGGTTTCTACCGATGGCTACCGTAGTTACGGCCTATATGCCAATGGTAACAACATCAATACGCCTATTATCAAAAATCAGAAGGCAACCATCAATGGTGAAAACGTTGATGTCTATACGAAGGGCGAGCGCGGATATGGCGCATTTGCATTCGATAGTGGTGTTATCAATATCAATGGTGGCTCTATCTATACCGAAGGCAAACGCGGTTACGGTGCTTATGCCTCCGGCGAGCAGTCCGAGGTTAATTTGACCGGCGTCACAATAACCACAGCGGGCGATGAAGCGCATGGTTTGGTTGCTAAAGGTCGAGATGTTCTGGATTTTGCCAGCGATTGGCCAATTGTGGGGAAATGGATTGGCCAAGGTGGTGCCGAGATCAATCTGACAAACTCCACCGTTGCGACAAATGGTGTCAATGCTAACGGCATCTATTTTGCTCCGCGTGAGTTTGATGATGATGTGGCATTGGTGGGTGATCTCGATGTCGATTTGGCATCAGGTGGTAAGGTCAATTTGACGGGTTCCAAGGTAACGTCCGATAAGGGCTACGGCATCTATGTCGATGATAGCACATTTGGCACAAAGGGTGTTGTAACTGCCAAGGATTCCGAAATCGGCGGACGTAACGGACTGTTTTATGTCCATACGACATCGTTTGGTATTCCAGTGGTTCTGGAGCGTAAAAGCGAATTGGATCTAACGGTTGACAATACCAAGCTCTATGGCCGCGCAGTCACTGAAAAAGGTATCTTCAACGGTGGTATTCTTGATAGCTCGGCCGGCGTTTCCAACGTTAAGATGAGCAATGGTTCGTCTTGGACAATCGATGGAAATTCCAATGTGACCAATCTTACTTTGGACAACAGTACCATACAGTTTGCCAGAAATAACTTTGGCGAAAATCGCGGCAATGGTTTTGTGACACTGACCGTCGATGGTAATTATGTCGGCAATAATGGTACCATTCTGTTCAACACGAAGTTGGGCGATAGCAATTCTCCAACGGACTTCTTGCATATTGCTGGTAATGCCAGCGGTGATACCAATGTGCGGGTTGCCAATCGTGATGGTCTCGGTGCATTGACAACGGGCGACGGCATTAAGTTGATCCAGATTGATGGACGCAGGAATACCGCTAATTTCAATTTCATCGGTGATGCAACCTATCAGGGCCGTCAGGTGACTTACGGTGGTGCTTACGCTTACTCACTTTATCAGAACGGTGTCACCAATCCAAAGGATGGCGATTGGTATCTCCGCTCGGTATATGATGGTACGACTGTTGATCCTACAGACCCAACCGATCCGACCAATCCACAAAAGCCAAAACCGCGTCCTGTCTATCAGGCTGGTGCACCGCTTTATGAAGTGTATGGAGAAGTGTTACGTGAGCTTAACAGCGTTTCCACACTCCGTCAGCGTGTAGGTAATCGCGTTTGGGTTGGCACAATGGATCCACAGCCTTTCAAAAAAGGTGCGTTGGAAACCCAAGAGCCGTCTGATATCGTTGATGGGCGCGGCTTCTGGATGCGTGTGCAGGGTGGAACAAGCCACTTCAATCCTGATCGCAGCACAACCAATGCGGATTATGATCTTGATATCTTCAAGGCGCAGTTCGGTCTGGATTTCACTGTGGCTGAAAACGAACAGGGAAGCTTTATCGGTGGTGTGTTTGTCCAATACGGACATGGCAAGGCTGATGTGAATTCCCGTTACGGTGATGGTAATATCAAAACCGACGCTTATGGTTTTGGTGGCAACCTGACCTGGTATGGCGCAAACGATGTCTATGTCGATGCGCAGGCTCTGGTTAACTGGTTCGATTCGGACCTCCATTCGGATACCGCCAATCAGGATCTCGTATCTGGCAATGACGGCTTGGGTTACGCATTAAGCTTGGAAGCAGGTCGTAAGCTTGCCCTCAATCACGAATGGACTATGACACCACAAGCGCAGCTATCTTGGAATTCCATCGATTTCGATGATTTCACGGACGCTTTTGCTGCACGTGTTTCCAAGGACGATGGCGATAGCCTGCTTGGTCGCGTTGGGTTGTCATTTGACCGTGAAACACAATGGCAGGATGAAAAAGGCCAAACGAGCCGTTTGAAAGCCTTCGCAATCGGCAACCTCTATTATGAGTTCCTTGACGATGCGACCAATGTCAACCTTGCAGGTGTGCGCCTATCGCACCGCAATGACCAGTTCCAGGGTGGTATCGGTGGTGGTGCCAGCTATAACTGGGCAAATGATGCCTATTCACTCTACAGTGAAGTGGATGCGCGTAGCAGCTTTAACGACTTTGGCGATAGCTACGCGATAAGTGGAACAGTCGGATTTAAAGCTAAGTTCTGACCCCAACGACCGGCTTTAAAGCTGTTCTGCTGGCTGGCTGGGCTCATCGCCCAGCCAGTTTTTTTTAAATAACTTGGAGAGTTTATTTAAAAACGCTTGTGGTTGGTAGTTTGCAAACTATCACCGTATGGTTAATAAATGGTTAACGGTCTGTCACTCTATCTCTTCATCTGCAGACAAAAACCGCGTTGCACGCCATTCCGTCAATTTGTCATTGATCGCCTCGAGGACGAAAAATCGCGCGGAATCCTTATCGTACCCCTCATCACGTAGAAGATCATAGTCTGTATATCGGTGGCGGATATGTGCCACAGTTGCTAGCCAAACAGCGATGGAAAGCGGTAAGCGTTTCATATGCGGGCTGGATGCTGCTGCTTTTATCGGCTCGCAGTCGCTGAAAGGGGCGGATGGAATAAGAATACCTATTTCTTTCGCAAGTGCTTTTTGTCTGTTTGTGGTCATTCGGCATTCTTGTTCCATTCTATATATCATGTCAAATCGGATAGATTTGCAGTTTGCTTCGATAATGAACTGCCCATTTTCCACTCTTGACACAGATGTTCTTTATGCTGACGAGATGCTCGCTATATACCTCATATGGCGACGATATTGTGCGATTTGCGAAAGTTTGGTCACATTCAAGCTAATATACATCGATATGTTTATTTCTCTTGACTTAAAGATAATATATAAACATATGTTTATATCTAAATCAAAGAGGTGTCTGTATGGATGGCCAATTGGGGCTTGATGGAATGATTGATGTGTTGAAGGCGGTTGCTGAGCCTAGCCGCCTGCGCATCCTTATGCTTTTAGGGCAGGGGAATTTAACAGTATCCGATCTGACGCTGATATTGGGACAATCCCAGCCGAGAGTTTCCCGTCATTTGCGTCTTCTTCATGAAGCGCAACTGATTGAGCGCTATCAAGAGGGTGCGTGGGCCTATTTCGGCTTGTCAGAATGTATTTTGCGCAAAGACATTATCAATTGCATTGTCGATCGCCTCAACAAAAACGACTTAGCTATTACTCATGACTTGGAGCGCCTGCATCAGGTCAAACAGCAGCGCAGTCAAGCGGCAGCTGCTTATTTTTCTCAAAACGCAGAGCAATGGGATCAGTTGCGATTGCTGCATGTTTCAGACAATGCAGTTGAAAAATCCATGGTGGAGATGGTCGGATTAACGCCATTTCAAGCAATGCTGGATATTGGAACCGGTACAGGCTCTCTTTTGAAGCTTTTTTCACCACTTTATACGCGCGGTGTTGGAGTGGATATCAATAGAGACATGCTTGCAGTCGCTCGTGTCAACTTGGATAATGCCGGAATTTCTCATGCCCAGGTTCGGCTTGGGGACGTTTCGGCGCTGCCCGTTGATCGCGAAACTTTTGATCTGGTCACGATCTATCAAGTACTGCATTTTCTTGACGACCCGCAAATGGCTCTTCGCGAGGCCGCCAGAGTCATGCGTGCAGGCGCGCGCTTACTGATCGTCGACTTCGCCGCACATGATATGGAATTCCTGCGTGAGCGATATGCCCATTTGCGCTTGGGCTTTTCGGATGCTCAAATGGAATATTGGTTGAGACAAGCCGGCTTGACGCTTGAAAACACCATGAGCTTTGCACCGGCGAAAAGCGGGGATGCAAAGGGACTAACCGTAAAATTATGGTTGGCTAGAGATCCACGCCTGCTGATGGCTGACACAGATACCCCAACAACGGAGACAGCCTGATGGCCGCGCCTAAACTCTCCCGCCGCCCGGATATGGGTGATAAACTGAAAGTATCATTTGAATTCTTCCCACCCAAGAGTGAAAAGATGGAAGAAACCTTATGGGAAACCGTCGAAAGATTGGCTCCGCTCGATCCGGAATTCGTGTCGGTGACTTATGGCGCAGGCGGTTCAACCCGCGAACGCACGGGGCGCACAGTCGAAAGAATTATAAAAGAAACCCATCTTGATGCTGCTGCCCATCTTACCTGCGTTGACGCCACGCGTGATGAGGTTGATGCTGTGGTACGACAGTTTGCCGATATGGGAATAAAGCATTTCGTGGCTTTACGCGGGGATCCGAGCAATGGAATAGGTGGTCAATATACGCCTACACCGGGAGGTTATGCCAATGCCATAGAGCTTGTTGCGGGTCTCAAGGCAATTGATCCTGATTTTGAAATAACGGTGTCAGCCTATCCGGAGAAGCATCCGGAAAGTCCGGATTTTGCTACGGACATCGACTTTCTCAAAAGGAAAATCGACAATGGCGCGACAAAAGCGATTACCCAATGCTTTTTTGATAATCATCTCTATGAAGATTACGTTGAACGCGTGCGTAAAGCGGGAATTTATATTCCCATACTGCCCGGTATCTTGCCTATCCATAACTTCTGGCAGGTCAAGAATTTTTGTGCGCGTAATGGCACACATATTCCGGATTGGCTGGCACAGAGATTTGAAGGTTTGGAAGACGATCCCAAAACGCATGCGCTTGTTTCCGCCGCTGTCGCCAGTGAACAAGTGCTGGATTTGGTTGAACACGGAATTGAGGATTTCCATTTCTACACATTGAACAGGGCAGATCTTGTTTACGCTATTTGCCATCTCATCGGCGTGCGTCCCGTTAGAGGTGTAGATTGATGTCGCTTTTTGAGTTGATTGAATTTGAGACCTTCGTCACAAGTCTGGGGCCAGTCACACTTCATGATCAATGGCATGCAAGGATTGCCAAAATAGGGCCGCGTTATTTTGCTGCCTTAGGCAATCCGAATGGTCAGTGGGCAGGAGCGATGGTCTTTAAAACAACACCCATGAGTTATGAGATCATGCGGGGGCAGGAAGGGCTGAAACGTGCTCCCTATACACAGCGAAACTGGTTAGCAGTGACCCAACAGTCCGTCCTTAATGATAATGAATTGAGGCAATACATAAAACAATCATATGAATTGGTATCATCTGGATTGACCAAAAAACAGCGTGTGGAACTGGGTATAGTGACGACGCATTAGAGAGTCCAAGCAACATCCCAAATGCAATATGGCTTTAATATAGGATCGCCTCTATCGCGCTTTCTCAGCTATTGAAAGCAGCCCAAAAGTGGTCTTGCTTGAGATGTTTTTTGAAAAAAAGATCGTGTTAACTGCCGAAATAGTTTATGTTAGAAGCAATAGGATGTTGTGGATGTAACATCACGAAGGTGCGAAGGCAGTTTGTTGGATGCATCTCTCTACAATGCAAAATGCCTAGATGCAGGCCCCGTTTAACTGTTTTGCAGGGTGTTTGAAACGGAGTACTGGCGGGGCGCCTAAGAAAATGATCGTTATGGTAATGTCATAGCGAGAAAATGATTCTCAAAAGACCATTCCATTCTTAGCTTGCTAGAAGCAAAATGTTGCGTCAATTTGGGACAATGAATTCATAATTTCATCATATTGTCTGACATTTCAAAAAAAACTTATCGTTTTCGACGGGTTCGTTCAAGAATATCTTGTTGTAGCCGTCATTTTGCCCGATACCGAAGTTCTTCGCGTCGGCCTTACGGTCGATGTGTTTGAGCGATCGGGGAGACCGAGACCCCCCGCAACGGATTTCCTCCGATCGTTGACCCGGCTGAAGTTTTCTTCAGTCGGGTTTTTTATTGGCATATGAAAACGGATAAAGACATCCTTAAGCGCATTTTGTTCTGGAAGAATAAGCGCGGGTATCAATTACAATTTGTCCAACAATTCCTTGGTTGGCCAAGAATCGGCTGGCATTCCTAGGCGTTGCTGCTCAGTGCGCACCGCATCACGCGTCAAAACGCCATAAATACCATCAACTTTACCCATTTCATAACCGCGGTCGGCAAGCTTTTGTTGTAATTGCTTGAGCTCATCGGTCGTTAATCCAGGTTCTGGATTTCCGATGTCAAAGGGCGGAGCACCGGCCAATCGGGAAGCGAAATAAGCAACCGTCGTCGCGTAAACAATGGATTTGTTCCATTCGACAAAAATATCAAAGTTTTCATAGGCTAAAAATGCCGGACCTTTTCGCCCCATCGGCAGCATAAGCGATGCATCGCCGTCGTCTGGACCAAGCGGACCGTTCATTCCTTCAATTCCCCATTCAGCCCATTGTGAATGCGGTTTGCGATTAGTACGGATAGCTTCATGCCAAGGCAGGTCGTCACGGGTTATCCGTACCTCTTCAAGCCAAGGTTGGCCACGTTTCCAGCCCAATTCACTCAACATCCGCGCAGCTGTCATGACAGCATCTGCAACGGAACCTTTTAAATCAACCTTGCCATCGCCGTCGCCATCGACCCCTCGCTCCAAATAGTCTTTTGGTAAAAGCTGCATCTGACCGATTTCTCCGGCCCATGCTCCTGTCGTGCTCGCATTGACCACGCCCTGATCAAAGAGTTTCAGCAAAGCAACCAATTGTGGTCTGAAAAGTTCCGGGCGCCGGCAATCATGCGCTAGCGTGAAAAGCGCATTGAGTGTATCGAAATCGCCTTGTACCGCACCGTAATCAGTTTCGAGTCCCCAGAATGCTGCTATCACCGGACCGGGAACGCCATAAGTTTCTTCCGCCTTGCTAAAGATGCTTGCGTATTTCTGCAGATTCTCTTTACCTTTTTTCAAACGGGCATCGGGGACAACGCGTTTAGAGAATTCAGCGAAAGTGAGATTGAATATGGCTTGTGAGCGGTCTCGGCCAAGAACCCTTTCATCAATAACGGCGCGTTTAAGCTGGTCGATTGAGTGCTCACTGACGCCAGCATTTTGTGCATCTTGCGCTACTCCTTTTATAAACGTATCCAGTGGCGTGCCGCATGCGCTTTTCGCAGCATTGGCTGCCGCCTCATCAACAGCGCTCCGAGCGGCGCCGGAAGCAATATCCTCGGCTTGTGTCGGTGACCAGATCGTTGTTGCCAGCAACATCGCCGAAGCTGCTAAAAGTGCTTTTTTTATGTGATTCATCAATCGTATTTCCCTGCCACCTAAGACCCCAACAGTCATGCACTATATTTTATACGAAATGAAGCGGGGTGCGACAATATGCTTGTAGATGCCAGTAGCAGTTTTTCGTTGGCTTCTGACTTAACGGGCAGAGACAAAACGCTGCCAATCTTCACGGCTACCTGAAAAGACGTTGATATCGGCGTCGCCGCCGATCCCCGGAATTCTTCCTGTACCGGTATATTGCCAAAAGGTCCAAGGGTGCGGGCCGTATTTTTCCTCAGGGTGTCCCGCAACCGAGCGCAACCAGAATGTATAACCCTTAATTTGTGCTAGATCATTCCGATCAAAAAAATCGACAGTGGTATAGATGATGGGCCTTTTGCCATAGTGTTTCTCGACCATGGAGAGGTATATTTTCATTTCACTGCGAACAGTTTCAGCAGGTGGGCGAAGTTTGCATGTGGGTGAAAGATGGTTCCATTCCATATCAAGAACCGGAGGCAGGGCGCTTGCGTCTTTGGGAACATTGCGGATAAACCATTTCGCTTGGTCTTTTGCCGAACGGCAATAGTAATAAAAATGGTAAGCCCCGCGTGCTACACCGGCTTCTTGTGTGCCATTCCAGTTCCTGACAAAATAATCGTCCACACGGTCGCCGCCTTCAGTTGCTTTTATGAAAGCGAATGAAATACCGCTGCGTTTTGCTGCAGCCCAATCAATATCACGCTGATATTTCGAAACGTCTGTTCCGTGTATGGGATAATGCCACGGCGTTTTTTGCCCCCATTCGTGGGGCTTGCGATCATCAAAGCGCGGCGCGTTGATTGTTCCTTTCGGCATCGTATTTGCTGTCGGCTTGAGGTCACCGAAATCGTAGGACGTTGACGTACATCCGATCAGCACGGCGGATAGGATTGCGGGAATAATGGTTTGACGCACCATTTTTGCGACATTATTTTGCGTGAACAATTGAAAGCCTCTCGCTTTGATATTGCAATGACCATTGCGCAAAATAGTAAAAGAATGGCATATGAAACAAAATATTCGGGAAAAATCATGAAGAAGCTTCGCTGGCGCCGCATTATTATTTTGATTATCATTCTTCTTCTGTTGGGTATCGGGGGAAAATGGGCATATGAACGGTTTATGGGGGGCGCTTCTACGGGCGTTGATGGCAATGCATTGCCTCAGGGGCCTGCATTATCATTGCCTGATGCTCCTCTCACTCCATCAAACATGACGCCGCAACAGAAGCAGGATGCGATCGATCAAGCAAAGAAAGATGCTATCGCTGCTGCTTTAGCCAGCGGACAGAGTGAGCAACAGGCCCAAATGAGTGGCGAAGCAGCAGCAAAAGCTGCAACAGAAGCTATGCAAAGGCCATCTCCAGTCGATGCTGATCAGTAATATGCAGCCTTTGTTGTGTTGCTGCATTTCTTCTTGTCGGATATCATAAGAAGACCACTATTTTAGGAAATCTCAATGTCGTCTTTATGGACACGCCTTGGTGAATTGATCAGCCACGCAGCCAGTGATGCGTTCGGTACAATTATCGAACACATACGAACTTTGTTTGCAGGTGATCCTGAAACACGCCGGCAAGTTGCGTTTTCGGTGTCAATGATCGCGCTTTCTGCAAAAATGGCAAAAGCAGATGGCGTGGTGAGTGATGCTGAAGTCAAAGCTTTTTACGAGATATTTGCTGTGCCTGCCCCTGAATACCGTAATGTGGAACGGCTTTATAATCTGGCAAAACAGGATGTCGCAGGTTTTGATATTTACGCGGCGCGCCTTTATCGGTTATGTCAAGACACCAATTGTCAGAGGCAATTGCTAGAGGATGTGCTCGAAGGGTTGTTCCATATAGCCAAGTCCGACGGCATGATTCATACTGATGAAATGGAATTCCTGCGTAAAGTCGCGCAGATATTTGCGTTTACTCCGTCACGCTTTGAAGCAATCAGCGCCCGCCACGTGTCCGCCGGCAGGGCAGATCCTTGGCGTATTCTGGGGTTGGACAGAAATACAAATTTCGATGAAGCGCGCAAACGTTACCGCGATCTGGTACGTGAACATCATCCAGATCAGGTCTTGGCAAGAGGGCTTCCAAAGGAATTCATGGCAATTGCCAATGAACGCTTGGCAGCGATCAATAATGCGTGGGCCATTGTACGCGAGGAGTTTGTAGCAGCATGACGATGCAAAATTTCAAACCGGATTACGAAAGCGCTATCGTTCGTCCGTCGCCAAACTTTGAACCCCGTAAGGACAACGTAAAGCCGCAATTTCTGATTTTGCATTATACCGGTATGGAAAACGCGGAAGCTGCGGAGACGTTGCTAGAATCACCAGATTCCAAAGTCTCAGCCCATTACGTCGTTCGACAGGATGGTGTTGTTGTGCAAATGGTGCGTGAGATAGATCGAGCGTGGCATGCGGGCGAAAGCGTTTGGAATGGCATTCAAGATGTCAATTCCCACTCAATTGGAATTGAAATCGATAATTTAGGGCCTCTAGGCAATTTCCCGGATTTTGCTGAGCGGCAGATCGAAACGGTTATAAGCCTTTGTCGCTCTATTCAGGCAAGACATCAAATCGCTTCTCGTTATGTCTTGGGACATTCGGACATTGCTCCACATCGCAAGATTGATCCGGGTGAAAAATTCCCTTGGAAGACACTGTTTGAGAACGGTATAGGCCATTGGGTTTTACCCAAAGCAATATCCGGCGGTCGTTTTATGACTATCGGTGAAAGTGGGCGCCCGGTTGAGGCTTATCAGTCCATGTTGGCACTCTATGGCTATGGTATTGACATAACTGGTGAGTTCGATGAGCGCACGCGTATTGTAACGGAAGGTTTTCAACGGCATTTCCGACCAGAAAAAGTTGATGGTGTTGCCGATGTTTCAACAATAGATACGTTACACAGACTTCTTGGCACTCTGGGAAGCTTATCCTGAAAGCTTGGCTAAAGGGCGTCATTGCATCATTTCCATGTAAGCCGAAAACGATGTAATCCGCGTTTCAATGTTCGCCGTAGAAGGCGCGTTGGGCGATTTCCAGCTCTTCTGCATAACGTTTGCGAACGTGACTTTCGGAGAGAATTCCCAGTACATTGCGGTTCTGATCGACGACCGCTAGCTGGTCTGTTGCTGCCTTATCAAAACGTTCCATAACAGCATTCGCATCCATTTCCGGCGTCAAAGTATAGGTGCGCGTTTCTGCGAGGCTGGCAATTGCATCATCGTCTTTCAGCCCTTCAACATATGCGTTGGATGGAATGACAATTCCGGCATATTTGTTATCTTGATCTAGTAATACGACCCTGCTGGTAGAGCCTAGAGGAAACTTTCTGCGAAATTGTGCTATCGTTAAATCATCGGGGGTGGCGTTGGTCTCCCGCCGCATCATGCGACCAGCGGTCAGTGTTTTCACCCAGCCAACATCACGCGCGCTTTTTATAGTTTCGCCACGCAGATGAAGACGCCATGTCGAGAAAGAATAGCCGAAATGGTCTCGGACAATGGTTGAGGCAACCAGCGAGGCGATCACGACTGCTCCCGTCAGGCTGAAATCGCGTGTCGCTTCCAATACAAGCATGGCCATAGTCAATGGCCCGCCAATCACTGAAGCTGCAAATGCCGCCATTCCGACTAAAGCCGCGACTTTACTGTCAAGAAGATTATCTTGAAACAATGTATCAATACCGCCTGCATAGAGACGGCCAATCAGGGTACCTAGAAAAAGCGAGGCAAAGAACAGACCGCCGCGAAAACCAAATCCTAAAGATACAATGGAAGCAGCGGATTTGGCGATAAAAATAAGTGCAATAAAGCCGATCGTTGCGGATGATACGAAATCGACTCTTAAAGCTCCATGACCGCCCGATAAGGCTTGTGATGTCAAAGCCGCAATAGGCATAAGAAGCAGCCCTCCGAGTGCCGGGCGTAACCAAACAGGAATTTTAGCAGCTCGCACCCACGACTCGACAACGGTGACTGCCCGCATTAAAGCGATGCCTAAAAGCGCACAAACGCCGCCTAAAAGCGCGTAAAGGCAATAGTGCAGAAAATCGATCGAATGGTCGTTAACGGCAGCGATTATATAAGGCTTCGCGCCGAGAGTTTGTGCGACAAGGACAGCCGCCAGAGCAGCTGCGGCAACCGGTGCTAGTGCAGAAAGTGTATAGGCACCGATTACAATTTCAAACGCATAAAATGCACCAGCCAGCGGTGCGCCGAATGACGCTGCAATGGCAGCGCCGGCACCCGCACCCACCAGGATACGCATATCGGAGCGGCGAAGATTAACGAGTTGGCCTAATCGTGAACCCGCCGCACCGCCCATCTGGGCATAAGCCGCTTCTAGGCCGACCGACGCGCCAAAGCCATTTGAAATGAGTGTCTGTCCAGAGATGATCAGGCTGTCACGGATGGATAGTCTTCCGCCATGGAGAGCATTGGCTTCCACAACGTCGGTTAGCGCCCTTTTACGCGCTTTCACGATATAGGAGAAAACTGCAAGCACAACGCCACCTATGGGCAAAATAAGAAGATGCTGCCAACCAAGCGCATGAGCGCTTAAGCGTTCGTCGGGGGCAAGATCAAAGAAGTAGGTTTGCATCATGTGTGCAACGCTTGTCAGAAATACGGCAAATACACCAGCAAGCGCGCCGACGAGAAGCGCCAATACGATAAACCAGCTTTCGCTGGCACGCAATTTACGGCGCGACCAATTGAGAACACGCAGTGTTTGATAGTGCAAACGCATATCCGAGGAGCCCTGAAACAACAAGTAATTATAGGTTCATGCGTTTAATACCGCGCGAAATCAAAACACAATCACTTGTTCGCCTTTTTGTTTCCCCGCGGCACAGATTCACAAAATGGCCCTGATAAAATCATTGTAAGGCCGCGCTTTGGCTCGATTTGACCGGCATAAAATGCCCTTCACCATAACACTAGGTTAAGCAAATCTCCTGAAGAAAAGATGATATCACTGATGAAACGCCTTATTAGCGCTGCTCTCTTCGCGTCGATGACGCTTGTTTTGAGCCAAGCAAATGCCGCCCCTCGCGGTAATAACGCTTCCAAAAATGCTTCCATTGCAGCAGATAAAACATCCGCCCGTCCTTATGAAGCCTTGATACAGAAACTCGCGAATAAGCATAATGTTCCCGTCGATCTTGCTCACGCGATCGTTCGCACAGAAAGTAACTATGATGCCGATGCACGAGGTTCGGCTGGCGAGGTGGGTTTAATGCAGATAAAGCCTATGACAGCCAAGGGATTGGGCTATTCCGGTTCGATCAAGCAACTATATGAACCTGCGACAAATTTGGAATACGGCATGAAGTATCTGGCGCAGGCGCACAAGTTGAGCGGCGGCGATACATGTAAAACCATATTGAAATATAATGCCGGTCACGGTGCAAAAAAGATGAACCCTATTTCAGCGCGTTACTGCACAAAAGTTAAGATATATCTGGCTTCAGTTCAGTGAAAACGCTTTTTTATGTAAGCGGTTTGCACTGGTGCTATTTTGCTTTATAAGCGGCGCGTCAGTCGGTCGGGCAGCCGCGCCTGTCCAATGCCGAAAGGCGGCAGGTGAGGAAAGTCCGGGCTCCATGGAATAACGGTGCCGGATAACGTCCGGCGGGGGTAACCCTAGGGAAAGTGCCACAGAAAGCAAACCGCCCGAGCAATCGGGTAAGGGTGAAAGGGTGGGGTAAGAGCCCACCGCGCGGTCAGTAATGGTCGCGGCAAGGTAAACCCCACCGGGAGCAAGACCGAATAGGGATGACGTGCAGGCTTAGGCTTGCAGCCGGTTTCCGGGCCAGTCATCCGGGTAGGTTGCAAGAGGCGGATGGCAACATCCGTCCCAGATGAATGGTTGCCACGTGGGGCCATATAGCCCCGCCATACAGAACCCGGCTTACAGACCGACTGACATTTTCACCGCAACGTGATTGTTATTTTGCCTTAGCGCAATTGACGCGTGTGGTGGTTCGCGCCTAAATGCAAAGCATTCGCATTTAGAAAGAGCATTCATGCCCGCGTCCAAAGATAAACGCTTTTCCAAAGCCAGCTTAACAGAACGAACCTCGGCGGGCATTTCAGCGATGCTTTCTGGCAAGCATATGGGCGGCCGATCTGTTTTTTTAATGATGGGCCCTGCAGTCATCGCCTCGATCGCCTATATGGATCCAGGAAATTTCGCTACCAATATTCAGGCTGGTTCGGGTTATGGCTATACCCTCTTATGGGTGGTTTTACTCGCCAATCTTATTGCGATGTTATTTCAAGCACTTTCCGCTAAGATAGGCATTGTCACGGGTAGAAATCTTGCCGAATTATGTCGTGATAATTTTTCTAAACCGACTGTTATTATCATGTGGGTGGTCAGTGAAATCGCCGCCATGGCAACAGATCTTGCTGAGTTTCTTGGTGGTGCCATCGGTTTGGCCTTATTGTTCAATATGCCACTCATGGCGGGTATGGCCGTCACGGCTATTATAACCTATGCGCTATTGATGATCGACCGTAAGGGTTTCCGTCCGATGGAAATACTGATTGGTGTATTGGTATCGATCATTGGTATTTGCTATCTAATAGAAATGATTATCGCGCCCGTAGATTGGGCAGCCGCAGGGTTTCATCTCATTAAACCTGAAATGCCTGATGCAAATGCCTTGCTTATATCGGTTGGCATAATCGGTGCTACGGTGATGCCGCATGCGCTTTATCTTCATTCCGGTTTGACACAGCATCGCGTAAAGGTTGAAGGTGATAGTGATCGGGCGCGACTTGTACGTTTTTCTAACCGGGAAGTAGTGGTTGCATTGGCGGTAGCCGGAATGGTCAATATGGCCATGGTTATCATGGCCGCGAGTACCTTTCACGGTAGCCATAGTGATGTGGCGGAGATAGAGCAGGCATACCATACCCTAACACCACTGCTGGGTGTTGGTGCAGCCGGTGTATTTCTAGTGTCACTGATTGCTTCAGGAATTTCCAGCTCTGTGGTGGGTACAATGGCGGGGCAAATGATAATGCAGGGCTTTGTCGGTTTTCATATTCCGGTTTGGCTGCGTCGGTTGGTGACGATGCTGCCAGCCTTTATCGTTGTTGCGATGGGCGTTAATGCAACCAAAGCTCTGGTGGTCAGCCAGGTCATCCTGTCAATATCATTACCTGTACCAATGATTGCGTTGCTTTATTTTAGCGGACGTGAGAATATTATGGGCCAGTTTGCAAATCGTATCTATACGCAAATCATTGCGGTCGTGGCAGCGATTTTGGTTTTGGTTCTCAATTTTATTCTGCTTTTTATGACATTCGGACTTTTGCCTGAAATATCCTGACGTTGATTGTCAATCCTAACACTTCTTTAAGCATAATGATGCGATAATTGGATAGGCATAACTCTATCTGTAGATGTTTTGTGCAAAGTTTCCGTTGCGATGCTCTGTGTCGCGGCGGGGTGTGAAGCATGCATTGTAAAGACAACGATTTTGACTGGTCAGGATATCAACGACAAGCGTCATATTCCCGTTTTATTGCAACCTGTTTTGAACGGGATGGCACCGCTTGAAGCGCAGACAATTATTGATGGTACTTTTGGTGCAGGTGGTTATACGCGTGCATTGCTCGCTGCTGGAGCCAATGTAATTGCGCTCGATCGTGATCCGAATGCCATCCGTGATGGTCGTGCGCTTGAGGCGCAATATGCTTCTCACCTTCGTTTGATTGAGACCGAGTTTTCTCGTCTGGATGAAGTTGTTTCCGATAAGGTTGATGGGGTAATTCTCGATATTGGCGTCTCTTCTATGCAGATAGATCAGGCTGAAAGAGGTTTCTCGTTCCAGAAAGACGGGCCTTTGGATATGAGGATGGCGCAGGCAGGTTTTAGTGCGGCTGATGTTGTTAATCGTTTGCGGGCTACAGATTTGACGAGAATTTTCGGGATTCTCGGCGAGGAGCGGCATGCCGGTCGTATTGCGCGTATGATTGAGCGGCGCAGGCAGGATCGGTTGTTTTTGCGAACTTCGGATTTGGCAAATGCTATTGAGGCGCTGGTGGGGCGCAAGCCGGGTGACCATATCCACCCCGCAACGCGCGTTTTTCAGGCATTGCGAATCTATGTGAATGACGAACTCGGTCAGCTTGCCCGCGCAATGTTTGCTGCAGAACGTGTTTTGGTGCCGGGCGGCAGATTTGGTGTCGTCACATTCCATTCACTGGAAGATCGTATGGTAAAGCGCTTTTTTGCAGCGCGTTCAGGCGGTACGGGCGGGTCGCGTTATCTGCCTGAGGTAGAGCAGGTCAAGGCGAGCTTTATTCCTTTGTTTAAGGGCGGCCAAAGTGCCGATGACGCCGAGCTGCAAATAAACCCCCGCTCCAGATCTGCGCGTTTGCGGGTAGGGGTGCGAACCGATGCGCCTCCAATGGTAGAGGATATGGCGATTTTTGGTCTGGCTGACATTGTTGAATTTGATGGTAGTAAAAAATGACAGTATTTCGCACATTTGATATGATTTTGGTGGCGATTATGATTTGTGCTGCAGGTGTCACTTACAAAGTGAAGTATGATGCGCAAAAACGTATTGGCGAGGTCCGTAGAATCGAACGCCAGATTGTTGCAGAAAAAAATACTATCAATCTTTTACATGCCGAATGGGCGATGATGATAGAGCCGGGGCGTATGCAAATATTGGCATCACGTTATCAGGAGCAATTGGGGTTGCAGGTGACAGAGGCGCGGCAAATCGTTCAACTGCAAGATGTGCCAGAGCGTTTGCCGGATCAGATTGAAAACTTGATCAAAGATAACGAGCTGGAAGAAAGCAATGCGCTGCTTGCTCGCAATGGGACTGCAGGTGTCGATAATTTTGCGACAGGGAGTGTTCGTCCATGAAGCTGTTTCCCTTTCTGTCGCGTAAAGGCAAAAAACCGACTGATAAATATGCGGAATTGCAGAAAACCGAATATCGCTCGCGGCGCAGTCGTCGACGCTTAGGTGTGGTTGTGACGTGTTTTGTCGGTGTTTACGCAGTTATTGGGGCGCGCCTCGTATATTACGGTATGGAAGGTGGGCAGATTGAGGAAGCAAATGGTCCTGCGGTGCAACAGTCAGCTGCACGGCCAGATATTCTGGATCGTAATGGAAGGTTGCTGGCGACAGATCTTAAGACCTATTCGCTTTTCGCTGAGCCGCGCCGTATTATTGATGTCAATGAAACAATCGAGTTGATATCAACGGTTTTGCCCAATTTAGATTGGCAGGGAACCTATCGTAGACTTAAAAGTAAATCCGGTTTTGCGTGGATTCAGCGTGGTCTCACGCCAAGTCAAAAAGAGCAGATCATGGCACTGGGTATACCCGGTGTCGGCTTCCGCACCGAGACGCGCCGCTTTTATCCCGGTGGTCCGACAGCGTCCCATATCCTTGGTATGGTCAATGTCGATAATCAAGGGACTGCGGGGATGGAGAAATATATCGACAATGCCGGTTTGAGCGATTTGCGCGCTGCCGGTCTTGCTGATGAAACCTCACTTGAACCGGTCAGCCTGTCGATTGATGTGCGTGTTCAGGCTATCGTGCGTGAAGAATTGGCGCTCGCCATGGAGCGCTATCAAGCAATTGCAGCCGGAGCTGTGGTCATCAATATCCATACGGGTGAAGTACTGGCTATGGCATCCATGCCGGATTTTGATCCGAATAATCCGGTCGATGCATTAAAAAAAGATCGCCTTAATCGCATGACTGCCGGGACATTCGAGATGGGGTCTACGATTAAGAGTTTCACCACTGCAATGGCTCTCGATTCTGGAAAATTCCAGCTCAACAGCATGATTGATGCTTCTAAGCCATTGCCGGCGGGACGCGGACGCTTCATTCGCGATTTTCATGGTAAGTATCGTCCACTGACAGCTTGGGAGGTCTTTATCTTCTCATCCAATATCGGTTCGGCAAAGGAGGCACTGACTGTCGGTATAGATGGTCATCGTGAATTCTTGAAGAGACTGGGTTTGCTTGATCGTATGACGACGGAGTTGCCGGAAGTGGCACGCCCTGTTGAACCGCGGCAATGGAAGGCCGTCAATTCAATGACGATCGCCTTCGGGCACGGTATGATGACAACCCCTCTGCAAACTGCAGTCGGGGCCAGCGCGTTGATGAATGGAGGCAAACTAATAGAACCGACATTCCTCAAACGTAATGCCGAACAAGCGATGGAGCATTCCAAGCAAGTAATAGCACCCGAAACAAGTCGGGATATGCGTTATCTGTATAAATTGAACGGTGATATCGGTTCGGGACGGCGTGCCAAGGTTGAGGGATATCGCGTTGGTGGCAAAACGGGAACAGCCGAAAAAGTGGAAAATGGAAAATATTCCAAGAACAAACGGTTCAATGCATTTTTAGCATCGTTCCCCATTGATAATCCGGAATATGTTGTGTTGACGATTATTGATGAGCCAAAGCCTGAAGAGGGCAAATTTTCTGCAACTGCCGGTCTTAATGCTGCCCCTATGGTGGCTAACATTATTCGTCGATCGGCAACATTTCTTGGCGTAAAACCAGATTTTCGTGAAGAATATGCGCCGGTTTTGACAGCTGCGACCAGTCAGGGATTGCCTGAAACATCTGCGAACGACTAAAGCTTGAGGGGATAGGCACATGAAGCTTGATCAATTGATAACAGATGATACCCCGCATTCGCTTTTGCCGTCTATCGAGATAACCGGCATTACTGCTGATTCCCGCCAAGTCTTGCCGGGGTATCTTTTTGTAGCCTTGAAAGGCAATAAGGGGGATGGCGGCCTTTATGCAGCTGATGCGGTTGCCCGCGGCGCTGTCGCGATTTTGACGGATCATGAGTTCCATCTAGAGGCCACCAAGGTTCCGGTCTTGCGTGTGTTGGATGCGCGCCATGAATTAGCCATGGCTGCAGCAAAGTTTTTCGGAAAGCAACCTCCTATCGTTGCGGCAGTTACAGGTACCAGCGGCAAAACCTCGGTTGCTTCTTTTACCCGTCAGATTTGGAAAGATACTGGCTTTCCAGCGGCAAGTATTGGTACCGTCGGGGTGATGTCTCCAACCAGAAGCGAATATGGCTCTTTAACCACGCCTGATCCAGTCTATCTGCAGAAAGTTTTGTGTGAGCTTGCCAATGAAGGCGTAACACATGTTGCGATGGAAGCATCGTCACACGGAATTGACCAACGCCGATTGGATGGTGTCAGGCTCGCAGCAGCAGCTTTTACCAATCTTGGTCGCGATCATTTGGATTATCACCCGACCGTTGAAGATTACTTCAAGGCGAAGATGCGTTTGTTTGATACGCTTTTGCCAAAATCTGCACCGGCAATTGTTTTCGCTGACGATGCGTATTCGCAAAAAGCTATCGAACATATCACAAAGTCAAAACGTAAAGTTCTCACCGTTGGCAGAAAAGGGGATTTCATCAGCATACGCCGCGTGGAGCATGAACGGTATAGACAATACGTAGAATTCGCGATGGGAAATGACGTATATGAAGTAAATTTGCCGTTAGCGGGAGATTTCCAAGTGTCAAATGCGGTTGTGGCAGCTGGTTTGGCTATCGTAACAGGTGTGCCAGAGGCCGCAGTTTTCAGGGCGTTGGAACGCTTGAAGGGTGCGCCCGGCCGTTTAGAGCTTGTCGGTGCGACAAAGGATGATGCACCTGTTTACGTCGATTATGCGCATAAGCCTGAAGCGTTGGAACAGGTATTGTTGTCAGTCAGACCATTTACAACTGGAAGAGTTGTTTTGGTGTTCGGCTGTGGTGGTGACCGGGATAAAGGAAAACGCGCACTGATGGGCAAAATCGCGTCCAAATATGCAGATGTTGTGGTTGTGACCGATGATAATCCACGCACAGAAAAGCCGGCAGAAATACGCAGGGAGATTTTAAGCGCGGCACGTGGAGCAACGGAAATCGCAGACCGACGTCAAGCCATACGCCATGCCGTGTCGCTATTAAAGGCTGGTGATACCCTCATTGTTGCAGGTAAAGGGCATGAAAAAGGTCAGATCGTTGGGCAAGAGGTTTTACCTTTCTCTGACCATCAGGAAGTGACAGCAGCGTTGGAAGGCAGAAACTTATGACAGCTTTATGGACGCGCCAAGCGCTGATAGAGGCAGTGGCAGGCAAAGCGATTGGAAACGTACCTGAAACGTTTGCAGGTGTTTCTATTGATAGTCGCACGGTTAGGCCTGGCGAAATATTCTTCTGTATCAAAGGAGACCAGTTCGACGGTCATGACTTTGCAGATAAGGCTGCAGCAGCGGGTGCAGGTGTTTTGATTGTTGCAATCGAGCGCCTCGCTGCCATGGAAAAGCTTTCTATCCCACTCATTGCGGTTGAAGATGTTCTGATAGCTCTTGAAAAGCTTGGGAATGCCGCACGCGAGCGCTCAAAGGCGAAGATTATTGCTGTAACGGGATCCGTCGGGAAAACAACGACGAAGGAGGCGCTCCGGCATTGTTTGCAGGCAGTTGGAAAAGTTCATGCTAATCCGGCATCATTTAATAATCATTGGGGTGTGCCATTAACTTTGGCCCGAATGCCTCTGGATACCGATTATGGTGTTTTCGAAATAGGCATGAATCACCCAAATGAGATTAGGCCGCTGGTCAAGCTGGTGAGGCCGCAGATTGCAATCATCACGCGGATAGCTCCCGTACATTTCGGCTTCTTTTCGAGTTTGGAACAGATAGCCGATGCAAAAGCCGAAATTTTTGAAGGAATGACCGAAGGTGGTATCGCTTTACTGAATGCTGATGATGATTTCTTCTTCTATCTTTCAAAAAAAGCGACGCGGTGCGGCATCAAAAATATTCGGAGTTTTGGTGAAGCAGATTTCGCCGATTATCGGTTAGAACAGTTGCATATGCAGGCGGATTGCTCGTGTATGACGGTAAAAGTCGGGCAACAGGAAGCGATTGTCAAGGTCGGGGCACCGGGCCGTCATATTGTGCAAAATAGTCTGGCTGTATTAGGTGCCTGCGATAGTGCCGGTGCCGATTTGGCTCATGTGGTTTTGGCTCTTGCAAGTTTCACAGCCGAAAGCGGCCGTGGGGCCCGTTATCATTTGGCATTGCCAACAGGCGGCGATTTTACACTGATTGATGAAAGCTACAATGCAAATCCGGCATCTATGCGCGCAGCGCTTGAGTTGCTTTCTGCTGCTGAAACGGGGCCACGCGGAAGACGTATCGCTGTATTGGGCGATATGTTGGAACTTGGCAAATATAGCGAGCAACTTCATAAAGAATTGGCTGAGCCAATCTTCGAGTGCGGAGCAAATCCGGTTTACCTCGTCGGAAAAGAAATGAAGCCGCTTGCCAAAGATCTTTCAGAGCGCTTAAACGTTCATTACCGAGCCAAAATCGATGACATTCTTCCACTTATTTTGGCAGAAATATCCAATGGCGATGTGGTTATGGTCAAGTCATCCAATAGTATTCGTTCGTCTCTTATTGTCGCGGCTCTTCGCGAGCGCTATAAGACTGTCGCCGCATAAATTTTAAAAGGGCCTTCCTGCCATGATGATGTTTCTCTCGTCACTGACCGATTTTTTGCCGGGTGTCGGGGTTTTCCGTTATATTACCTTCCGTACAGCTGCAGCAATGCTGACTTCGGGACTGATCGTGTTCCTGTTTGGTCCAAGCATCATCGCTTCACTGAAAGTTCGTCAGGGCAAAGGGCAGCCAATCCGCGCCGACGGCCCTCAGACGCACTTCAAAAAGGCCGGTACACCAACCATGGGCGGCTTGATGATTTTAAGCGGAACGGTTGTTTCAGCGCTCCTATGGTGTAATCTGGCAAATGTGTATTTCTGGGTCGTGCTGCTTGTCATGTTGTCGTTCGGCGCTATCGGATTTTATGATGACTACCTGAAGGTCACAAAACAGAGTGACAAGGGATTTTCTGGTAAAGCCAGATTGGGTCTGGAGTTTCTGATCGCCGCGATAGCTTCGCTGGTCATTATGTATACGGAATCAACCGGCTTGGCGCTACCTTTCGTCAAAGAATACCTCGTCAATCTTGGATGGTTTTTTATACCATTTGTGGCTTTTGTGATTGTCGGAGCAGGTAACGCTGTGAATTTTACTGACGGTCTTGATGGACTAGCAATCGTGCCAGTTATGGTGGCTGCATCATCCTTCGCACTAATCGCCTATCTGTCGGGCAACGTAAATTTTGCCGATTATCTGCAAATCCACTATGTTGCAGGTTCAGGTGAGCTTACGGTTCTTCTAGGGGCTGTAGTTGGTGCGGGACTTGGATTCCTGTGGTTCAACGCTCCGCCAGCTGCTATTTTCATGGGTGATACCGGATCGCTTGCACTTGGCGGTATGTTGGGTGCTGTAGCAGTCGCAACCAAACATGAAATCGTGCTGGCGGTCATCGGTGGATTATTTGTTATGGAAGCGTTATCCGTTATCATCCAAGTTGGTTGGTACAAATTGACAAAAAAACGTGTTTTCTTAATGGCGCCTATACATCACCATTTTGAAAAAAAAGGTTGGACAGAAAGTCAGGTTGTCATCCGGTTCTGGATCATTTCCATTGTGTTGGCCCTGATTGGTCTTTCAACGTTGAAGCTTAGATAGATCCCATGATTGCGATTGATTGTTTTAAAGATAAGAAAGTTGCGCTTTTCGGACTTGGCGGTTCAGGCCTTGCGACGGCACATGCCTTGATTGCTGGCGGGGCAACTTTATGCTGTTGGGATGATAATCCGGCAGGTGTGGAAGCGGCACACGCTCAAAATATCCCGGTGGTTGATTTGCGCGAAGCAGATTGGAAATCGTTCTCCGCTCTGGTGCTATCACCCGGTGTTCCATTGACCCATCCTCAACCGCACTGGGTAGTTAAACTCGCGCGCGATGCGGATATCGAGATTATCGGCGATATCGAGCTATTTATCCGTTCCCGAGACATTTTTCTCAAAGATAACCGCTTAACGGATGCGGATGTCCCGTTCATTGCAATAACTGGTACAAATGGAAAATCCACAACGACGGCATTAATCGCTCACCTTCTTTCCGTCGCAGGCAAAGACGTGCAGATGGGTGGGAATATCGGAACCGCGATCCTTTCTCTGGACCCGTTCAAGGCGGGTCGTTATTACGTCGTTGAATGCTCGTCTTTCCAGATTGATCTGACACCCTCCATCAATCCCACAATCGGCATATTGCTCAATCTATCTCCCGACCATATTGACCGCCACGGAACATTTTCCAATTACTGCGCAATAAAACAGCGTCTGGTAGAAGGTGCCAAGACATCTTTGATCGGTATTGATGATCCCGCCTGTTTCGATATTTTTAAAGCGCTGAAACAGCAGAAGAAAAATGTCCATCCGGTTTCGCGATATTCTAAACCTGATGACGGTGGCTATTATGCTTTGGGTAATGCGCTTTATAGTTTTGCAGATGGGAAACCTGTTGAACGGTTGACATTGGCAGGTATCGATTCCTTACGCGGCAGCCATAATGCGCAAAATGCTCTCATGTCGCTCGCAACAGTTGATATGTTGAAGATTCATTTCGACGATCTGCATGGCGCATTCGCGTCTTATTCAGGTTTGCCGCATCGTATGCAACAGGTGCGCAAGATAGGGCATGCTCTGTTTGTCAATGATAGCAAAGCTACAAACGCGGAAGCTTCAGCTCCCGCCCTTGCTACATTCGACCATATCTACTGGATCATCGGCGGATTGGCAAAAGAGGGCGGCATAACTGCTCTGAAACAATATTTCCCGAAAATATGCAAAGCTTATCTGATCGGCGATGCTGCTGATGATTTTGCTCGCACGATCGGCAGTGCGTTTCCGATTGCGATGTGTGGAACGTTGGACAATGCTGTCAAGCAAGCAGCACAGGATGCTGCCAATGATGCTGCTGATGAAGTCGCAGTGCTTCTTTCTCCTGCTTGTGCCAGTTATGATCAGTTCAAAAATTACGGTGCAAGGGGTGACGCTTTCATCAATCTTGTGAAAGCCTTGTAAAAACTATCGACGGCGTTAACCAACCAGAATCTTTTTCAGCGTAATCTATCTGATTATTGATCAAATATAACGGTGCAATTGGCACCGGCAGAAAGGGATATCATGGTTTCTCGCGCTGATCGCGGGCCGATAGCCAATTGGTGGTGGACAATCGACCGTTCCATTCTCGCAGCTTGTCTGATGCTGATGGGACTTGGCATTATGTTATCTTTTGCAGCAAGCCCAACGGTTGCCAGTAAGATCGGTATCGCTGATAGCTTTTATTTTGTGCGTTGGCATATTATCTTCAGCTTCCCAGCACTTTTTACCATGATTTTTATTTCATTTTTTACGCCACGTAATATTCGGCGTTTTTGTGCGCTGTTGTTGTTGGCAACACTTGTATTGCTTGTTGCAACGCTTTTATTCGGTGCCGAGGTTAAAGGATCACGGCGTTGGATTTCAGTGTTGGGAATTTCTGTTCAGGCTTCGGAATTTATGAAGCCTGCCTTCGTGGTAATGTCTGCTTGGCTATTTTCGGAGCAAACCCGTCGTAACGGGATACCCGGCTATACATTGGCAATCCTGCTTTACGCCACATGCGCATGTTTGTTGGTTCTGCAGCCCGATATCGGTCAAACAATGCTGATAAGCGCAACGTGGGGTGGTCTATTCTTCCTTGCCGGCGTTCCTTTGATTGTCATAGTATTTTTTATCGGTTTAGCTGTTGTTGGTGGCTTCGGCGCCTATATGTTTGTCCATCACGTTCAAGAACGCGTCAATGGCTTTTTGACCGGCGAAGGGGATACGTTTCAGGTGGATGTAGGACGCGAGGCCATCTTAAACGGCGGTTGGTTTGGGCAGGGGCCGGGAGAGGGAACCGTTAAACGCATTGTTCCTGATAGCCATACCGACTTTGTTTTTTCGGTCGCGGCCGAAGAATATGGCATTATATTGTGTTTGTTGATTGTAGCACTGTTTGCTTTCATTGTGATACGCTCTATGCGCATTGCGATGAATGAGCGGGACTCGTTTACCCGTTTCGCTATCGCCGGAATTGCGATGCTCTTTGGTTGTCAATCAATGATCAACATGGCTGTTAACCTCCATCTAATGCCACCTAAGGGCATGACGTTGCCTTTTATTTCTTACGGCGGCTCGTCGATGGTAGCTATCGCAATCTCAATGGGGATCTTGTTGAGCTTAACGCGTCGTCGCCCTGAGGCTCGCCTTTCTGCGTCCTTACCCACAATGTTGCCGGCGGTATAAAATGATGGATAAAAAGGTAATTGTTCTGGTGGCTGGAGGTACTGGCGGGCATCTCTTTCCTGCTGAAGCTTTGGCCGGGGAATTAACCAAGCGTGGTTACGATGTTCATCTCGCAACTGACACGCGCGCAAAGCGTTTTGTCCGTCATTTTGCCGAAGATCATATCCACGTAATTCCGTCAGCTACGATCAAAGGCAGAAATCCAATTTCACTTTGTAAAACGCTATGGCAACTGTTAAAGGGCGTGCGCTGTTCACGTCGCCTCTTCAAGCGTCTCAAGCCGGTACTGGTTGGCGGCTTCGGCGGTTATCCCACTTTGCCTCCGCTTTATGCTGCACAATCTGCGGGTATTCCTACCTTTATTCATGAGCAAAATGCAGTTATGGGGCGTGCGAATAAAGCAATGGCACCAAGGGTGACGGCAATTGCGGGGGGATTTTTGGCAGATGGCGGACAATATGAAAATAAGACGGTTATTACAGGAAATCCTGTACGCGAAGCAGTTATAAAGGCAGCGAGTCAGCCTTATCGACCATCAGTTGGCGATGCGCCATTCCATTTGCTTGTCTTTGGCGGCAGTCAGGGTGCATCCTATTTTTCTGAAGTTGTCCCAGAGGCTATTTCGCACCTTGATGAGAAAACCCGCAGGCGTATCCGGCTAGTGCAGCAAGTACGCGGCGATAAAGTCGAACTTGTCGAGACATACCGCAAAATGAATGTTGAAGCCGAAATTGCGGAGTTCTTTGATGATATGGCAGATCGGATTGCCCGCGCAAATTTTGTCATGGCGCGATCTGGTGCGTCGACAGTTTCGGAAATAGCTGCCATCGGACGTCCTGCTTTATTGGTTCCATATCCCCATGCTCTCGATCATGATCAGGCAGCCAATGCAGCAAAATTGGCAGCGACCGGAGGTGTTAAGGTTATAGCGCAACACGAACTTGACGCGCAGAAACTCTCGGAAGTCTTTAAAGTCGCATGTGACGACTCTGATCTTTTAATGACACAGGCCGCTGCTGCTAAATCGGCCGGGCATGTCGATGCTACCGAAAAGTTGGCGGATCTTGCTGAATTGCTGATATCTAGCCAATCAATCAGCATATTGAAAAAAGGAGAAACACTATGAAAATGCCGCTGAGCATTGGTCTTGTCCATTTTATTGGCATAGGCGGTATTGGGATGAGTGGAATTGCCGAAGTTCTCCACAATCTTGGTTATAAGGTGCAAGGATCGGATCAGGCAGATAACGCTAATGTGGAACGGTTGCGCGCGAAAGGTATTGATGTTCACATTGGTCACAGTGCAGAAAATCTCGGACATGCCGAGGTTGTCGTAGTATCGACAGCAATACGCAAGAATAATCCTGAATATGTTGCTGCGAAGGAAAAGCATCTGCCTATCGTAAGGCGCGCGGAAATGTTGGCGGAGTTGATGCGTTTCCGGCAAGCTGTCGCCATTGGCGGTACACACGGCAAAACAACGACTACGTCTATGGTGGCTACTCTTTTGGAAGCAGGCAATCTTGATCCGACTGTTATCAATGGCGGTATCATTAATGCCTATGGTACGAATGCACGTATGGGCGGCGGGGACTGGATGGTGGTCGAGGCTGACGAAAGTGATGGCACATTCTTAAAGCTACCTGCGGATATTGCTGTCGTCACGAATATCGATCCTGAGCATCTTGATCATTATGGTAGTTTTGATGCTGTGCGTGAAGCATTCCGACAATTCGTCGAGAATGTACCCTTTTATGGATTTGGCGTGATGTGTCTTGACCATCCAGAAGTGCAAGCCCTGGTCAGCCGCATCGATGACCGACGTGTCATTACATATGGTGCCAATCCGCAAGCGGATGTTCGCTTTCTCAATCACCATATGGAAGGAGCGAATTCGCATTTCGATATCGTCATAAGATCGCGTAAGACCGGCGCTGTGATCGAGATGAAAAATCTTGTTCTACCGATGCCTGGGCGGCATAATGTGTCTAATGCGACAGCAGCTATCGCAGTTGCCCATGAATTGGGTATTTCCGATGATGCAATAATCAAAGGGCTTGCGGGTTTTGGTGGCGTTAAGCGTCGCTTCACACATACAGGAAGCTGGAACGGTGTCGAAATTTTCGATGATTATGGCCATCATCCCGTGGAAATCAAGGCGGTTTTGAAAGCTGCCCGTGATAGTGTAAAGGGCCGGGTAATCGCGATTGCACAACCACATCGATACTCAAGGTTGCACGATTTGTTCGACGACTTTGCAACATGTTTCAATGATGCGGATACGATACTGATTGCACCGGTTTATGCTGCTGGCGAAGATCCTATTGACGGTGTAAGTTCAAAGGAGTTGGTCGAGCGGATAAAGACGGCTGGACACCGGGATGCGCGTTTATTAGATGGTCCTCAAGAGATTGCTCCGCTTGTAGCGTCGTTGGCTAAGCCGGGAGATTACGTTGTATTTCTCGGCGCAGGAAATATTACTCAATGGGCTTATGCTCTGCCCGAACACCTAGCAATTATGGATGACAAATGACCTATTCGGCTGCCATTGACGGTGACACGCTTATGCAGCGTTTGATGCCTTTGCTTAAGGATATCCGTGGACGTATGTCTATCAATGTAGATATGAGCAAAGTGACATGGTTCCGAACAGGTGGCCTTGCAGAATTGTTTTATCAACCCGCCGACGAAGCTGATCTCAGCCAGTTTTTGTCGGTGCTCCCTCAGGAAATCCCCGTAACGATCGTCGGTATAGGATCCAATCTTCTCGTACGAGATGGCGGCATAAAAGGGGTGACAATTAGGCTTTCGGCAAAGGGCTTCGGAGAAATTCAGCAGGTTTCGCCAATGCAGTTGTTTGCGGGCGCAGCTACGCCGGATAAACGTTTGGCAGCTGCTGCATTGCAAGCGGAGCTTTCAGGTTTTCATTTCTACCATGGCATACCTGGTGGTCTCGGCGGTGCGCTGAAGATGAATGGTGGAGCAAACGGTGTTGAAACCGCTGAGCGTGTCGTCGAAGTTTATGCTATTGACAGAGAAGGCAAACGGCAAACATTAAAAAAATCCGATATGAACTATTCATATCGCCATTCAGAAACACCAGATAATCTGATTTTCGTTGGGGCCTTGTTGCAAGGCGAACCAGGTGAAAAAGACGATATACGTCGCGCAATGGATGAGGTTGCCCGCCACCGTGAAGACGTGCAGCCTATTCGTGAAAAAACCGGTGGTTCAACATTTAGAAATCCGGATGGAACCTCGGCTTGGAAGGTTATCGACGCTGCGGGGTGCCGTGGATTGACCATTGGAGGTGCCCAGATGAGCGAGATGCACTGTAATTTTATGATCAATACTGGCACGGCCACCGCATATGATCTCGAACTTTTGGGCGAGACTGTACGTAAACGTGTTTACGAGAATAGTGGTATAACGTTGCAGTGGGAAATTCAGCGTATTGGAAACTTCGCTGATGGCATGAAAGTTATTCCATTTTCTGCCAAATGATTATACGCCCCGCAAATCCCGCCGATGTGCATGAAATTTTTGAAATTCGTACATCGGTTAAGGAAAACCATTTGACCCGCTTTCAGCTCGCCGAACTCGGCATAACTGTTGATAGTATTACACAGATGCTAACCGACAACGCAAACGCTTGGGTGGCGCAATATAGGAATGTCATTACGGGTTTTGTCATAATAGATCAAACCGTTGGTGAATTATCTGCGTTGTTCGTCCGATCCGAATATCAAGGTGAGGGCATCGGCCGTCGGCTGCTGGATATTGCTGAGCAAAACCTCTTTGCATGTCATGACGAAATCCATTTGATTACAGATGGAAATAGTCGCGCTGCAGATTTTTATCTTGCAGCTGGTTGAAAACAGCCAAGCGCCAGCCATTGTCAAGATGTACGTTTGTCAAAAATAGCTCCAAAGCAAACGAAAAAAAAATCTCTGAGTCATTTCAAAGGGATGAAAAGAATTTTGCTTTACGAATCAGCGTGTTGCGCTGAACGGGACTTGTCATGAATGAGCGACTCTGATTCACTATGGTTAACGCTAGTCCATTGATTCGCAACGAAGATTTGGAATTCAATCTACCTATGGTAACGATTGTTTCGGTGGGGACTATATGTGGTATTCTAGAGGGAGCTTTTCGTAATGGCGAAAAAGCATGTCGCTGTACTTATGGGAGGTTTTTCGTCTGAGCGTCCCGTAAGTTTGTCTTCCGGGGCGGCTTGCGCAGCTGCACTTGAGGGCGAGGGGTATCGTGTCACCAAGATTGATGTTGGTCGGGATGTTGCGGCTGTTCTTGCTCATGTCGCACCCGACGTAGCGTTTAATGCTTTGCATGGGCCATTTGGTGAGGATGGTCGTGTGCAGGGTGTGCTCGAATTTCTTCAAATTCCCTATACACATTCTGGTGTTATGGCTTCCGCTTTGGCGATGGATAAGGGGCGTGCCAAGATTGTTGTAGAGGCAAATGGTGTTTCTGTTGCTCCCTCGCGTGTGATGAGCCGATTTGATATTGGATCTATTCATCCGATAGGGCCGCCCTATGTGATTAAGCCGGTGCGTGAAGGTTCAAGTTTTGGTGTCGTTATCGTCAAGGTAGGGCAGCCGGCTCCGCCGCAAGAGATCGCTGGTGCTGATTGGATGTATGGTGATGACGTTATTGTCGAGAAATACATTGCGGGTCGTGAGCTGACGTGTGCGGTTGTCGGTGACATGGTGATGGATGTTTGTGAGATTGTTCCCGAGGGCGGTTTTCAGTTTTATGATTTTGATTCAAAATATAAGCCGGGTGGTTCTATTCATGTTTGTCCTGCAGTGCTTTCACCAAATATTTACCAAAATGTGCAAAGGATGTCTTTAGCGGCTCATCAGGCAATCGGTTGTCGAGGTGTTAGTCGTTCGGATTTTCGTTTTGATGAGGAGACCGGTGAGTTGGTCTGGTTGGAGATTAATACACAGCCGGGTATGACGCCGACATCGCTGGTTCCTGATATTGCGAAACAGGCTGGTCATACGTTTGGTGACTTGGTTCGTTGGATGGTGGAGGACGCGTCGTGTATGCGTTGAGCAGTCAGAGAGAAGGTGGTGTTATGGCATCGTTGGTGTCTGTTTTGCCTCGTCTTTATCGACGGTTCCGTCGAGCTGTTTTTCACTTTGTTTTAGCGGATGTGCATATTCCTCGCCATTTGGGTTCTTTGGCTGTTGTGTTGTTTTTGGGGTCGTCTGTCGCTTATGGGGTGTCGGCTGGTGGTCATACGGATGATGTTGTTAAAGCGACGACATCGACGTTTGGTTTCGCTGTTGAGGATGTTGAGATCGCTGGTAATGACCGTATGTCGGAATTGGATGTTCTTTCTGCGTTGGGTTTGGATGGTGAGACATCTATGATCGGCTTTGATGCAAATGCTGCGCGATCGGTTTTGGCAGAGTTGCCTTGGGTTCAGTCTGTTGATGTTCAGAAGGTTTATCCTGATCGTGTGCGTGTGTCGTTGGTCGAGCGCCAGCCGTATGCTGTTTGGCAGCATGGTGACCAGATGGATATTGTGGATCGTGACGGTCGTGTGATTGTGCCTTTTCGGCCGGGTTTGGTTGGTGATCTGCCGTTGGTTGTTGGTCTGGGTGCTGAAGTAAAGGCATCTGGGTTTGTGCAGGATGTGTCTGCTTTCCCGCAAATTAAAGATCATGTTCGTGCTTATGTCCGTGTGGGTGATCGTCGTTGGGATATTTTGTTGGATAATGGTGTTCGTATCAAGCTTCCAGAAGTGGATGCGATGAAGCGTCTTGCTGATGCGGTGAAGGCGGAAAGTGCACAAGGGCTTTTTTCGCGTGATGTTTTGAGTGTTGATTTGCGTTTGCCGGATCGTATGACGGTCGCTTTGTCAGATGAGGCGTTGGAGCGTCGTAATAAAGTTGTAAAAGAAGAAGAGCGTCGGTTGAAGGCTCAGAAGGCAGGTCGCGCATGAATTTGCTTGGTTCCGGTCATGGTGGTTCTCGCAAAACGCGTTTGTTGACTGTTCTTGATATGGGGTCAAGTAAGGTCGTTTGTGTCATTGCGCGGTTGCGTCCGCTTGATCATATGCAGTATCTGCATGGGCGTACCCATCATATGGAGATACTTGGTTTTGGTGTTCAGCGGTCGCGCGGTATAAAATCCGGTGTCGTTATGGATATGGCGGCGGCTGAGCAGTCGGTAAGGCTCGCGGTTGATGCAGCAGAAAAGATGGCCGGGCTGGTTGTAGATTCTTTGATCGTAAATTTTTCTTCCGCTCGTTTAAAGAGTACTCTGGTTCATGGTGCATTAGGGGTTGCTGGGCGGGAAGTTTCTGCGCGAGACGTTCGTCATGTTTTGGCTGATGCGTCTCGTCAAGCATTTGGGATGGATCGACATATCGTGCATTCCGTGCCGCTTTCTTATGCGCTTGACGGCGAAAAGGGTATTGCTGACCCTATCGGTATGACAGGTGAGCATCTGGGTGTTGATGTGCATGTGATGACTGCTGAAAATGTCCCCTTGCGTAATCTCGAGGCATGTATCAATCGTGCCCATTTGAGTGTCGAGGCGATGGTTGCGACACCTTTTGCAAGCGGATTGTCGGTGCTTGTGGAAGATGAGGCCCGGTTGGGTGCGGCATGTATAGATATTGGTGGTGGAACGACAACCTTTTCAGTGTTTTCCGAAGGGCGTTTTGTTCATGCAGATTCGATTGCTGTCGGCGGTAACCATGTTACGCTTGATATTGCTCGAGGCTTCTCCATGCCTTTGGAAGCTGCAGAACGTCTTAAGGTTATGCATGGTTCGGCCCTGTCGGGCGGTGTTGATGATCGTCACATGATCAATGTTTCGCCCATTGCCGGTGAACAACAGGAAACGCAGTATCCGCGCGCTGTTTTGACCCGGATTATCCGTGCTCGTGTCGAGGAAACTCTTGAAATGGTTCGGGATCGTTTGAATCGTTCGGGTTTTGGTCATGTGGTTGGTAAGCGCGTGGTTCTGACTGGTGGTGGGTGTCAGTTGACCGGTTTGCCGGAAACAGCACGTAAGATATTAGGGCGAAATGTCCGTATCGGACGGCCTCTTGGCGTGTCGGGCTTGCCGACATTGGCCAAAGGGGCAGCTTTTTCAGCGGTTGTTGGATTGTTGATCTATCCACAGTCCGCTGGTTTTGAAGAAAAGACAGTTCAGGCGTCCAGTCAGTTAAAGACGGGTACGGGTGGGCGTTTTCAGCGTGTCGGCCAATGGCTGCGCGAGAGTTTTTGAGTGGGGCGTATTCAGTATAAACAATTTCCGCCGCTTTGGGCTTTGCGGTGTTCTATGAGAAGGATGAAACAATGACAATTAATCTGCACCGGCCGGATATCACCGAATTGAAGCCGCGCATCACCGTTTTTGGTGTTGGCGGCGGTGGCGGTAATGCCGTAAATAACATGATCAATGCCGGCCTACAGGGTGTTGATTTCGTCGTAGCGAATACCGACGCACAGGCATTGACGATGTCAAAGGCTGATCGTGTTATTCAGCTTGGCGCAGCGGTAACTGAAGGACTAGGTGCAGGTGCATTGCCGGAAGTAGGGCAGGCAGCTGCGGAAGAGTGTCTCGATGAGATTATTGATCACTTGGGTAATTCCCATATGGTGTTTATCACCTGTGGTATGGGTGGTGGTACGGGTACCGGTGCCGCACCGGTTGTGGCGCGTGCTGCACGTGAAAAAGGCATTCTTACCGTTGGAGTGGTCACCAAGCCGTTTCATTTCGAGGGTGCCCGTCGTATGAAAACAGCAGAATCCGGTATAGAGGAACTGCAGAAATGCGTTGATACTCTTATCGTCATCCCGAACCAAAATCTTTTCCGTATCGCCAACGAAAAGACTACGTTTGCTGATGCATTCATGATGGCAGATCAGGTTTTGTATTCCGGTGTCGCTTCTATTACGGATCTTATGATCAAAGAAGGCTTGATCAACCTTGATTTCGCCGATGTGCGCTCGGTTATGCATGAAATGGGTCGTGCGATGATGGGTACTGGTGAGGCTTCCGGTGAAGGTCGTGCGCTTGCGGCTGCAGAAGCTGCGATTGCCAATCCTCTTTTGGACGAGACGTCCATGCGTGGTGCGCGTGGCCTACTTATCTCCATTACTGGCGGACGGGATCTTACTCTGTTCGAAGTGGACGAAGCTGCAAACCGTATTCGTGAAGAAGTTGATTCAGATGCCAATGTTATCTTTGGTGCAATTGATGATGAATCACTCGAAGGCGTTATCCGTGTTTCCGTCGTTGCCACAGGTATTGATCGTGTGGGCGTTGATGGCATTCAGGCAGGCGATTTTGCTGGGCAGCGTATGAGCGCGCCGGTGCGTAAGCCAGATGTTTCCCCCGCCGCCGCAGCTCCTGCAGCGCCAAAGGCACAGGCTGTAGAGCCACGCCCAGAGGCGATGGTCGAGGTTATGGAAGCGCTTGAAGTTGAAATGAACCAGCCGGTTGAAGAGCCTTTCCGTCCACAAAGTCAGATATTCAAGACACCTTCGGCATCTGCTCCGGTCGCGCCGCAGCGGAGTAATCCGCAGGTTCAGGCTCATGCTGGTGTGCATGCGCAAACATCACATGCTCCAAGAATGCAAAGCCGTGCAGTGCCGCAGCAGCAGATGTCACCTTCCGTTAGCATGGAGGCAACAGCGCGCGTGCTTGACGAAATGACGGAAATTCCTGCGATGCGTGAGAGACAGGCTGCTCCACAGCAGCGTCCGGCGCCAGCGCGGATGCCTGAGCTAAGCGATTTTCCGGCAGTCGGACGGGAACAGGTGAATGGTTCGGCTGCACGTCAAACGACACAGCAAGGGCCGCGCAGTCTTTGGCAGAAACTGACTCAAAGTTTGATGCATCGCGATGAAGCTGAACCAGCAGCCCGTTTGGAACCTGCTGCAAAGCCAATGCAACGTCAGCCGGTTATGCCAGCTGCAGATGGCCGTCGTCCGATCTCTGCGGACGCAGCTGTTTATGCGCCACGTCGTGCTGCAGAGCCGCAAATGCGTCCCCAGCCACAGCAGCGTGCCGCTGCCAGCGAAGAAGAACAGTTGGAAATTCCAGCATTTCTGCGTCGTCAGGCAAACTGAGTTCAACGGCGATAATTCGCTATTCTGCGATAATAAAAGCAGGCGTCAATTATTTGAAAGCCTGTATACTAAAAAGCCCAATACCTTCTCAACTGACCGCTGTCTTAGGGCAGCGGTTTTTTTATGTTTTAGAATAACATCAACTTAACAAAAGGCTTAGCTAGCTGTGTAAGCTGTAGAAGAAATATGTTGGTTTGTTTCGCCGATCTCTCTGTCAATTCATGCTATAATTTGTTTTGCGGAATGATAAGGTTGTCGGGCTAAGCGGATTTCTATATTTTCTTTTATCGCTAATCCGTTTCGCTTTGGATGTAGTATTGCAACATTGAGTATAAAGGGTGTTTGAACGTGACTGGTTCTATAATGGCTTATAATCTATTGCCAACACGACAATCAACGCTAGCGAAACCAGTCACATTGCAGGGGCATGGTGTGCATAGCGGTACACCATCTTGCGTTACAATCAAGCCCGCTGAACCGGATACCGGTATCGTTTTTTTGCGCCCATCTCACTCCGGCGAAACCAAACAATTCAAAGCAATTTCTGCCGAAACAGGTGCTACAGAACTTTCAACAGTACTTGGGCATGGGGAAACGCGCGTCGAAACGATTGAGCACCTTATGGCTGCTATCGCTGCATTTAATCTCGATAATCTCTATATCGAAGTGACTGCTAATGAGATGCCAATTCTGGATGGTGGCTCGTGGTCATATTGCGAGGCATTCACGCAGGCAGGCACCGTTCAACAAGACGTTAAACGCCATTATCTGGTTGTGAAAAAAACTATCAGGGTCGAATCACCAACCGGTTTTGCTGAATTTGTAGCCTTCGATGGGAGACGGTTTGATGTAAAAATCGCATTCGCATCACAAGCTATTGGTGAGAGCCGCATAATATTTGATTTGGCAGCAAGGCAATTTCAAGAGGAGATTTCGCGGGCGCGGACTTTTGGTTTTCTCCAAGATGTACAGACATTATGGGCTGCCGGTATGGCGCTTGGATCATCACTTGAGAATTCGCTTGTTATCGGTATGGACGAGAAAATCGTTAATCCCGAGGGTAACAACTACGAAAATGAATTTGTACGTCACAAATTGCTCGATGCAATAGGGGATACGGCATTGCTTGGTATGCCCTTCATAGGTTTGTTCCGCTCTTTTCGAGGGGGGCATGCCCTAAATGCACAATTAGTAAAGGCATTGCTCGAAGATGATGAAGCATATGAAAAGTTAACATTTTCCGTTGGTTAGTGTGTAATCCGTGCTTTTTTACTAATTTTGCCACAATTGAGCCTTCAAGGAATGATTGACCGGAACGGTAAAAATCGGCTAATTCAATGTTAAAGTTATAGGTTGATAGTTGCCGATCGGGACAGCTTGTGGTTTATGCACAAGTAGTGATGTGTGCCTGTTGACAGTATGGCATGGTGTTTGATGGAAGAATGGCAGTGCCGAAAGGCCGGAGAAAGCATGACGAAGTCTATTTCGTATAATAAAAACGCGGAAAATGCGAAATCCGATATTGCACGTAAAGTGTTGGTTGGACTGATGCTTGGCAGTGTATGCCTTACGGCCGGTTGTTCCAAAAAAGATCAGGATATAGATCTGACAGCCTATGTCGAAACGATCGATCCGCCCGATGTTCTCTATAACCAAGCTTTGGCCAATCTTGATGCTGGCCGTTTAGGCGAAGCGTCAAAGAAGTTTTCCGCTATTGATCGGCAGCATCCTTATACCGAATGGGCCCGTAAATCGCTGGTTATGGGTGCTTTTACCAATTACCGTCAGGGCAATTACGATGAAGCTGTCAATATGGCTAAACGCTATATTGCTCTTTATCCTACATCAGATGAAGCCGCGTACGCGTATTATATTATCGGATTGGCCTATTTCCGTCAGATACCCGATATCACACGTGATCAGAAAGATACAAAACGCGCTATCGCTGCTATGCAGGAAGTTGTCGATCGGTATCCACAATCAGAATATGTCGATGATGCGAAGGCCAAAATCCGCTTTGGTCGTGAGCAGTTGGCGGGTAAAGAAATGCAAATTGGCCGCTATTATCAGGAGCGCAAGCAGTATCTTGCAGCTATCAAGCGCTATCGTACGGTTGTTGAAGAATACTCAAACACCAACCAGATTGAAGAAGCGCTCTATCGTTTGACCGAGGCAAATTATGCGATGGGCCTCACGAGCGAGGCGCAGACAGCGGCTGCGGTTCTTGGACAGAACTACCCAGAAAGCAAGTGGTATAAGAGCGCATTTGAGCTTCTACAGAAGGGCGGCGTATCGCCACAGGAAAATAAAGGGTCGTGGATTTCGCGTGCATTTGGCGGCGGAAAGAAAGCGTCCTGATCCATTATGCTCATACAGCTTTCGATCCGCGACATCGTTCTGATCGAAAGGCTCGATATCAGCTTTGAAGCGGGCCTGTCGGTACTGACGGGTGAAACCGGTGCTGGTAAATCTATCTTGCTTGATTCGCTTTCGCTCGCCATAGGCGGGCGGGGTGATGCTACGCTTGTTCGCCACGGTGCGGATAGTGGTCAGGTTTCTGCTGTTTTTGATGTGGGCAGTGATCATCCTGCGCGTTTGCTCATGCGTGATAATGGTCTTGATGATGACGGTGATATTATATTGCGCCGTATACAGTCAGCGGATGGGCGCAGTCGGGTTTTTATCAACGATCAGGCTGCCAGTGTTGCGCTCATGCGCGATGTCGGGCGTAAACTAGTTGAAATTCATGGGCAGCATGACGATCGCGCTTTGGTTGATATCGACGCGCATCGCAATTTGCTTGATGCGTTTGGTGCTCTGAACGATGAAACAGAGCGATTGAAGGAGCGTTACCGCGTCTGGCGGGAGCTTGAAACGACGCTGAAAAAGCATCGAGCCAAGGTAGAGCAGGCCGCCCGTGAAGCCGATTTTCTGCGTTCCGCTGTTGATGAACTTGATACACTTGACCCGCAACCAGGCGAGGAAGAGGAGCTGGCTTTCCGTCGCTCCGACATGATGAAATCTGAGAAGGTTGCGACAGATATCAATGAAGCGGGAGATATGTTAAACGGTTCAGAATCGCCGGTACCTGTTCTTGCGAATCTGGTGCGTCGACTAGAACGTAAAATCCCCGAAGCTGAAGAACTTATTGCGCCAATTGTAAAATCCCTGGATGAAGCACTGCATTCACTGGGCTTTGCTCAGGATAGTATTGAAGCCGCCATGCGGGCATTGGATTTTGATCCACGCGAACTGGAACGGGTTGAAGAGCGTCTCTTTGCTTTGCGCGGAGCAGCACGTAAATACAATGTGCTTGTTGATGGCCTGCCTGAACTTCGTGACCGGATGGATGCTGATCTTGCTGACCTTGATGCAGGTGAAGCAACGTTAAAGCAACTTGAGGGTGAAGTGCAGTTAGCGCTTGCTGGCTACGATGCAGCCGCCGCAACCTTGTCGGCAAGACGTCATAGCTGCGCCAAGGATTTATCTTCTGCTGTAATGGCAGAATTGCCTGCGCTTAAGCTCGAAAGAGCCGAATTCATTGTCGAAATGACCAGCGATCCTAACCTGCGTGGCGCAGAAGGTATAGATCGTGTTGAATATTGGGTGCGAACAAATCCTGGCACTCGCCCAGGGCCGATGATGAAAGTTGCCTCAGGCGGCGAATTATCGCGTTTTCTATTGGCTTTGAAAGTTGCTCTTGCAGATCGGGGTTCAGCACCAACCCTCGTTTTTGACGAAATAGACACCGGTGTTGGCGGGGCTGTGGCTGATGCTATTGGTCAGCGCCTTTCGAGACTTGCAAAAACAGTCCAGGTTCTATCGGTAACCCATGCGCCACAAGTGGCAGCGCGGGCTGATGCACACTTTTTAATTTCCAAAACCGAAAGGAACGACAAAAATCGTTTAGCCACGAGTGTGCACAAGATGGATATGCAAGAGCGTGCGGAAGAAATTGCTCGGATGCTTGCTGGAGAGCAAATTACGGAAGAAGCACGCGCCGCTGCCCACAAATTGCTCGGCATGTCATAAATCCAAAATTTTCGGAACAACTCAAGGTTTGGAGCTTTTGGTTTTTGTGCCTATGCACAATCGATCCACCGTTGGCGTATTGTGCTTTCAAGCAGAAAACGTCATGTTGATGCTGCGTCGAATGATTCCGGAAGCCAATAATGCAAGATATCCCCGTCGATGAAATGAGCGAACCGCAAGCGGTTGAAGAATTGAAAAGGCTGGCGGAGGAGATTGCCCGTCATGACGTTCTCTATAATACTGAAGACCAACCAGAAATTTCCGATGCAGACTACGATGCTTTAAGGCGGCGAAATAACGAAATTGAATTACGTTTTCCGCAGCTTGTCAGGGACGATTCCCCCTCTAAAAAGGTCGGTGCGAGCGTATCGGAGAAGTTTGAAAAGGTTCGGCATGTTATCCCGATGCTTTCGCTTGATAATGCATTCACTGATGATGACGTGCGCGATTTTGTGGATAGGATAAGACGCTTTCTACGTTTAAACGCGGATGACCCGTTAGACATAACAGCGGAACCGAAGATTGATGGTTTATCACTGTCATTGCGTTATGAAAAAGGCAAGCTTGTCACCGCGGCAACGCGGGGTGACGGGACTATCGGAGAAAACGTGACAGCTAACGCACAGACTGTTGAAGATATACCCCATATTCTACCTGAAGCTGTTCCGGACATTTTGGAAGTCCGCGGTGAAGTCTATATGGGGCATGATGATTTTCAAGCTTTAAATAGACGTCAGCAAGACGAAGGAAAAACAATCTTTGCCAATCCGCGCAATGCTGCCGCAGGATCACTTCGTCAGCTGGATTCCAATGTTACTGCAGGCCGCAAACTTAAGTTTTTTGCTTATGCGTGGGGTGAAATCAGCGATTTTCCTACAAATACCCAATTGGGTATGATCCATAAATTCGCCGAATACGGCTTTAAAGTTAATCCTCTGACGAAATTGTATGATACTGCGGAAGGACTCATTGGGCATTATCATGCAATAGAAGAGCAGCGCGCCGATTTAGGCTATGACATAGACGGTGTCGTTTATAAAGTTAATGACCTGTCCTTACAAAACCGCCTCGGGTTTGTTTCACGTTCGCCCCGTTGGGCTATCGCCCATAAATTCCCCGCTGAAAAAGCCATGACTATCATTCGAGAGATAGACATACAGGTAGGTCGTACGGGCGCGTTAACGCCGGTAGCCCGGTTGGAACCCATCACGGTTGGCGGCGTCGTTGTGACCAATGCGACACTTCACAATGAGGACTATATAAAGGGCGTCGGCAACAAGGGCGAAGTAATCCGTGAAGGTAGGGATATTCGTGTTGGTGATACGGCAATTGTGCAACGCGCGGGTGATGTCATTCCGCAAATTGTTGATATTGTAGAGGATCGCAGGCCTAACGATGCAAAGCCGTTTGTCTTCCCCAATATTTGTCCGGCTTGCGGCAGTCACGCAGTGCGTGAGGAGGGCGAAGCCGTACGCCGATGCACCGGCGGGCTCATCTGTCCTGCACAGGCTGTCGAACGCATTAGACATTTTGTATCGCGAAATGCTTTTGATATTGAGGGATTGGGCGAAAAACAGGTCGAGTTTTTCTTTCACGCTGAAAGCGGAGATCTTGCAATAAAGTCTCCTGCAGATATTTTTACGCTGCAATCAAGACAGGAAAAAGCGCTTGTTCGGCTTGAGAATATAGAAGGTTTTGGCACAACTTCGGTGCGAAAGCTCTATGATTCTATTAATGCACGGCGTGAAATTACATTAAGCCGGTTTTTATATGCACTAGGCATACGCCATGTAGGCGAGGTTAATGCGCGCAGAATTGCTCGTGCCTATCAGACATATGAAACATTTGCACAAATTGCGCTTGATGCGGTCGCTCCGAAAGACAAAAGCGATAAAGGCAATGAAGCTTGGAATGAATTGACAAATATAGAGGGAATCGGTGGTATTGTCGCAGAGGCAATTATCGATTTCTATGGCGAAGAACATAATCGGCAGGTTTTGAAAGCTTTACTAGAGCAAGTGAAACCTCTGGCGGAAGAGTTACCAGTAACGTCAGGGTCACCCGTAGTCGGTAAGACCATTGTGTTTACGGGAGCTCTCGAACGCATGTCGAGGGATGAAGCGAAAGCAATGGCCGAACGTTTAGGTGCTAAAACAGCAGGTTCAGTTTCGAAAAAAACCGATCTGGTAGTTGCAGGGCCAGGTGCGGGTTCCAAGCTGGCTAAAGCCAAGGAATTGGGGATTGAGACCATGGGTGAAGATGATTGGTTCGTTTTGATAGGGCAAGATCATGCGTAAGGCGGCTCCCCCTGAAATCCAGCCAGAACTGGTTCCTCCCTCCCAACCTCGTTATGCAGTGGGCATTATTATTGCGGTTATTGCGACAATTATTTTTGCAGGCCAGGATGCGATAACAAAAACACTTGTAGCAAACTATCCGGCTACGTTCATCGTGATGGTTCGTTATTGGGTATTTTTCTTGGCCGGCGTCTATATGGTTCGTTCCGCGGATGGGGGGATACGTCAAAACATCCAGAGCAAGCGGCCTATTATCCAGTGTCTACGCGGTGTTCTTCTACTTTCCGAGCTTATTATAGTGGCGATGGCTTTTAGAACGTTGGGCTTGGCGGAAGTCACATCGATATTTCAATCATACCCGCTTTTCGGTACAATCTTTGCTGTGCTATTGCTTAACGAGCAGGTCGGCTGGCGACGTGTCAGCGCGCTTGTCGTCGGGTTTCTTGGTATTCTCATCATGTTGCGACCAGGAGCAGGCGTCCTATCAATGGGAGCTGTTTGGTCGATTTTGGCTGCTGTTCTTTTTGCGCTTTATATGGCGTTGACGCGTCTGGTCGGCAATGTCGATAAACCGCAAACATCGTTTTTTTACGTAGGATTGGTCGGAATAGTGATTATGACGGCTGGTTTGCCATTCTTTTGGGTGACAATGGACAGCCATCACATTGTGCTTTTGGCTCTGTTATGTGCGACTTCTGTTGCAGGGCATTTCTTGATGATAAAAGCACTTTCAATAGCGCCTTTAACAATCATCCAGCCGTTTAATTATCTTCAGCTTGTATGGTCAGTTTGTATAGGATACGTTGTATTTAGCGATATTCCTGATATCTTGACGCTCGTAGGAGCCACTCTGGTCGTTGGCAGCGGTCTATTTGTTTTCTATCGCGAACAGATACGCTCTGCGCGCATTAAAGTGCGGGGCTGAGCCGCTTATCAACATAATGAAAGCGGGTTTTTTCCTCTTTAACCCAGCCATGACAAAGTGATGATTATCACAGCTGCTTGGTTGCTTGCTCCAGCCATGCACGGTCCGCGTCATCAAGGTGACAAGAATGCCTATCGAAAACTTCTGCATGATAGCGGTTAAGCCAATTTCTTTCTTCAATCGTCAATATTTCGACGTCGATCAGCGAGCGGTCAATTGGGCAGTAGGTCAGCGTCTCGAAACCCAGCATCGGGTGGTCACCATTGGCAATATTCTCGGCCGGTTCAACTGCAAGCAAATTCTCGATACGAATGCCAAAGGCGCCTTCTCGATAATATCCCGGTTCATTAGATATAATCATACCGGGCAGCAATTCCTGAACACCTCGTTTTGACAGGTTTTGAGGGCCTTCATGCACTGACAGATAAGCGCCAACTCCATGACCGGTGCCATGTGCATAATCCAAGCCAGCCTTCCAAAGGTCAATCCGCGCGAGAACGTCAATATCTTGACCGCGTGTGCCAGCAGGAAAACGTGCCGCTGACATCGCAATCATGCCTTTTAATACAAGAGTAAAACAGCGTTTTTCTTCAGCGCTTGTTTTTCCTATAGCAACGGTACGCGTAACGTCGGTTGTCCCGTCACGATATTGCGCGCCGGAGTCTACCAGGTACAGTTCACCATCATTCAATTGTCGATCAGTTGCCTTGGTTACACGGTAGTGAATAATCGCGCCATCCGGACCGGCACCTGAAATCGTATCAAATGAAAGATCTTCCAATTTGGATCCAAATTCAATTGCTGTCGAAGCGCGCAATTCTTCTAATTGTTGGGCTGCTGAAATCTCACTGACGTTGCCTGGAGTTTGTCTACTCAACCAAGCGAAAAAGCGGCATAGTGCAACACCGTCGCGCGCATGTGCCCGTCTTGCCCCCTCTAGTTCAGCAGCATTTTTAACGGCACGCGGCAAACGCGCAGGATCAGGTTTTTCTACGACTTTGCCACCAGCTGTGATGATTTCGTGGCGCAAGATGTCGGCAACGAGTTGCGGATCAAGCGCAAATGACTTGTTGGCGTTCGCTTCTTTTCTAATCTCGGGAAGCAAGGCTGCTGGTGGATGCTGATCACACAATTGTTCGAGGTATTTCTTCTCGACATGACCGAGTTTGCGTTCGTCAATAAACAGGGATGGACGTTCTTCAGCGCGAATGATCGCAAACGATAAAGCAAACGGGGTGTTCGAAACATCCTTGCCGCGTATATTAAAAGTCCAGGCAATGGAAGAAGGATCGGTTAACACTGTTAGATTGCAAGCGGTCTTCTGTAACTCATCCTGCATTTTTCTAATCTTATCCTCAGCAGATACACCAGCATATTCAATAGGCTGTATTGTAACTTCGGATAAAGGCGGTTCTGGCTGATCTGTCCAAACCATGTCCACCAGATTTTCTGAAAGTGCGACAAGTTCCCCCTTGGCTTGTTCTTCAACGCTACTCCGTAGAGCTTCAACGCCGGCCATGGTGTGCAACCATGGATCAAAACCAATGCGAAGGCCTGCCGCGTGCTGTGCGAGCCACTTGGAGGGAGGGCATGAAACAAGGTCTTCGTAATTAAATATAGAGCTATCAGTTTGCTGGCGAACTTGCAGCGTATAGCGTCCATCCACAAAGATAATCGCACTATTTTTTAAAATGAGCGCGACGCCTGCCGATCCGGTGAAGCCCGTCAACCATTTCAAGCGCTGTGCATGTGGTGGGACATATTCGCCTTGATGTTCGTCTGCTCGAGGAACAATGAAGCCGTCAATGTTCAATATCTCCATTCTTTCGCGTAGATCCTTAACGCGCTGCTTGGCCATTTCCGGTTCAGCTGAAACATCGAATGATTGGAACATGAAAGATCCCTATAATTTTTATTTAAGATGTATTGTAACCCAGCCCTCACGATGGAGCGTGTCAATATGGTTCAAACCCTGATCGGTATAGGCTTTAAGTACGCGATCATGTTGTTCTTCCAGGATACCAGACAAGATAACAGATCCACCCGCTTTTAATGAAGCGACAAGCTCCGGTGCCAATTCGATCAATGGGTTGGCCAAGATATTAGCAACAATAAGATCGAATGGCGCGCGTGAAGCGATAGCTGCGTGGGAAAAGCCTGTTGCTGTCAAGGCGGTCACCACGTTCGATACACCGTTAAGCACAAAGTTTTGTGCGGCAACATCAACAGCAATCGGATCGATATCTGTTGCAAGAACCGGAATAGGTTGCAGCATGGCTACGCCTATGGCCAGAACACCGCTTCCAGTACCGAGGTCGAGGGCATTTTGCGGCTTTTCATCCCGCATAACGCGCGTGATCATGTCCAGACAACCAGCCGTGGTGCCATGGTGACCGGTTCCGAACGCTTGTCCCGCATCTATCTCTATAGCGAGATCACCCTCTTTGATCTTCTCGCGATCATGACTCCCGTGAACAAAAAAACGTCCCGCACGTACCGGCTTAAGCCCCGCCAGACTATGGCTTACCCAATCTATATCGGGTAGTATCTCAACATCAATCGCCGATATCGCAATAGAAAGAAGATGAGCAAGTCGTTCTTTGACATCATCTCGCTCTGCTTCTTCTGCGTAAAGAGAAACTTCGCTGATTTCTTTTGCTTCATCAATTTCTGTTATTGCTACCGGATAGGCTTCATCTTCAAACGCAGCATCCATCATTTGATAAAGCTTCTCAGCCTCAGTCTTGGAGGTTTTGTAGTATAGACGGATTTGTCCCAAAGCGAAATTTCCTTAAATTTACTGCGCAGCCAACTTTTTCAAACGCTCAACAGCAATATTGTCTTTTAGCGCATTCGTGCTTTCTTCTACATTATAGGGAATGATACCGGCTAGTCTTCCGCCTTTTTTTAACAGGATAATAGCGGCAGTGTGGTCATAGGTATAGTCACCGTTTTCACCGGGAACTTTCTCCGCGGCGATATTGAATGATGAAACCAGTGCGTGAACTTTTGCAGGATCGCCACTGATGCCGGTTATCTTATCGGTGAAATTGGCGAGATAATCATGCAATATTTGCGGTGTATCGCGTTCAGGATCAACCGTTACAAACCAAATACCCAGTTTGTCTGCATCAGGCCCGAGTTCTTTCAACCACCGATCCAAATCCATTAGAGTTGTCGGACAAATATCCGGACACATCGTATATCCAAAGAAAATCGCTGACGGCTTCGCGCGGATGTCTGCTTGTGTAACAGTCTTGCCATTTGAATCTGTGAGAGAAAAATTCTCTCCTAATGGTGGATTCATAACCGCATCATATCCAAATACAGCGGCAATGAAAATTGCTGTCAAAATGACAATACGAACAACGCTCTTCATTAGGGAAAATCCTTAATCATTTTCTCGCATACAACCATGAGAAGCAGCTTTTGCATATCCAGCTTGCGACGCCGTGGACTATATCGGGCAGGTTGATATTCTGCAATGGTAAGCTGCGGGTAAAATGGTCGCAGATCGCGGGAAAACACAGAGCGGGATCGATTGCCGCGTGGCACATTGCACTTTATAAAGATTGAGCTTTTGAGTGATAATAAATAGGGGCTCCCATGAGTAGTCAAAACGATCAGCGTTTTCACGATAGTGAACCGCGTATCAGCAACACAGCCCGCCTGCATGGATGCAAACTTGGTCGATATACAGAGATCGGTGAGCGTGTGCTTTTACGTGATGTTACAGTTGGAGATTTCAGCTACTTTGAACGGAATGGAGAGGCTATTTATGCAGATGTTGGGCGCTTTTGTTCCATTGCATCAAATGTTCGGCTCAATGCCCTGGAACACCCGATGGAGAGGGTTTCTATGCATAAAATGACCTATAGACCCAACGAGTATTTTCGCTTTATGACGTTGGATAGTGGTTTTCGCGAACGACGCCACGAAAAGCGTGTTACCATTGGAAATGACGTTTGGATAGGCCACGGTGCCGTTGTCATGCCTGGTATCACGATTGGCCATGGAGCAGTCATTGGTGCCAATGCTGTGGTTACGAAAGACGTCATCCCCTATGAGGTTGTCGGCGGCGTGCCAGCCCGTCGGTTACGTATGCGCTTTCAGGAAGAGGTTATTCAAGCACTCCTTGATATGGCTTGGTGGAATTGGACGCTAAACGTCATTTATGAAGCCGTGCCCGATATGCAAAATTTGAGCATCGAAGAGTTTATAGAAAAATGGAAGTAGGCTTATTGTTCAAAGCCACGTGATACACGGTGACGTTATTTCTTGTTTCCCTTTTTCAGGAGCATCCTATTGTTTCAATCTGTTGCAGGGAAGGATTTGGAAATGTCTGCAAAACGCGTTGCTGAAATTGTGGTTGATACGCTTGAGAATGCCGGCGTTAAACATTGTTATGGCATTGTAGGGGACACTCTTAATCACGTTACCGATGCGATTTTTCGATCCAAAATAGCCTGGGTACATATGCGTCATGAAGAAGCGGGTGCTTTCGCAGCCGGTGCAGAAGCTTATATGACCGGGGAATTGACTGCATGTGCCGGTTCATGCGGTCCGGGCAGTCTTCATCTTATCAATGGTATATTTGAGTCCAATCGCAATCGTTCTCCAGTCATATTGATTGCCAGTCAGCTCTCTACCCATACATTGGGTACAGATTATCCGCAGGAAGTCGATTTCAGGGCGATCTATTCGCATTGTTCGGTATTTTGTGAACAGGTTCTAAATCCTGAGGACGCCCAACGTGTAGTTGCTCTGGCCTGCCAAACAGCCATAGCGAAGAAAGGCGTTGCGGTCGTCATCCTCCCCACTGACATTTCCGCGCAGATGGTCAAACATATTACAAATTACGGCGTTCATCGTCCACAACCCGTTCTGCGTCCATCAGCTGAAGAATTAGCGCAGATAGCTGCTTTGCTGCATAAGGGTAAGAAGATTGCAATCTATGTGGGGTCGGGCGTAAAAGGCGCTCATGATGAGGTCATAGCGCTAGCGAAAACTTTGAAAGCTCCTATTGGCCATGCATCACGCGCTAAGGATTTTATCGAATATGATAATCCCTATGATATGGGGATGACTGGAATGCTTGGTTCTAAATCCGGTTTTGAAATGTTCGAGCGTTGCGACACACTATTGCTCTTGGGGACTGACTTTGCCTTTACGCAATTCTATCCTGATAAAGCGACGATTATACAGGTCGATTCTGATCAGAGTCATCTGGGCCGTAGGCATCCGGTGCATTTAGGTGTCGTTGGTGATGTAAAAGATACTGTTTCTGCATTGTTAGAAACGGTGGAGGAGAAGCACGACACGGCATTTCTTGATATGTGCCTCAAAGTCCGCAAAGAGGCTCAGGAAATTGAAACGAAAGAAACGGCATCGTCTAAAACCATTATTCACCCACAACATCTTGTTTCGCTCATAAGTGGATATGCTGATGACGACGCATTTGCAGTTGCAGATAGCGGGTCGCCGATGGTGTGGGTGATGCGACACTTCAAAACCAATGGCAAAAGACGTACTTTAGCAAGCTTGGTCCATGGCACGATGGCTAATGCGTTGCCTCAAGCTATTGGCTTGAAGAAAGCTTTTAAAGACCGGCAGGTTATTTCATTTTCAGGTGATGGCGGTCTCGCAATGCTTTTGGGCGAACTCTTGACTGTGATACAAGAAAAGCTAGACGTAAAAATTGTTGTCTTTAATAACGCTTCATTGAATTTCGTAGAGTTGGAACAGAAGGTTGAAGGATTGGTCGACCATTATACCGATCTGCTTAACCCCGATTTTTCCAAGCTCGCAGAAGTCGTTGGACTTAAAGGATATAAGGTTGAGAAAACGGAAGACCTTGAAAATACAGTAAAGCAATTCTTATCCAATCCGGGACCGGCTCTTCTTGACGTCAAAACAAGTGGCTACGAGCTGGTCATGCCACCGAAAGTGACAGCTGGAGAGGTTTCCAGTATGGCGCTTTATGGCACAAAAGCAATTCTTCAAGGCCGCGTCAAAGATGTGAAAAATCTTCTGGTCGATAACTTCATAAAATGAAATGATGCGGCGGTAATATTAACATTGCTGCCGCATCTTTAAGCCTTCTGAACAAAGCTGTCTAATACCCGTTTTTCACCGGCACGATCGAATGCGATCGTAAGCTTGTTGCCCTCAATGGACGATACATTTCCATTGCCAAACTTCATATGAAAAACGCGGTCACCAATTGCAAACGAAGAAGGCGAATCTGAAACCGATTTTGCTACGAGCTCACCTTCGATGGTTTTTGACTTGGAAGAGCGACCGGCGCCAAAGCCTGAATCGACTTCACCATAGCCGATCCGCTCGACATTTGCACCAGAACGCGAACCCCAATTATTGCGGGTAGCTTCGTTCGCGTTTTTTTTCGCACGCTGCCAACCGGGCGTCGCATAGGTGTTTTGAAATGGTTCCTGTCGGTCGAAGCGCGATTGGCCATAGCCACCGTAAGAGGTTTCAACTTCAGCAACTTCGACATGATCCTCTGGCAATTCATCCAAAAAACGTGATGGAATGGTGGATTGCCATAGACCGTGAATTCGCCGGTTTGAAACAAACCAGATATGTAAATTCTTTTTGGCGCGCGTTAGTCCCACATAGGCCAGTCGACGCTCTTCCTCCAAGCCAGAGCGTCCACCTTCATCGAGCGAACGCTGATGCGGAAATAAACCTTCTTCCCAGCCTGGTAAGAACACTGTATCAAACTCCAAGCCTTTAGCCGAATGAAGAGTCATGATGTTGACCGCATCCAGATCTTCGTTTTTTTCTGCATCCATGACAAGTGACACATGCTCTAAGAAACTCCGCAAGCTCTCAAAGTCTTCCATGGAACGAATAAGCTCTTTCAGGTTCTCAAGTCGTCCTGGTGCTTCTGCAGAACGGTCGGCCTGCCACATGCCTGTATAACCTGAATCATCAAGAATGGTCTCTGCAAGCTCAGTATGTGGCGTGTTGTCGAGCATGTTTTGCCAGCGACGGAAATTCTCAACGACCTGCTTTAGAGCACTGCGCGGCTTAGGCTTAAGTTCATCCGTCTCAACCATTTCCGACGCCGCTGCAAACATAGGTATGCCGCGTGCGCGCGCTGCATCATGTATCTGCCGGATAGCAGCCTCACCCAATCCGCGTTTTGGTGTATTGACAATGCGCTCAAACGCCAAATCATCTGCCGGTTGTGCAACGACACGAAAATAGGCCATCGCATCGCGTATTTCTAACCGCTCATAGAAACGGGGACCACCGATGACGCGGTAATTCAAGCCAAGCGTGACAAACCGGTCTTCAAATTCTCGCATCTGGAATGAAGCGCGGACAAGAATGGCCATGTCGTTTAAAGCATGACCAGTGCGCTGTGCTTGTTCAATCTCTTCGCCGATAGCACGTGCTTCTTCTTCAGAATCCCATGCTGCATGGACTTTTACTTTTGGTTCATCGAGGTCATTGCGATCGGTGAACAGAGTTTTACCAAGTCGACCTTCATTGTGGGAAATGAGATGAGATGCGGCACCGAGTATATGGGAAGTCGAACGATAGTTGCGCTCCAAACGGATAACCGTTGCACCGGGAAAATCTTTTTCAAAACGCAGTATATTATCAACTTCCGCACCGCGCCAACCGTAGATTGACTGGTCATCATCGCCAACACAACAAAGGTTGACAGCTTGCCCTGCTGGGCGTTGCGCCAACAGACGCAGCCATAAATATTGTGCTGTATTTGTATCCTGATATTCGTCGACCAAAATATAGCGGAATTTTGCGTGATATTCCCGCAAGACATCAGGGTTCTGCTGGAAAATGCGTATGGGATGCAACAACAAGTCACCGAAATCACATGCGTTTAATGTTCTTAGTCGGTCTTGATATGCACGATATAGCTCGCGTCCCTTGCCATTACCAAACGACCGCGCATCTCCTTCAGGAATATGCTCTGGTGAAAGGCCGCGATTTTTCCAACCGTCAATCATATTTGAGAATGTACGGGCTGGCCATCTTTTGTCATCCAGCCCTTCAGCTTGGATTAACTGTTTTAAGAGCCGAATGACATCATCAGTATCAAGGATAGTAAAATTGCTATTCAGCCCTGCAAGTTCAGCATGGCGACGTAAAAGTTTTACCCCGATTGAATGGAAAGTTCCAAGCCAAGGCATGCCTTCAATCGCACCGCCGACAAGATCACCGATGCGGTGCTTCATTTCACGCGCCGCTTTATTGGTGAATGTAACGGCAAGTATCTGGCTGGGATAAGCCAGACCCAATTGCAATATATGCGCGATGCGCGTGGTCAAAACGCGGGTTTTTCCTGTACCTGCTCCAGCAAGAACAAGTACCGGCCCTTCGGTTGTCACAACTGCCAAACGCTGTTCAGGATTGAGTTTATCAAGATATTCCGGCTCTTTTTGTGCGGCCTTCCGCGCAGCCATGGCACGCGCCGCCAGACCACTTGGCTGGGTGCGAGGAGCAGGGGCTTCATCATCGAAAAAAGGTATATCGTCGGGAAAATCGGTCATCGTTCCCTGATTTAATGTTTTTTAAGCCATTCTGCTAGAGAGCAGCCAGCACTTTTGCATGAAAATCACAGCAGTTTTATTATTTAGAGCGGCTGACCTCATATTCGTGGACACGCCGATCCGTAAAATTCAGCCTGTTTTCGGCAATTTGCGTGACAATGTCTTTAATTTCGGGCTCTCGCTTAACTATTTTGGCCAAGTCGGTTAATTCGTTCATGGCAATCAGTTTCATGATGTCATCCCGCACCGAGCCGTCTGGTCTGCGCGGTAGTTGCGTTACAGTTTGTAACAACTCAACCTTTTGGCCTTTAAGTAAAGTGCGTATCTGCTTTTCGTCGAGATTTGTTGTTTCAATGAAAGCATAAAGACCAACACCTTTTGCAGGTAGGGAATAAGTCGCCAAAGCAACATCATAAATTCGTTCGTCGCTTTTTAGCAAAGCACGAATTGTCGGCCCTTGCTCTTGGATACGATCACCCGTTCCTTCACCATCGGACCAGTTGAACACACCCTTGGTCCAAAAATTATAAACCCGTTTGCCGGTAGCAAGCCAAAGGCGCGAAGGCCAAGACCGATTTTTTAAGATACGTTTTTCTGTAGGGGTTAAAAGATGGCGGGCAAAACTCTTTTTTTGCTTTATAAGATGTCTGAAATCCTCATAGGCAAAATAACGGTATAAAGCTCCGCGGCGTCTATGCGCACTGGCAAGCTGAAAATCGATGATCGATGCTTCGCCTTCAGGTGTCATGAGCCAGTTTTGCGGTTTTGCCAAATCGTTATGCGTGATACCAAGGCGGCGCATATTCCTGAGAATTTTGTGACCGCTAAGATAAAATTCTGGCGTATTGGGACGCGCAAGATGCAATGGTGTTCCATCGCTCCAAGAGCGATATAGCCCATCCTTATCCACTGATATCAATTGAGGAACGCCTGTTATTCCGCGTACTTTTTTCAGCGCTCGTATTTCACGTTTAGCTAAAATCCATGCGAGAGGACGTGACCACCAAGGGGACGCTGTGACAATCCGACGTATAATCCGCTTCTCAGGGCGGTCACTGAAATAACCGGCACGTGTTTCTGAGAAAACATCACGCTTCAAAACAGCTGAAACCACAAAGTCCGGTAAGGTTTGCGGATCGGTTAAGGGCTGCGTTTCGCTTTGATGATCTTCAAAATGTTCCATGAAGCTGAGTTAGACGCTCATTGATATTCAATCAAGTGTGTTTACGCTTAAAAATACGCCTTCAAAGCGAAAATATATAAAAGCATGTTGCAATGTCCTGTTGATCCGAGCCGTCAACATCATCCTTGTGCTGAAATATGACAATAGAAGTGTCAAATTAAGATCGGATATGCGCTAAATGCAATGCAGCAATACGTAGTGCTGCCGATAGATTTACACCTTCAGGCCGAGCTTTGTCGACAAGCCTAACAAAGGCAGAAAAAGCAAGCTTTTGTCGTCGAGATTCGTCATTCAATATCGAAAGGTAGCAATCCTCCAGAGCAATGCTTGTTGGATGTCCATCAATGCGAACTGAAATTTTTTTGATAAATGCCTGAGACCAATCAATTTCATTGATCATCGTTTAGCGTTCCATCTTGCGATGTGGATGGTTGCAACTTTTGGTTTTCTGCAGAACGCTCTAAACGCAGTTTTATGCGCTGGTCATAGATTTTTTCTACTTTGGTACGACCGTAAATCACACGGTTTTGCTCAGCGGTCTTGCTTTCATCTTTACGCTTTTGTTTCTTGCGATATTGGCGAAGATTGACGAGCTCAGCCATTTCAATACCTATTTATTCTTACGAAAAGCATCCAGTGAAACGACGTCTGCGGACGGTTTATCATCCTTTTCTGATATGACCTCAAGCTCGCTCTCTTCAATTTTGTCGATGTCTTTAACTTTTTTTGCCGCAGGTTTTTTATCTTTTTTGCTCGGTAAAACTGTTAGTTCTGCACTACCGTCATGATGGCTGTCATTGTCACTGACTGGCAGATCCGATGGTAAGTCGAATGCTGCTTCGAATGCTGCTGTTGGATCGTAAAAGACCTGCACAGCGGAAAAAGGAATAACGAGCTTTTCAGGAATGTCACCGAATGAAAGGCTTACTTCAAAACCGGTGTCGGAAACGGTTAGGTCGCGAAATTGATGTTGCAGAACAATTGTCATTTGCTCAGGATAACGCTCTTTGAGCCGTGCGGATACTTTCACGCCCGGTCCGTCGGTTAGAAATGTAATGAAGAAGTGATGATCGCCAGGCAGGCCAGCTTTCGCGACTTCTGAAAGAACCTTACGAATGACACCGCGCAGTGCGTCTTGTACAAGAATGTCATAACGGATCTGATCCTGAACCATTGGAATCCTGTTCCTTTTACCGGCTTTACCCAAAGGGTTTTGTTAAAATGCAATGGAGCAATGACATGTTGCTAGCAAGATTTTTTTGATCATGCACCCATTTATTGCCCGGTTATAGTTATTTTACATAGAAAAACATGAAGCGGAAACAAAAAGTGAAGGCTTCTGTTGCCAGGTGCCTCCGAACCCCGCTTAAACCTGCGACGGCTTAAGACTTAATTTGAAGCGTTCGCGCCGCAATTAAGCAGCGAGACGAGCTTCCGCATAGTTGTCATTTGCAACTACTAATTTAGCCCGATAACGGTGGTACAATGCCGAGTAAAAGATCAATCTTTACGCCCTTGTCGATCCTGTTTCGCCCCCGTCATAAACCAAACCCAACGGTTTAGCTTATGGTGGAGGCGCCGGGTACCGCCCCCGGGTCCAATGGGTTTATTACACTGTCCATTTATCACCATAGCTGGCAAGCCAGCAAAATCTATATAGGGAAAAGGAACACAAGAAGGAAGGGGTTGCCTATATTTTTCTTGCGCTATCTAGTTAGCTACAAGTTTAATACCATTGATCGAATATCTTAGCTGCAGGAGGCAATTGATTATGAATGAGTATCTGGCTGATATAAAAAAATATGACGCCAATCCAGATGAAGCAGCCGTTGAACGCTTGGTACAGCGTCTTGCTCTCGTGATGCGCGACAGGGACGCTTCGATGGTTGCGACTTCCGACATGGAAGAATTGAAGCGTGTGGAAAAGAATTGGGCACAGGATAAACTCGGTTTTGACGAAGTTCAAAGCAAGTCTGCCGTTAAAACCGTGGCTGATCTTCTCAAAGGCGATAGAACCAAGAACCGCGTCACATTCTATTACCTAGTCGCTAAGGAACTCGACGCAATTGACAAGATTTGAAGTTGTAAATGCGTTCGATAAAAAGCCCCGATGAACGGGGCTTTTTCTTTAAATCAATGATGATTGCTTCTAGGCGGCATCAATCGTTGGCTTTGGGTGTCTCTCTTTTCCACCGAGCGTTTTATGTAGCTGATCGGTATCGAGCTCTTTTTCCCACCTTGCTACCACAACGCAAGCAACTGCATTGCCTACAAGGTTCGTCAGTGCTCGACACTCCGACATGAAACGGTCGATACCTAGAATAATTGCCATACCGGCGACTGGAATTGCCGGCACGGCACCTAACGTAGCCGCAAGCGTTATAAATCCGGCACCGGTAATACCTGCTGCGCCTTTCGAGGATATCATCGCCACAACCAGTATGAGCAGTTGATGTTCAAGGCTGAGGTGAATGTCCAGCGCTTGCGCAATGAAGAGCGTTGCCAATGTCATATAGATATTGGTACCATCAAGGTTGAATGAGTAACCGGTCGGTATGACCAATCCAACAACCGATTTTTTTGCGCCAGCGCGTTCCATTTTCTCCATCAAGGAAGGCAGAGCCGCTTCAGATGAAGATGTACCCAAAACAAGGAGTAGCTCATCTTTGATGTAACGAATGAGCGAAAAAATTGAAAAGCCATTGTAACGACATACAGCACCAAGAACGATTACGACAAAGAGGATCGACGTGACGTAGAAGGTCGCTATAAGGAAAAACAGATTGGCTACTGAGCCAATTCCGTATTTGCCGATTGTGAAAGCCATAGCGCCGAACGCACCGATTGGAGCAGCTTTCATCAAAATGGAAACCAATTTGAATATTGGTGCAGTAAGGTAATGAACGAAATCCAATATTGGCTTGCCACGTTCACCAACAGACCCGAGTGCGATTCCAAAAAGCACAGAGAAAAATAGAACCTGTAAGATATCGCCTTCTGCAAAGGCGGAAACAACTGTGGTCGGTATGATATTCATCAAGAACTTCACGACTGAGGCGTCGTGAGCCTTTTCGGCGTAATCCTTGACGGCATTGGCGTCGAGCGATGCTGGGTCAATATGCATGCCAGCACCTGGCTGTACGACATTTCCGATGATCAGTCCGATAATCAGGGCAAGTGTCGAGAATGTCAGAAAATAAATCATCGCTTTACCAGCGACGCGGCCTACTTTGCGCAAGTCGCTCATTCCTGCAATGCCGCTGACGATCGTTAGGAAAATAACAGGTGCGATGATCATCTTTACTAATTTGATGAAAGCATCACCAAGTGGTTTCAACGCTACGCCGATATCTGGCCAAAAATGTCCGAGCAATATACCGCAGACGATTGCAAAAAGAACTTGTACGTAAAGGTGTTTGTAAAACACGCGATGCGGACGCGGTGTCGTCATGTGTTCAATTTTATAAGCCATAGAGACCTCCCTCTAATAGACCCTTTTACCCGAATGTACAGGGTCATTACGGCTCCTCAGCCGTATTCGAGTTTAGCCTTGCAATTACTATGCCAGTTTTCTGCTGACGTGCATCGAAAGTCACCAATTTGTATAAAAGCGCGGCAGGACTAGGCGGGAACATATGAAATTTTGCAAAAAAGACATGATGGGTGATATTTTTGTATTTGGCACAGGCTGGCAAAATTGTTGTTTGTGCGAGATTCTGCTTGGATAATTTCTCATTTGTGCGATATTTCGCACAAATGAGAGTGGCAAATGCGCAATCTGAGGACTTATCTTAAATGGGGTTGTTTTATTTTTTCGGTGTTTGCCGCTGCATCGCTTTGTGGCTGGTGGGCAAAAAACGTTGCTATCAGAGATTTAAAAGCACAGGCGGCCGGTGTCTTATCTCTCGCATCCGTTGGTTTACGTAATGAATTGGAAAAGCAACGCCTTGTTCCAATCTTGCTCGCAGATGACATTGATATTCAAAATGCTTTGAAAACAAAAAATCCTGCAGACATATATGCCATTAACGAGAAGTTGGCGAAGCTCGCTGGTCAGTCTAGGTCATCTACGATCTATTTGTTAGATAGGGAGGGTAAAGCGATTGCCTCAAGCAATTTCCGTGAGCCAGATAGTTTTATCGGTAGTGATTTCAATTATCGCGGCTATTATCGTGAAACGCTGGCATATGGTCAATTTGAACAATTTGGTTTTGGAGCGGTTAGCCATCATGCAGGTTTCTATTTTGCAAGTCGTGTTGGCCCGGCAGATGCAGCATTGGGTATTGTTGTAGCCAAACGTGAACCAGCGGAGATCGAAACGGCATGGAAAGCGTCAGGGCAACTCGTTTATCTTGCAGATGAATATGGAGTCATCATTTTGTCAAGTGATTCCGCTTTCCGTTTTCGCTCGGAGGGCCAATTGGCACCGAAGGATCTGCAAACCGAGATAACGCGATACAGCCCCGAAATCTCATTGAATTTTGAACCGCTTCGTTTCAAGCAGTTGGATAATGGCTTGCTGCAATTCTTTGATGGACAATCGAAAGAAAACTATTTCCCTTTGAAGCAAGCTGTCTCAGGCCCGCATGATGATTATCAGTTGACAGTCCTGATGAATAGCCAAGCGTTTTTGCGCAAGACCGTGATGCAAGCGCAGACCTCCGGCGCTCTGGTCACCGCGCTTTCAATTCTAAGCTTATACTGGTTTATAAAACGTCGGCGTCTTATCGGGCAGCGCCAAATGGAGCTTCGCCAACGCGCCAAGGATTTGGAAGAGGGGGTGCGCGAAAGGACAACCGCATTGCTCGCAAGCAATGAACGACTTTATGAAGAGATCGATGAACGAGAACGTGCCGAGACCCGTGTTATCCAATTACGTGAAGAGTTGGCACAGGCCAATAGGCTTACAACCTTGGGCCAGATAACTGCCGGTATCGCACATGAGATCAATCAACCTCTATCGGCAATACGAACCTATGCGCAAAATGGCGTAAAGTTTCTTGCACTTGGAAACCCAAAAAAAGCCAATGATAATTTTGCAACGATCATTGGCCTGACAGATCGGCTAGCGTCCATCACTGAAGGATTGCGGAGTTTTGCACGTCGCCAACGGCAAAAGTCCTCCCGCATTGATGTGGTGCAGTCTATTGATGGTGCGTTCTTGATCGTAAAAATCCCCATGCAGCAAAAAGGAATAAAGATTGAATGGACGCCGCCTTCGCAGGCAGTCTATGTAATCGGAGAGCGCGTTCCTTTAGAACAGGTTTTTGTAAACCTATTAAGAAATGCAGCAGATGCTGTTTCGGGAAGAGCACTGCCGCGAGTTTTACTTACGCTGGATCTGTCGGATGAAAAAGTCTTTATTCGCGTTGCCGATAACGGGCCGGGTGTTGATGCTTCCGTCAAGAATAATCTATTCAAACCTTTTGTTTCGACCCGTAGCAGCGGTTTAGGGCTAGGCCTTGTCATATCCAGTGATATTATTCGAGATTTTGGTGGTCGACTTAGTGTGGATAGCGACAGGGAACTTAGTGGCGCTGTCTTCACCGTAGAACTTCCGCAGGCTTAGGGATATCGAAATGCAGCAACCTTTTTCCGTGTATTTCATAGATGATGACGAAGATCTACGTCATGCCAATGTGCAATCGCTGCAGCTTGCAGGTTTTAATGTAGACGAGTTTCGTTCGGCAGAACAAAGCCTGGATGCAGCGCTTGAGAACTGTTTGCCAGACGTAATTGTTTGTGACATTCGACTAGGGGGAATGAGCGGGCAAGATCTATTAGACTACTGGAGCAAACGCGATGCTGAATTACCAATCATTTTGATAACTGGCCATGGCGATATCGATATGGCGGTTGATGCTATACGCAAAGGTGCATATGATTTCCTCGCCAAACCTTATGATAATGACCGTCTGGTTGAAGCGATTAGACGAGCGGGTGAGATGCGTCGGCTTGTTCTTGAAAATCGCAAGTTGAGATTGCTCGCTGAAAATACGGAAACCACATCACCGCTGATTGGCGAGGCACCTGCAATGGAAAGCCTGCGCCATACAATTAGTCAATTGGCCGATATGGATGTCGACGTTTTGGTCGAGGGTGAAACGGGTACGGGTAAGGAAATTGTGGCTCAATTGCTTCACACACTGGGAAAACGCAGTAGGGGGGCGTTTGTTGCCTTAAATTGTGGTGCCTTGCCAGAACCCCTGATCGAAAGCGAACTCTTCGGCCATGTCGCAGGTGCGTTCACCAGCGCTGAGAAGAAACGTATTGGTTTAATCCAAGGTGCCGATAGGGGGACGCTTTTTCTTGATGAGATCGAATCAATGCCAGTTTCCGCGCAGGTGAAGTTGTTACGTGTACTGGAAACGCGCATGATCCAACCTTTGGGGGCAGATAAACCTATAGAAATTGATTTTCGAGTTGTTGCAGCAGCTCAGCAAAATCTTGGAGCACAAGAGGCGCGTGAGCGATTTCGAAGCGATCTCTATTATCGTCTGAATGTCGTGACACTGCGTATCCCGCCTTTGCGTGAACGCCGTCAAGATATTCCGTTATTACTTGCCTATTTTCTACAACAGTCGGCGAAACGGTTTCAACGTGACGTCCCTAATGTGCCCACGACCGTGCATCGCATGATTAAGGAACATGACTGGCCCGGAAACGTGCGTGAGTTGCTCCACTTGGCAGATAGGCTGGTTTTGGGTGTGCCGGGATGCCATCAAGACGAAAGCGCCGCTGAAGAGCTATCTCTATTGACATTGGCCGAACAAATGGATCGTCATGAAGAAGCTATTCTTCGGTCTGCATTAGAAAAATATGGTGGCTCGGTTAGTGAAACCACAAAAGCATTGGGACTTCCTCGTAAGACATTCTACGACAAGCTTGCCCGTTATTCAATCACCCGTCGGGATTTCCAACGTCCGGAAACTAACTCCATTTAAACCTAAAAGGCTGAACTTGTAGACAGTTTTTGATAAACTGAATCGTATTTTGCTGATAACTCGATGTTTTAAATTGGTTTTGCATTTATGTAGGCCCATGCTTCATTTTCGTCCTCTAACGAAAACCATTTTGCATCAATTTTACCAAACGGCCTGAAGAATTCGATTGCAAGATTAAGCCATGAAGGCCCTCCGACAATAGCATATCGTCTTAATTTTTTGAATGCTTCGGATCGAATGGCCGCCGTGTCTTCATTAAAAAGGGCACCCCAATCAATGCCTTCATATTCCTTGAAAATGACGATCATATCTATATCGTCTTTATGATCTGCGGCGGCATCGAAAAGCCCATATAAGTTTTCGACATCTGCCGATGTGAGGACCCCGTTGACGGAAAATGCCAATGCATCTGACCGGTCTGTGGCTATTTTGCTGATCACAGATAGTGTATTTTCAGGTAGCATGTTTTTGTCCTTTTATCGCGTGCAAGTAGGTTATATGTAGACTCAGCGCCGAAGGTTCCAGACCAAAAGCGTTTTTAATTATTTTAGGGTGACATTGATGACAGCGAAATTATCGGTCAATCTCAATGCAATTGCTATGCTGCGTAACAGGCGAGACCTGCCATGGCCCAGTGTGACCGGATTAGGACGTATCGCGCTCGACGCCGGTGCGGCTGGGTTGACGGTTCATCCGAGACCCGATCAACGGCATATTCGTTTCAATGATTTGCCTGATATCAGACAGCTTATTGATGACGAATTTCCATTTGCTGAATTTAATATCGAAGGCTATCCCGACGCCGCGTTTCTAGATTTAGCCGAAAAATATGCCGATCAGGTGACGCTTGTTCCCGATTCGCCGTCGCAATCTACCTCAGACCACGGTTGGGACTTTGCGGACAAAAAAGAGTTTTTAACACCCATCGTGGCTAGATTGAAAAGTAAGACAATTCGCGTTTCGCTTTTTGCTAATCCGACAACCGAGGGGCTGGACCATGCCAAGGCAATCGGTGCCGAAAGAGTTGAGTTTTACACAGGCCCCTATGGAGATTCTTATGACAATGCGCAACAACAGGCCGATGCATTGGAAAGCTTAGGTCTTGCAGCAGAAAAAGCCAAATCTTTACAATTGGATATCAATGCCGGACATGATTTGACAGTGGCTAATTTACCGGCACTGGTGAAGCGTATTCCTTGGCTTGCCGAAGTCTCTATTGGACACGGGCTTGTTGCAGATGCGCTAGAATATGGTATGAGAAGCACCGTACAACGTTTTAAGAAGGCGTTGTCGTGATTTGAAATTATCAAAGAGGCATAAGTGACGGATGAAGGATACATCTGTCTGGTCTGATTCTTAATCCCCCACATAACAGTTCATATGACCAAGGTTTAAGCCTTGGCTGAAAGGAATGCCTTATGGCGGAACTTCAAGATAGCGATGCTTCGGCTGCTGACGTTTCAACAATGGAAGAAAACAATGATCATTCGAAAGAAAGCTTTCGATTGCTTCTGCTGGGTGCCATTGGCGTTGTTTACGGCGATATAGGCACAAGTCCGATCTACGCGTTTCGTGAGGCGCTGCATGCGGGTGCCGGCTCCGACGCGATTGTGCAGGCCGATATCTTCGGGGTCATATCCCTTATTTTTTGGGCGCTCGCGCTTATTGTTACGATTAAATATGTCGTCTTTGTTCTGCGTGCCGACAATAATGGTGAGGGCGGCATCCTTTCGCTCATGGCATTAGCGCGCACGACCTTTAAAAAGAAGGGCGGTTGGGCACTCGGAATAGGCATATTGGGTGCATCGTTGTTCTTTGGTGATGCGGTTATCACGCCTGCTGTGTCTGTTCTTTCAGCTGTTGAGGGCATGGAAGTTGTTGCACCAAACCTAGAACCGTTCATTGTCCCCATCACTGTCGTCATTCTTATCGTGCTATTTTCCGTACAGAGATTTGGTACCGGCAAAGTGGCAATCATATTCGGCCCGATTACACTCGTGTGGTTTCTCGCGCTCGGTGGCTTTGGTCTGTATCACATCTTTGATGATCTTTCGATATTCCGTGCTCTGCTACCTTGGTATGGGGTGAATTATATTCTCGACAATCCCGCAACTTCTTTTGCCGCTGTAGGCGCCGTATTCCTTGCTGTGACAGGTGCTGAAGCGTTGTATGCGGATCTCGGCCATTTTGGCCGTAAACCTATCGTAGCGGCATGGCTTTGGATTGTGTTTCCCTGTCTTATCCTTAACTATTTGGGGCAAGGCGCCTTCATACTTTCGCATGGACAGGCTGCGGCAAACCCGTTCTATCAAATGTTGCCGTCCTGGTCTCTTATACCGATGATTGTGCTTGCAACGATGGCAACCGTAATTGCATCGCAAGCTGTCATCACCGGTGCGTTTTCTATGGCCCGTCAGGCGGTTCAGCTTAATATTCTTCCTCGGTTGGAAATTCTCCATACGTCGGAAAAAACTTTAGGGCAAATCTATATGCCGAGAGTCAATCTCTTATTGGCTATCGTCGTAGTGATTCTGGTTATTGGATTTGAGAAATCGACCAATCTTGCCGCAGCTTACGGTATATCGGTCACCGGTAATATGCTCGTAACGACCTCGCTTCTGTTCATCGTTATGACACGCATCTGGAAGTGGAGCCTTCCACTTTGCCTCTTATTAACAGCGTGCTTCTTGTCTATTGATTTGCTGTTCTTCAGTGCAAACCTGGCAAAAGTCCATGAAGGCGGTTGGGCATCTATCGGGCTTGCATTGGTTATTGTCCTTGTCATGTGGACTTGGGTTCGTGGCAGTCGTCATCTTTTCAATAAAACACGCAAGGGAGAGGTGCCGCTCGACCTTATTGTGGAAAAAATGGGTGAGAAGCCACCGATGATCGTTCCTGGAACTGCGGTTTTTCTCACCGGTGACCCAAAGAGCGCACCGAGCGCCTTGATGCATAGCTTAAAGCATTACAAGGTGCTGCACGAAAACAACGTCATTTTGACTGTTCGCACTGCGCCTACTCCACGAGTATCGTCAGCAGATCGGGCGCGCGTATCGCAATTTAACGAGCGGTTTATGCAGGTGACACTGACGTTCGGGTACATGGAACAACCTAATATACCGAGAGCTTTGGCAATCTGCCGTAAATTGGGATGGAAGTTTGATATTATGACAACCTCCTTCTTCCTGTCCCGCCGATCAATAAAACCGGCAGCGAAATCGGATATGCCTTTATGGCAAGATAAGTTCTTTATATTCTTGGCCCGTACGGCTTCAGATGCGACCGAGTATTTCCAAATACCTACAGGTCGCGTTGTGGAGATCGGAACCCAGGTTACGGTCTAACAATGGCCCCGGCGTAATAAGTGCGCCGGGGTTTCTTTGTCGGTTCTCGTTCGTATGAAGGACGGATTAGATGACCATTGGTGCTTGGAACACTCGACCTATATTTCATTATCTATATCTATCTTGAGGATTTTCCGTCATCGAAACACTCGTTTTGCGAACATCAGACAGTTGTGAGATTGGGGTGTACGACGGTAAAAATAACCAAAATAAAGGCTTTTCGATAGTTTTTTATTGTGTGTATGAAATACCATGGGGCTACCGGCTCGCTTTGCTTTGCTTTGATCTGTCGCAAGTCGTCTATTAGAATACGCAAACCATACCGATCAACACAGACAGAGATAGTCCTTGCCATTTTCGCCCCAATAAGACATAGTACCGTACGGTACGGTACTATTGGGTTTGAGTGGCGGTTATGCAGCAATCGACATCCGTTTTGGAGAATACGCTTACGGAACGTCAGAAGGACGTTTTGGATGCTGCATTGCATTTGTTGGTAAAGGGCAATGTAGCCTTGACCATGTCTAATATTGCACATGCCGCTAGCTGCTCGAAAGAGACATTGTATAAGTGGTTCGGTGATCGGGATTCATTTCTAGAAGCGATGGTGCAATGGCAGGCTTCACGTGTCCGCGTCATGCCGTTAAACCGCGAGGCATTGGATAGCGAAGCGCTTTTTTCGAGCTTGGAACATTTTGCACGTGATTGGCTCATGGTGTTGTCATCGCAGACGTCGATAGCCTTGAATCGTTTGGCTGTGAGCCATGCAGCTTCTGATAAATCCCGCTTGGGCGACATCGTACTTCATAATGGCCCATCGGCGATGGCTCGTCGGTTGAAGCCAATCTTGCAGCTGGGTTTAGAACTTAATTTTCTGCATTTCGACGACATTGACAATGCATTTCGAACATTCTTCGGCCTTGTCGTTCGTGACATGCAGATTCGCATATTGCTGGGTGATAATCTTGTTATGGATGACGCCCACATTATTCGCGAGGCGAGAACAGCCACGCGACAATTTTTCGTTCTGTATGGGACGGAAGACATTCACCTAATGAAACAATCGCATTTTTAAGGGAGTATTCCATGCGCGTTTATTATGATCGTGATGCAGATGTAAACTTGATCAAATCTAAAAAGGTAGCCATCGTTGGCTATGGTTCTCAAGGACGCGCTCATGCGCTGAACCTCAAAGACTCCGGTGCAAAAGACGTACAAATCGCTCTGCGCCCAGGCTCAGCTACGGCAAAAAAAGCTGAGGCTGACGGCTTTAAGGTTGTTTCTGTGCCTGAAGCAGCAAAATGGGCCGACCTGATCATGATGGCAACCCCTGACGAATTGCAGGCCGATATCTACAAAGAACATATTCATGATAATTTGCGTGATGGAGCCGCCATTGCTTTTGCTCACGGCTTGAATGTACACTTTGGTCTGATTGAAGCCAAGAAGACTGTTGACGTCGTTATGATCGCCCCTAAAGGCCCTGGTCATACCGTCCGCGGAGAGTATCTGAAGGGTGGCGGCGTCCCATGCCTTATTGCTATTGATCAAGATGCATCCGGCAATGCGCATGATGTTGCCTTGTCTTATGCTTGCGGTGTTGGCGGCGGCCGTTCCGGTGTGATCGAAACAACGTTCAAGGAAGAATGCGAAACCGATCTATTCGGCGAACAGGCTGTCTTGTGCGGCGGTTTGGTCGAGTTGATTCGTGCTGGCTTCGAGACATTGGTTGAAGCTGGATATGCGCCTGAAATGGCTTATTTTGAGTGCTTGCACGAAGTAAAACTTATTGTCGATCTCATCTATGAGGGTGGTATCGCCAACATGAACTATTCAATTTCAAATACCGCGGAATGGGGCGAATATGTAACCGGACCTCGCATCATTACTGCTGAAACAAAAGCCGAGATGAAACGTGTTCTTAACGACATCCAAACGGGTAAGTTTACATCGGATTGGATGCAAGAATACAAAGCCGGTGCCGCCCGCTTCAAAGGCATACGTCGCTTGAACGATGCACATCAAATTGAAGCTGTTGGCGAGAAATTGCGCGGTATGATGCCATGGATTAAATCTAATGCGTTGGTAGATAAAGAACGCAATTAGACTAAACCAGTGATTTATTCCGAAAATGGGGTGACTTGGTCACCTCATTTTTTTATGCTGTGCCTAAAGGTGGGGGAACATGTTTGCGAGTATATGGAAAACGATAAAATCGAGCGTCTACTTCCAAGGCCGGTCATCACGACGTGAATTCTGGTTTTACGTCTTAGGTGTCATTTTTCTCGCCGTTATCGCCTATTTTTTGCGCTCCGAGTTAATTCGTTTAAGCTTTCTGCTGACAGGGACGGCTGATACTGTATTGCTAAAGCAATTGCTTTACTTCCCGCTGGCTTGGATTTTTATGCTGCCTATACCGGCGCTCGTTGTCCGCCGACTTCACGATCAGGATTTGACAGGTTGGTGGATGCCACCGATCTTATCAATAACCTTGGTTTTTATTTACAGCTTTATCGTTAATGTTATCAATTTTATTTCTGCCTTTATAGTTTTCCTCTTATTTTTCCCAATTTCACTCTTCATCGGCGTCCTTCTGGGTTACACACCGCAGGAAGTGCTAGCTTTCCTTTATCATACAGACAACTCGTCGACGCTCATAGATATTGAGCTTTTTTCAATTTTCGGTATTTCATTATTGCTTTTCACTTTGTGTCTTTGGATCATGAGTAGAAAAGGCTCCCTCGGTCAAAATCGTTTTGGCTGAGCCGTCGAACAAATAACGAAGCTTGGTGTGTTCCGTTATCTTGGGAAAGGTGATTGGCAGTTTTGTCTCACACCACCATGGTCTACATAGCTATCGTCAGATGAACGATAGCTTTTATAGCGGCTATTGCACCATTGCTGGTGATTGATGTCTGGGCCGGTATTGAGCTTAAACGTTGGACCACCAGGCACCGTTTGTTGCGGTTGATAATTTCGATTGCTTTGAGGCTGGTCGTAATGGCTGTTTGGCAATGGGGCGATGGAAGGTCTTCTAGCGGGTGCCTGAGGACTGTTAATTTCAATAGCTTCAGATATGCTCGCCACGCTCAAAACACTTAAACATAAAATTGCTGAAAATTTAAATATACGTACAGTCATGACATAAATATCCTTTTAGATTGATGTGGGCACTTATCGGGCACTCCACAACGGCCGAGCAAAATTAATTTGTCACGAAAAATTCATTAAGAAGATCGTGTATGTAACACTTGTCTCGCCACATTTAGGTACCAAATTAACGGTTGTTAATGTGGAAGGGTTCATGAGAATGTCTGATTTTTTGAAAACTATGATGGTCGTAGGTTTGACGGCTGGCAGCGCAATATGGGCTTCATCCGGAGCATTCGCTGCGGATAAAGTGACGGTAGGCATGCTGGTGTGTACAGGACAGGGTGCTGAAGGACACATATTCAAGGCGACGGAAAAGCTATCTTGCCTTTATCAGCCGAATGATAAAGGAGCTATGCCTGATAAATACACAGGTCAGATTGAACAAATCGGTATTGATATTGGCAAAACAGGTAAAGGCCAGATGTCATGGATGGTCTTGGCGGCCAGTGCTGATGCATATAAACAAGGCATTCTAGCTGGAAAATATGGTGGCTTGGGCGTAGATGCTGCGGCTGGTGTTGGTGGTGGAGCAAATATTCTGTTAGGCGATAACAAGGTTTTTTCGCTGCAACCGCTGAGTGTCGAAGCACATGAAGGGGCAAATATAGCGGTTGGTGTATCCAAGCTTACACTAACGGCAGAGTAGAAAATAAAATTTTTAAGCGTGAAAGTGTTCCGCTTCGTTCAAGTTAGAGGCGCAGGTTTAAACCTGCGCCTTTTTAACGCGCCTAATCATTCAAACTTTACACAGCGCTTCTTGTCATCATAAATATAGACTGCGGAAATCTGTTCGTCGGATAAAGGGAAAAGTCATGGCTGATACTTCTGGAGGTCGCTTTTATGAAATCTTCGATGTTTTCAGCGACACTGTCTTGGCGGGAAATCCCGTTGCTATCGTTTATGATGCGATTGGTTTAAGCAGCTTGCAGATGCAAGCGATTGCACAAGAATTTAATTTATCTGAAACTGTATTCATATTGCCGGCGACAAATCCGATGCACACAGCAAGCCTGCGTATTTTTAAACCCAACGGTGAAATGCCGTTTGCTGGTCATCCGACGATAGGAGCCGTTGCAGCTTTAGCGCAAAAAGGCCAAGGTGATGGCGATACGCTTATTATTGTGGAGGAAACAATCGGCGCAGTACGTGCGGTTGTCAATTGGCAAGATAAGGGAAGTTTTGCGGAATTTGATTTGCCTAAACTGCCCGAGCGTTTACCTCTGGATATACAAAAAGAAACCTTTGCCGCAGCGTTTGGACTGGAAAGTCAGGAAGTTGGTTTCGAAAACCATTTTCCATCGTTATGGACTGCTGGAATTCCTTTTTTCTTCGTGCCGTTGCATAACTTGAAAACGGTAGCCTCCGCCTTGCCAGATCCTATTTATATCGAAGAAAACTTCGATAAAATCGAGGGTAAGACACCATCATTCTATCTTTATAGCCGCGAGACTCAGCTTTTTCAGAGCGCGTTTCATGCTCGGATGTTTAGACCAGATGGAAGTGAGGATGCTGCAACGGGGTCAGCAGCTTCTGCGTTTTGCGGTATTGTACAGCACTTCGATAAACCTATGGATGGTACAAAACAGATCTGGTTGGAACAGGGCATGGAAATGGGGCGTCTTTCCCGGATTAGATTAGAATGGCACGTTGAGAAGGGAAAACTTGTAGCAGCTCGGATAGGTGGCCATGCGGTTAAGTACGCGGAGGGAAAGCTGTATCTGGATTAAAGCTAAGGAGTAAAACCTTGTATTCCTGCAGATGGATGATCAATTTTAAACGCGACTTTTTTACCCGACAAAGCGAAGCTTCAAAACAAAAGGCCTTGGAGTCTCCAAACCAACAGTAACAGCCAAATATATTCATGTAATTTCATAAAAGGAGATTGGTGGGTGATGTAGGGATCGAACCTACGACCCGCTGATTAAGAGTCAGCTGCTCTACCAACTGAGCTAATCACCCACGAGTTGTTGTAATGTCAACGAGCGGTTCTATAGCCTTCCTAAAGCGGGTTGTCTATAGCCAAAACGTCAGTCAAATAGCATTTTTTCGTGCGGCATTTATCCACACACTGTTAAAATGGATCTATGTGGCTTGATCTTCCGGCGAATTGTGCCCATTATATTCTCTTGATCAACAGAGTCCTGCTTTTTAGGACAGTTATGCAGAGGATGATCGAGCGTAATGCCCGACCAAAATTCAGAAGACCCTTATAGTTGTATCAAGCGGTTTAGGCCGCCATGTGATTTTCCTGAATATCCCCACTCTCTTTTTGTTCGCTATCGTTTGGTTTGCGATCATGGCGATCTTGATTCGGCCGCTGTTCATTTCGCTCTCCGCTTCGGAGATTTAAGTCGCAAAGATGCGTCTCGCGCCTCATGGTTTATTCAGATTAAAATATCTCCGACAATGTTTTTAGGAAATTGAACGTTATGGAATGGATTGCAGATCCCCACGCTTGGCTTGGCCTTGTTACTTTGATCTTCCTGGAAATTGTACTGGGTATAGACAATCTTGTGTTTATCGCCATTTTGGCTGAGAAATTACCACCGCACCTACGAAACCGCGCGCGGCTTACGGGATTAAGTCTTGCGCTGCTCATGCGCCTTTGCCTCTTGATGGTCATCGGCTGGGTGATGACGCTAGACGAAACCATCTTTTCTGTCGCTTCTTTCAATTTCAGTTGGCACAGCATCATCTTGATTGTTGGTGGTGCTTTCCTTTTGGCCAAAGGAACACTGGAATTGCATGAAAGATTGGAAGGCGATACGCATGAGAAAGAGACCGGCGTTGTACATGCCGTGTTTTGGCAAGTTATTGTGCAAATCGTCGTACTTGATGCTGTCTTTTCTCTCGATAGTATTATCACGGCAACGGGCATGATCCCGAAAGATCAGATGGCCGTCATGTATATCGCCGTCATCATAGCAATGGCTGTTATGATGTGGGGTTCAGGACCTCTAATGCGATTTGTCAACCGCCATCCAACAGTCGTTATACTGTGTCTTGGCTTCTTAATGATGATTGGCTTTAGTCTTGTTGTTGAAGGTTTTGGCTTTCATATTCCGAAAGGTTATCTCTACGCAGCTATCGGCTTTTCGGTTCTCATCGAAGCATTCAACCAGATAGGTCGGCATAACCGCGAAAAACTTGTTACGACAAATGATCTGAGGGAGAGAACGGCCGGCGCTGTCTTACGTTTATTAGGCGGCGGCAGAAATGAAGGAAACCTTGGGGAAACTGTCGATGTGATCGCGGAACAGGCAGCCGCGTCAGAGCTGTTCAGACCCGAAGAAAAAGAAATGATTCGAGGCGTACTAGATTTGGCCGACAGACCTGTTCGCTCGATTATGTCGCCGCGAAATGAGATAGAATGGTTGGATCTTGATGCGGATGAGAAAGAAATGCGGGCGGAGCTTCAGCAATTCAAGCATAGCCGCCTTATTTTGGCACGCGACAAAGTTGATGAATTTGTCGGCGTAGCTTTGACAAAAGATCTACTGCTAAACCTCGCTGAGGGAAAAAAGATCGATTGGCAAAAGGCTATGCGGCAACCTTTGGTTGTTCATGAACATACCAGCGTTTTGCGGTTAATGGAGCAACTACGTCATTCTCCAATTCAGCTTGCTATAGTCGTTGATGAGCATGGCTCATTTGAAGGGGTAGCGACACCCACCGATATCCTTGAAGCTATCGCTGGTGATTTTCCAGATGATGACGATGAACCGGTTGTCGCGGAACGTCTGGAGGATGGTAGCCTGCTGGTTGAAGGCTATGCCGACATTCGTCGTTTAAGTGGTTATTTAGACAGAGATCTCGTTGACGATAACGATCGTTATACGACACTTGCAGGATTTATGCTTTGGCACTTTGGGCATTTACCAACGGCGGGCGAAAGCTTTGATGCCGAAGGTTTGAATTTTAAGGTGGTGGAAATGGAACGTCGCAATATTGCAAAAGTTTTGATCTCGCCTCTGATAGTCGAGAAAGCGCAATAACGCAATTGTAGCAGTGAAGCCTACAGCATAAAGATCGGGTATACATGCTTTGATCTTTATGTTGTTCTTTTCGGGCGATTTGCAAAATCGGCGTTTCAAAAAGAACATCAAACCAATGCGAAGGGCAGAGATATGAAGCCGCATCTACAGATTATCATCACATCTACCCGCCCTGGGCGGTCCGGCCCACGTCTTGCGAGCTGGTTACAATCATATGCAGAAAGCCATAATGCATTTCGTGTTGAAGTCGTTGATTTAGCGGATATAGCTTTACCCCTATTTGATGAACCAATGCACCCTCGGGCGCATCAATATCAGCATGAGCATACGAAGCGTTGGAGTGAGATTGCTGCACGGGCTGATGCGTATATTTTTGTTTTACCCGAATATGATCATCTGCCGCCATCATCTTTTGTGAACGCGGTAACGTTCCTGAACAGTGAATGGAATTATAAAGCTGTTTCCTTTCTGAGCTATGGCGGTGTATCTGGAGGGATTCGTGCTGCAGAAACGGCGCGCCTGATGGTTAATGCAGTTAAAATGGTTCCTATATTGGAAACAATTCCGGTGCCTGGATATTCGCAATATATTGATGATGCTGGAAATTTTAAGCCGAGCACATTGATTGAAGCGAGTGCAAAAACCGTGTTAGATGAGCTTTTCAAAATGAATTCTGGGTTGATACATATTCGTAAGATAAGTTGATGTATTTGCGTTACAGTGACAGGCTACTGAAATGACGAAATTATTGGTCGAGCTGAGCGAACCAGATGATGTGCGGATCGCATATCGTTCGCGCGCCGAAATTGTCATGATGACTGGCAGTTTGCAGAAATGCAAAGAGTATCGCGCCTTATTAGACGCTTATACGGATTACGAACCGCATATCTGGTTTGCAATCGATAGCGGGGCCGCTGTGCCTGCAGATACACTCTCGTCTTTGAAGGTTGAAAAGCTTATTCTATCGGCAAGCCGTTCAGAACTATTACCTCTTGTTATGGCCGTTGATTGCCAGCTTCGTTCTTTTAAACTTGTGATAGCAATTACCACTTCAAATATACCTGATAGCTCTTTGATGAAAAGCGCTGCTGCCTTGGGGGTCTGCGGCTTTCTGTTACGTGGAAGTCAAACAAACCTGCATATTCTGAGTCAGCTTGAGGTGGCCGATATCGGGCAATTTATCCAAGATACGCATGATGCAGGGATAGCTGGTGGCATTATGGGTAATCTGGAAGCACCAGATATACCACGGCTGTTACCGTTTTCTCCTGACTGGCTTGGTTTTTCTGTCGAACACCCCATAACACATGGCCATTTTGGCGATGATACGACGACTTCATTGATCCGCGCACTTTTGCCCTTCGATACCGATCTCAGTTTCAACTCCTTAGGTGATGCTTTGGGTACGGATCGTATCATCGTCGAAGATTTTATTCTGCCTGTCGAAATCGGAGCCTACAAGCACGAGTATGGCCGAAAACAAAACGTTCGGTTTAACATTTCAGCCGAAGTGGCGCGCCTGTCGGCCAACCCTGAAGATATGCGGCACATTTTTTCATATGATCTTATTCTTGATGGTATCCGAAATCTTGTCGCTTTGGGACATGTTGAATTGGTCGAGACATTGGCAGAACGTATAGCAGCTTTTATTCTCGCCTATCCGCGCGTAAGAAAAGTGATCGTTCGCGTCGACAAGCTCGATCTTGGGCCCTTGGCAATCGGTGTTGAGATAGAGCGTACCAAGAAACCGGTTATCGGCACAGCTCTGTAACTTGAGTAAGCTGTTTTTGGTCTATTGTCGGGGCGTTGTTCGATTACGTTGGCGATACTGATCAATCTCGAATATTGCGACAAAGAATAGCGAGATAATCAACGGAATGATCAAATATAGCAGTCTGAATACGATAAGTGCGGCAATTACGTCGGCGGGATCCATATTAGGCATACCAGCCATGAAGACTGCTTCTAATACGCCAACACCGCCAGCCGGTGCATTGGATAGAAGGGTGACGGTAAAAGAAGCTAGAAAAACCCCCAAAACAGCGACAAAGCCCGGATTTCCGACTTCAGGCAAAACCGAATAGATGATACCAGCTGCTCCGAGTAGTTCAAGAGGCCCGATGAGTAGTTGCTGTAAAACGATCTTGAAGCGGGGATACGATATCTGGAAGGACTTCCCGATTTTCAACGGTTTGAGCTGCAGCCAGCTTCCGAACACATAAAGCGCCACTAAGGCAAGCATCACGATACCAATCGTCATTGCCAGCCAAGCCGGTATATCATCATGAACCAAGGTAATGATGTCTGGTCTGATCACCAAGACGATACCCGATAGCAAAATTGTACCTAGCGCGAAGGTAAAGGAACAGAAACCAACGAGAACCGCAATTTCAGCACCGCTCAAACCTTTCATGCTATATGCACGATAGCGTACGACTGCACCGGAAAAAACGGATGCGCCTATATTATGGGAAAGCGCATAGGTGGTGAATGAGCAAATGGCGATAAACAGCCATGAAATCTTGCGGTTGAGATGTTGCAGCGCTATTCGGTCGTAGCCGGCAAGCGCGGCATAAGCAACTAAAGAGAAAAAACATGCAAGAACCCAGTGGTGTAGGCTGAGCTCTTCAAGTCTGCCCATGACATCGCCGAAGGAAATCGATGATAATTTGTTATAGAGAATATAGATGGAAACCATCATTGCGATGATGCCGATAAGAGGCCAAATATATTTCTTCAGTTTCACGCGGGTCTACTCTTTTTTCGTGGCTCTCGCACCACCGTTTCAGCATTTGCGTCTGAGCCTGTCGATTGGCTATCGAGGTTTGGCCGTCGACCGACTAGATGCTCTATCATACCATTAGCTATTTCTTCGTCATCCGTCACCACAATATCAGCACCGAGCTCCATGAGATAGGCTGTTTCGGCATCTGCTAAGGCGTGGGCGATGATTTTTATGTCATTTTTAGCGTATCGCGCCTGAGCGACCACTTGGCCAGCTTCAATCGTGCTCCGCATAGCAATAACAATGCGAAGAGCGGCGGAGATATTGGCCGCTTGCAAAACCTCTCGATTGATAGCATTTCCATAAATAGTCTCCATGCCATCCTGTCTCGCGCGGTCAGCTGTCCTCGATGCGTCTTCGATGACGACGAGAGAATCACCATTCTTCCACAGTGCTTCTGAAACTCTACGTCCGACACGTCCGTATCCAACGACAATTGTATGGTTCGTTTTGGCACTAACGGAATAAGGGTCTTCATCTGCATCGGCGGAGTTTATCTCTATGATGTCGTGGGAGTCCTGCTGTGTTGAAAGGGGGCGCTCTAAACGTTGTTTTATCTTGTCTGCGGCGATGAAGACCAATGGATTGAGGAGTATCGATAAAATCGCGCCACCAAGAATAAGATCACGTGCATCGTCGCTCAATAAGCCAAGACTTGAACCGAGTCCTGCAAGAATAAATGAGAATTCGCCAATTTGTGCGAGGCTGGCGGAAATTGTCAATGCTGTCCCATTTGGATGTTTGAATGCTTTGACGATGACGAAGGCTGCAAATGATTTCCCGATGATGATGATAAATAGGGTGGCCAATAGTGGGAAGAAATCGGTCAAGACTTTCAATGGATCGAAAAGCATCCCAACTGATACAAAAAACAAAACCGCGAAGGCATCACGTAATGGGAGCGATTCCTCTGCTGCGCGATGGCTGAGCTCTGATTCGCTCATAATCATTCCTGCAAAAAATGCCCCGAGTGCCAATGAAACGCCGAAAAGATGGGCAGCACCAAACGCTACCCCCAACGCAATTGCCAAGACACTTAATCTGAAAAGTTCGCGTGAACCCGATTGAGCCGTAACCTTTAAAAGCCATGGGATAACTCTGCGACCAACAATCAGCATAATGGCGACAAACAACACCACTTTGGTGATGGTAAGTCCGACAATACCCCAAATACCAAGACCAAGCCAGGCGACCAGTGGATCGACCGCAACATCTGCTCTACCACCAAGGGCGCCTGCAAGCGCTGGCACAAGTACCAAGGCCATAACCATCGCAAGGTCTTCGACGATAAGCCATCCGACAGCAATCCGTCCACGTTCGCTCTCTATTAAACGCCTTTCCTGCATGGCGCGTAGTAAAACAACAGTACTGGCGGTCGATAAGGCCAGACCGAAAACTAAACCGCTGCCAAGGCTCCATCCCATTATAGCGCTTAGGCCTATGCCGAGCAGTGTGGCGAATGCCATTTGCGCAATTGCACCGGGAACAGCTATGGCCTTGACCGATAAAAGATCTTTTAGAGAAAAATGAAGTCCGACTCCGAACATTAATAAGATAACGCCAATTTCAGCGAGCTGGTTTGTGAGTTCGGGATCGGCCCTGAAGCCGCCAGTATGAGGTCCGACAATGACGCCTGCTAAAAGATAGCCGACAAGTGGCGAAACGCGTAGACGGTTTGCGATAATTCCAAACAGAAAAGCCAAACACAAGCCCACGACGATTGTTGTGATCAAGGGGGTGTCGTGCGGCATAATGTTTGCGGTCTTTCTCGTGTTTATTGAATCGTCAGAATGGTTTGTGAGATGTTTTTCACTATTTGATTCATTTGTGTCGAGCTTATGTCGTTTAAACCTAAGTAATTAAATTGGTTAAACAGAGGGAAGGGTGCGGAATGAGTTATCCCGCACCCTAGAGCGTATTATTTGCTTGCGACGGGATTGGTTTTGTCCTCGACCAGATCTCGGCCCTTATGATGATTATGCCACCAATCTCCAAGAAAGAGGAGTATTGGCGCGGCGATGAATATTGATGAGGAGGTGGCTACTATGATGCCTACAACCATTGGCACGGCGAAGTTATGCACGGCGCTGCCGCCCCAAATTGCCATTGGCAACATTGCCAGAACCGTTGTCATGGACGTAAATATACAACGCACAAGTACCTGATTGATCGACATATCTATCAATTCGCGTAAAGGCATTTTCTTGTAAAGTCGCATATTCTCACGCATGCGATCGTAAACAACGACTTTGTCGTTTACGGAATACCCGACGATTGTCAGCAGTGCGGCAATGGCCGTCAGATTGAAGTCGAGCTGGAATAAAGCAAAGAAACCCACCATCTTGGTTGTATCCAAGACAAGCGTGACAATTGCACCGACCGCAAAGAACCATTCAAATCGCCACCAAATATAGAGTGTCATGGCGAGCGACGCTAGAATAACTGCGGTAAAACCGGCGGTTGCAAGTTCGCCTGAAACCTTGGGGCCGACGACTTGGGTTTGATCGAACGTGACACCAGGGTAAAGTTTTTCAACTTCGGTTTTGACTTTCTCGACAGCGGTTGTTTGTTCCGCTTCGCCACCATCTTGTTGTTGAACGCGGATCATCACCGTATTTTCATTATCAACATTCTGTAGTGCGACCTCGCCAACACCAAGATTGCCCAACGATGACCGCAAAGTCGCCAAATCGGCGGGCGATTTTGTGGTGATAGCAACCTGACTGCCACCCATGAAGTCAATACCGAAATTGAGTCCGGGTTTGAAGAAAAGAAAGATAGACGCGATGGAAAGTGCAATCGAGATGCCTATTCCCATAAAGCGTGCGTTCATGAACCGGAAGTTGGTATGCTGTGGAATGAAGCTGAAGAAAGGCTGGATATGGAGCGTCTTCATCTTCCACTTGCGTACCACCCAAGCCATGATGATGCGGACGACTGTGATATCGGTAAACATCGAAATGATGATGCCCAATAACATCGTAACGGCGAAGCCGCGGATAGGGCCGGTGCCAAACCAGAACAATAGGATTGTAGCAATGACGGCAGTTACGTTTGCATCGACAATGGTCGCAAAAGCATGCTTGAAACCACGGTCTAGTGCGGCGAGAGCGCCAACGCCCTTTCGACTTTCTTCGCGAATACGTTCATTGATCAAAATATTCGCGTCGACGGCGATGCCGATGCCAAGAATGATACCCGCTATACCCGGTAATGTCAGCGTAGCACCAAGCAAACTCAATGCTGCGAATGTCAATACGGTATGGAGTGCCAGAGCTACGTCGGCGATGATACCCCAGAGACCGTAAAGCAGGAAGATAAAAATGGCAACAAGTACGAAACCTGCGACACCGGTGTAGAGCCCCATCTTGATAGCATCTGCTCCAAGGTCAGGGCCGACGGTACGCTCTTCAATCACAGTAAGAGGGGCGGGCAAAGCGCCTGCGCGCAACAAAGCGGCGAGAGTAGATGCTTCCTTTGCATCGAAGTCACCGGTAATTTGTCCTTGTCCGCCAGGAATGACACCCTGAATGACAGGGGCCGTGAGCACCTTGTTATCAAGTACGATCGCAAAAGGGCGTCCGATGTTTTGACGTGTGATTTCTGCGAAGGTTTTTGCGCCGACCGAGTTCATTTTAAACGAAATGATAGAACGCCCGGGCATCTGTGGATCGAAGGTTTGACGGGCATCCTCAAGCACATTGCCATCCAGAGCGACTTGATCATAAATGGCATAACGTTGGCTTTCATCAGTATAGCCGGGCAAAACCGATACGCCAACCGGTGGATTATTTAAGTCGGCACTGGGCGGAACAAGATGGAAGGTCATCTTTGCTGTTGTGCCCAAAAGATCACGCAATTGTTTCGGGTCTTGCAAACCAGGCAATTGCACCATGATACGATCAGAGCCGACTTTCTGGATAGATGGTTCTGCAACGCCGACTTGGTCAACACGGCGGCGGATGATTTCCAAACTTTGTTCAACAGCGTTACTGACACGGTAATTAATACCGGCCTCAGTCAAAGCGACACGTATGCCACCATTCTGTTCGCTAACCTCGATGTCTGAAGCAGCGGTGCCGAAAGATCCCTGGATCGTGGAAGCGATTGTCTTCAATGCCGTGAGAGCACGTTCGCGCTGAGCTGTGTCTGATACAATGGCGACCACAGAGTCACCAACCATTCTTACACTGCTCGTTTGGATTTGCTCCTCGCGAAGTTTTGCACGGACATTATCCAGCACCGTCCGGAGTTGATCGCGCTTGAGCGAATTTGCATCAACTTCGAGCACAAGATAGGAACCGCCTTGTAGATCAAGGCCAAGAGTTACACGCGTGTCAGGCAGAAAACTCAAATGAGTTTTCATCTGCTCTTCCGTGAAGAGATTTGGCAGAGCGACAATGACGCCCGCTAGAAGTATGAGAAAATAGAAAGCTGTCAACCAGCGTGATGTACGCATAAATTTTTCCAATAGATTGGCGCTTAAGAAACCTTTTTAAGATCAGCGCGGAAAACGTCATTTGTTTATTCGTCAATAGATTGAAGGTGGAGCACGCTGAACTGCATAATGGCGCGGGGAACCGATTGTTGCCAAAGAAAGCAGCGCTGGTATGACATACGAATGACCCGATGCAAATCTCAAATAAAGGTCGGTTGTATGTGCTACTTTATCCAATATGTGAAAAGGAAGATCGTTTTTCTGCAATTGCGTTGGCAGGCTCAATCGGTCCTGTTGAAGCTTTGTCGCTGCATGATTAGCATCAAGCGTATTCTGTGTTTGTCTTGTACCAACCAAATTTGCTTGGATACCAAGACCGCCCATAAGCCATACGATGAAACTACCCAGAAATATCCAGGCAGAAAAGGATAACGGATTTTCATTTTTGCGGCTTTGACGCAAAAAAAACATACCGGCTTCTTTCTCTTTCCGCATGACAATCAATGCGGCGTATAATGCAATTGGTTTAGCTCTTAACAGTATTCACCCTGTAGGGAAAGCGTTTGGTGGCCCTTGAACTCTGAGAATCGTAGATCATGAACAGCTAATCAACACACTTCGAAAATAGGATGAGGATATTTCTCGTCTTTTCGCATTTAAATGTCGCATTGCCATAGTTATGCAAGAATTTTGTTGGAAAAGTGCAAAACACATCATTTGCGGTGCGGGCAGCACTATGAGCCTGCTTTTTTACGTGTGAATGTATCGACGATTCGTTTCTCATTGTCAGGGTGGTCAGCTCTTTGCGTCTAAACCGGTTTCTACAGATCGTTATCCTATCCTTGCGATTTTCCATTTTATTCGGTGGGAGTTCTTTGCTTGGATTTGTTTCTCTTAACAATGCTATTGCCCAAACAACAGCAGCGACAGACGCGATCGGAGTTTCGCCTGCTGATATGGTCAAGCAGCAGCAAAGCGTGGCGGATGGCTTCAAAGATCAGCTGAAATCTTTACAGAAAAGATTTGATGACGAGCAGGATGATGATACGTCGCTCACTGATATCCGAAATAAAGCGCAAGATATAAATGCGAAAATTATCACAACAGCGCTACTGTTTCGTTCTCCTCTCAACGATTTGAATCTACGTTTGGATCAGCTTGGGGAACCTCAGCAAGGTGTTGCTGAGGCCAAGACGGTGACCGACGAGCGTAATGGATTGCGCCAAGACAAGGCCAAGATCAATACACTGATGGGTCAGCTTGAAGATGAATCAATTGACGCCAATAGGCTTGTTGAGCGGACCATAGCACAATCGCGAGAACTTTTTGCTAGAACGCTTACACATCGTGTTGAATTTTCTTCACCCTTGGGAAAGCAGATCGCACAATCGGCAGATGAAGCTTCGACTGATTTCAGATCGTTGATCGGGTCGTGGTGGAATTTCGTATATCATTTCAAATTGTTGCAATTGTTTCTTGCGATTTTGATTCCGCTGTTTATCGTTTTGATTCTAACCTATTTCGCTCATCGCATGATTGGTAGGGCTAAAGAAGGCGTATCTCAGGACGATGATCAGGTTTCGTACTTGACCCGTTTATCGGTCGCTTTTGTTTCGACCCTGATTCCAACAATCATTTGTGTTGTGTTTGTCGCGTCAGTACTGTTGTTTTTCGATTACTTCGGAATGAGTTGGACGGAGCTCCGTCCGGTATTCCGTTCGATTGCAGACGAGTTCGTGCTGATATTCTTCATAGCAAGGATGTCGTTTGTTATCCTCTCACCTAAGTCGCCAGAATTACGGTTGATGAATATCGCACCTCGACCAGCGCGTTTGTTGGTCGTGTTGTTGACGGCTCTCGCGCTTGTTATGGGTGCGGACTATGTGTTTAATGCGGTTTACAGGGCTGTTGCGGCACCATTATCTTTGGCGATCGCCAAAAGTTTTATATCCGTTATGCTTGTGGGGCTCATTATCTTGGCAATATCATTCGTGCGTGCCCGTATACGCGGAAATGATGATCAGGCGGTTGCTCCGTGGCCTTTGTATATTCGTATTCCGCTTATCATCGTTGGCCTATTGCCTATTTTGACAGCTTTCGCAGGCTATGTCGGAATGGCGCGTTTTATAGCGCAGCAGATCGTCGTAAGCGGTGCGTTTCTGGTTTTGATGTATCTTGGCATTCAAACAGCACGCGCGATAGCGGGAGAGGGTGAGTTTGCGAAAACCTCAATAGGTCGCCGTCTTGTGCAGCGTTTCAATATTGATGACGGCACGATGGATCAGCTTGGCCTCTTTGCAGGCATCCTCCTCAACCTCATTGTGATTGCGCTATGCGTTCCTCCTATTGCTATGCAATTGGGGTTTTCAGGGAGTGATATTTTCACGACCTTTGTCCATATGATGACAGGTTTTCAAATCGGAAATGTTTCGATATCACTGGTCGGAATACTGACCGGCGTTGTATTTTTCCTGATAAGCTGGTTTCTGATCCGTTGGTTCATTGGTTGGCTTGATGGTACTGTTTTAGCGCGAGGCAAGGTAGACTCCGGTGTTAGAAATTCCATCCGCACTGTTGTGGGCTATGGTGGCGTTGCACTCTCCGCACTGATCGGACTATCGGCGGCTGGCTTCAACCTTAGCAGTCTTGCTTTGATAGCCGGTGGCCTCTCGCTTGGTATTGGTTTTGGTTTACAAAATATCGTACAAAACTTTGTTTCTGGACTGATCTTATTGGCAGAACGGCCTTTCAAGGTCGGAGACTACGTAGAAACTGGAACAACAAGTGGAATAGTCAAGCGCATTAGCGTCCGTGCGACAGAAGTTGAGACGTTCAAGCGTGAGACGATTATTGTTCCAAATTCCAGCCTCATCAACAACAATGTTGGCAACTGGACACATCGTAACAAGATCGGGCGGGTGGACATTCCACTTATCGTGCCAGCGATGACGGACCCGGAGCATATAGTCGATGTTCTTATGGAGATAGCCTCACAGGCAGAGGGAATATTGAAAAATCCCGCACCTTGGGTAAGCTTCGCGAGCTTCGACAGCAATAATCTTAACTTTACCTTGGCCGTCTATGTGCCCGATATAACCTCGACGACGGCTGTGACCAACAAGATTCGTTTTGCGGTTTATAAGCGCTTTTCCGATGAAGGAATTACCTGAGATGAAATGGAGTAGATTGTTTCTAGCCGTGGCAGTGCTATGCACGTTAAACGGATACAGCTTTGCTGCAAGTATCAAGAATACTGATCAAAAAACCCAATCGCTTGTTGTGACAGAAGGGACGTCTAGGAGGGATGTCTCACTGAAGGCGGATCAAACAGTTGAAATATGTCCCAAAGGATGTTTCGTCACGTTTCCAAATGGTGATCGCTTTGCAATCAAAGCGGAAGATACGATCGAAATAAATGGCAGCCGCGCGAGCTTTAAATAAGAGAGGCTTAAACCTGTTCTTGCATCGCGGTCGGGCTTGCGAGTACGACGATATGGTCGTGCCGCCAATCAATCAATTTTCTGTCGGCGAAAGCTTGCAACCAGCCTTCCATGGGCCACTTCCCCCAACGTTTGTAAAAGGTCGAAGCGTTGGCAACAATATCATCGAAATGGTTTAATGGCGGGTCCATTGACTCGTGATATTGATGAAACGCGCAACAAGATGCAGTAAGCAGATGTCGCACATCGTGTTTATCCGCTTGAAAGCCGAAATCTGTATCCTCGGCGCCGTAGCCTATATAGTCTTCACAGAATTCCCCTAGCATTGAGAAGGTGCAACGCCGCATCGCGAAAGCGAGAGACCAGAACAAGCCAGGATTGTTCTCTTGCACGGCACCGCTTTTAGGAAAGATGCGAACAGGGTGCGAGGCACCGATTTCAGATAAATAAGTGTCGTTGGCATTGGTCAAGTCAGCTCTTTCCGGAAGGTAAAAAACCTCGGGACTGATTATTGCATTGTAACGCAGCACGTCGGCAATTAAATTTCTTACAAAATGTTCCGATGGAATACAGTCTACATCAAGGAACAGGAGTGTGTCTTTTGACGCATGACGAACGGCCAAGTTACGGGCAGCCGCCAAGGGTAAAAGTTCCGTGGCAGTTAGTCTAACCTCTACTATAGGGAAGGAAACTTGGGGTAGAGGGTTTCGTCTCTGGCCCATCTCGACGACGATAAGTTCGTCGGGCTTGGAAGAGTTCCGTTCAAGTCCGGTAATGAGATTGAGCAGATGTTCATCACGGTTCTTGTTCAAGGTCAATACACTACAGCTCACAGTGTCCTCACTTTCGCCAACGACACCATGTCCACCGAATATTGATGCGCCATGGAGAGAAGATAGTCAGATGCATGTCTCGGCCCACTTTCATCGTGCAGGTTCACTATGGAACTGCCGAGTTTTTTTGCTTTTTCCAATAACGTCCGCCATGATGCTGGCCATGCTTCACATGTAATCGCCGCATGGATTTCAGCGAGGCGTCTTGCTTTTTCATGCTGCTCGCCGAAAGGTCTTGCTTGCGGTAGAGCAATAAAAGGCTTTCCAAGGGCGGTTACATCACCTAGAAGGCCATCGCCGCAAGCGCCTACGACCACATTAGCCCTTGCAATGTATGGGCCTACCTGATCAACCCAGCCGTGAATGTGCAAGTTGGTCGGCAAATCCGGCCGCGTATCCAAAGGACCAATGACATCAATACGCCATTCAGTAAGCTCACTAGCCATCTCGGCCAGATTTGTTAAATCAATGCTATGCCCACCACGGCCGAGCACGACAAGTAAGCTCTTCGCAATCGTGCGAAAGCTCGATAGTGTTTGAGATAAGCCTGAAAAATAAACCGATTTGATTTTTATCCAGTCTTCTGTGTCGGGTGCATCTAGGAGACTATGAAAAGGACATAAGAGTCCTGCGGCAGCTCTGAATATGCTTTCGTGCGCAGTATCCCGCCTTTCTCCGGAAAGCCGCGTGTAAATAAACGGTAAACCGTTTAGGCTCGCCAGGGTTGCTATTTCCACCGAAACATCAACAAGCATCAGAGACGGTCTTGTTACTTCTATCCATTCACATATCATCCTATTACGCTTACGCAATCCATCGTGATGGAGAGGTGCATAATGTAAAGAGGGATGCGTTGGCACGGCAGGGAAGCCCATTCCTGCTGCTAGGCTGTCATCGGGAAGATCGAGACACGCAATACGGCCAGTGCGACCTTTAAGATTGGTTCCTAGGAGAGTGAATTGATCAGGTGCTTGTTGCGCGATACTCAAAGCGCGCTGCCTGTGGCCATCGCCGTGATGATGGACATAAATGCCTATCGTATTCATCTAAAACGTTGCCCGTGTGAACATTGTGTTGACCCGGTTTACAATCTGCCTAGTTGCCGGATGACCCGCGAAAGCTGCGTTTTTAGGTGTTTGTTTTTTTGATAAAAGGCGGTCGTACAAAGCTTCATATCGGTCAATCATCACTGTGAGATCGGCTATGTCTTCCGCCCGTTTTCTACAATCCACTCTTTTACACGCCAGCGCTTTCTGAATCGCGTGCGCTAACGATTTTACATTATCGGGCGTCGCTAACGCACCGCTCTTGTCATCAATAATCTCTGCCATTGCTCCGCGTGCAAAGGCTGCGACAGGAACGCCAACCGCAAGGGATTCTGCTACAACTAACCCGAAAGGCTCTTCCCAACAGGGTGTGCAAATTGTTGCTGTTGCGCCTGATACCAACTGTGCCAACATGTCGTGTGATACATGGCCTAGATAATCTGTATCCGGACCGAAGCGGGGAGAGATTTCCTTTCGGAAGTAGTTCTCATCCCAAACTGGACCAGCAATTTTTATATCCATTTGCGCTAGACGTGCAGCATCTATCGCATGGTGTAAACCTTTTTCCCTTACAATACGCCCGTACCATATAACATAAGGATCGCGTGCAGGTTTTGGCGAAAAAGGAAATTTCTGCAAGTCAATACCATTGAGAATGACCTCGTCTACATTCAGTATTGAAGACCACATATTGGCAGTAGTTTCGGATATCGCCACAACTGTATTGTTTTTACCGGACGCGCAGCGAAAACCGCTTTCGAGCCAGCAAAAAGGTGGCGTATGCAATGTGGTGACCATCGGCATTGGTAAAGTGTCGGCCATAGCGACAGGCAAATAGTGCAGTGAATTGTTATGCACTATGTCAAAGTCGCTGTTCTTAAGCTTCATCATGAGCTTAAGATAGGCGTGATGTTCTTTAAAGAATGTAATGTTGTGGGCTTCGTCTGTACCAATGCTGTTTAGCTCTGTTGCATCACATATCGGGACGGCTCCTACCGACACATCACTTTTCGTAGCGGCAAAAACGGTCACATCATGGCCTTTGGAGCGTAGATTTCTTGCCAGCATGTGGGTGTGCATCTCAAGACCGCCAGCAAATGGCTCGGCAATAGGATATTTAAGATGGGCAATCATTGCGATGCGGTGTTTTGTCATTTTTTACTCGCCGGTGAAGAGAGAAAAAGCCCGCTGGAAACGGGCTTTTAGATATTAGTATTTGTTGTGACGAAGCTCGCGTTCATGCGCTGAGAATCCTACAAGTGAGGAAATCTGATAGAGCGCTGAGAGGCCTACAACGACGTAGATGATACGAGACAGCAATGCAGCCTGTCCGCCAAAAATTGCAGCGACAAGATCGAATTGAAAAAGGCCCACTAGCAACCAGTTCAGGCCACCAATAATAAGCAGAGTAAGCGTGGTATAATTAAGTGTGCGCATGAGGTATTCCTTTTTTTGAGTAAGATAGGTCATGGTAAAACTTCGACTAGGGGATTTAGTTCCAACTGCTTCGTAAATTATGCCGGGGCGTAGGACGCATAGGATGTAGTTGGATGATTTCCTATCTTGCGGTGCCGTGCAGTTCTTGTCTGCCCGCGAGAAGAATTAGATGAGGGCGGGATGGCAGCATTTTCCACCATCTCACGTAACAGTGGGAGCTGTTTTTGCATCTCACTAAAACGCATACGGTGCTTTTTCAGCAATGTGCTGGAACTTTCTACAAAGTTCCACATAGCACCGAATGTATAATAATGCATCGCATGTCTGCACTCTTGTTGGTTTAGACCGAGGCGTAACAAAAGCGCTTCAAGATTGTCATCGTTTTTCATGGCCAAACGTAACATCTTTCGTGCTTTTGCGCGCTGCAGCGTCATATCTGCGCTTTCTAACCTCTGATCGCAAAGATAATCTGGATCAAGCATTCGATTAGCTATTGTTTCGGCCATTCCTCCCGCCGCTCTCCCTTTCAATCGCACGGATGTTGTGACCAATGAATTGGGGCAATAGTACACAGACAAGTCCTGGTTAATGACGCGTTGAACCAAAGCGCGATCCTCGCTTTCTCTAACATGCGGGGAACCGCCTATACGTTCGTAAGCGTAAGCGGAAATCGACATATTGGCACCGGATTCGTCTCCATGGTAGGGCCATGGATTGAAAGGATCAGGGTCCATCTGCGTGATTAATTGCCTCGATAAACTATAGTAGCTATCTTCAATAGCTGAGCGTTCTCTCAACCAAGCAGGCAATTTGGCATGTTCGTAATTATCACTTTCAACGATCCCGCATGTGAGGGCCGCACCTAAAGCAGCAGATTTGAGATGTCCTGCCAGCCAATTTCTTGAAACTGTACTGTCGGCATCTGTTGTCAGCATCACGCCTCTTGGACCGAGTATCGATAGAGCCAAGTCAAAGCCGAGAGCGCGCGCATATCCTGCCGATGCTATGTCATCGGGAAAGTCTACATCTAGAATATCAAGCGCTATGGAGTTTTGTTCACCCCAACTCATGGCGATATCAACTGTATTGTCAACGGTATTGTTGATTACAAGAAGGATTCTTCCGGCTGAGCCTATCTGTCGTATGCTTTCCGCACATGCTGACAGACAATCTTCTATACGATCCTGCTCGTTTCTAGCAGGTATTATGATCATGTAGTCGGGCAGACAGGTAAACCTATGAGGAGAAGGGATCCAGTGACGCGTTTTAGCCTTATATGGCGCTCCAGCCACTAGCTCTCGACAAAAAGCCGGTAAATTGAAGTGAGAGGAAGATATACGCGACACGTGAAGACCTCCGTTTGTCCCGATCGATAAAGACCGTCGATTCTAATTGATACGGAGTGGTAACGTTAACTCACCTATTTCGTTCCGAGACGGTAACGATATTCTAATCACCAAACTCGCTGAGAGGGTAATGGATAATCGTCTCGGGTGGGTATGAACGGGGCTGGCTAACCTAGCTTTTGTAACGTGCGTAATCTGTTGGATTCTCGATAGACTATGGCCCTAAAGCACAGATAATCCATCCCGGACAATGTTTGCCAGCGTCACCGAAGGAAACGCAACGAGTTAAACGGATAATATTGTCAATAAAAGAAAGTGGTGCGGACGGCGGGAATCGAACCCGCACGATCTAGGATCGAGGGATTTTAAGTCCCTTGCGTCTACCAATTCCGCCACGTCCGCACGTCTGGCTCTTATAGATAATCAAATGCGCAATGTGAAGCCCGATTTAGATGAAAATTTTATTGAACATTTCAATTGTCGTTTTCAGCTGACAAAAGGAGTGGCAGCCGTTAGAAGATACCTTTCTATCATTGATCGAGCGAGGATTTTTTTAAGTGTCATGAGTGAATTTGTACAGGACGTTGCTCTAGCTGTTACAGCTTTGCGTGGTCTCTTTGCTGAAACACCGCTTCAGCGCAATGACTTTTTGAGTCATAAATATGGTGCGGAAATTTACCTCAAACGCGAAGATCTGACACCGGTTCGGTCCTACAAGATTCGTGGCGCATTCAATTTTGTTTCGCAAATGCTTGATAAGGTAGCGCCTGACGCAGCTTTTGTATGCGCTTCTGCTGGAAACCACGCGCAAGGGTTGGCTTTTGTTTGCCGCCATTTCCAGCGCAAGGGCGTTATATTTATGCCGGTTACAACACCGCAACAAAAAATTGACAAAACACGGACTTTCGGAGGAGCGTTTATAGAAATCCGTCTCATCGGCGATACGTTTGATCAATGTTACGCGGCAGCCCAGTCGTTTGTCGCAGACGGTGGCGGTGTGATGGCACCGCCTTTCGATGACATGCGCATTGTTACCGGTCAAGCGACGGTCATGTACGAAGCATCGCACCAATGGATGGAGCAAGTCGGTTCTGAAGAGCCGGATTTGGTTATTGTACCTGTCGGTGGTGGTGGATTGGCAAGTGGCACTAGTCATTTCATTCAGGAGAGCGGGTGGAAATCAAAAGTGCGGTTTGCAGAGCCAGAAGGTGCAGCAAGCTTGTTTACAAGCCTGACTGAAAAAAAGCGGATAAAACTTCCAGACGTTGATACGTTTGTCGACGGTGCCGCCGTCGCTGAAATCGGGGCTTTGAACTATGACATGTTAAAAGGTTTTTCGCCTTTCGATATATCGATCGTACCGGAAAATCGCTTGTGCTCAACTATGGTTGAAATGCTGAATGTTGAAGGTATCGTATTGGAACCCGCGGGCGGTTTGTCCATTGATGCACTCAAAAGCATCTCCCCGCAGGACCTCAAAGGTAAAAAAGTCCTATTGATCATTTCGGGCGGAAATTTTGACTTCGAGCGCTTACCAGAAGTTAAGGAGCGTGCGCTCCGTTATCAGGGATTGAAAAAATATTTTATTTTCCGTTTTCCCCAGAGACCGGGGGCACTTCGCGGTTTTCTCGACCAATTGGGGCCTGATGACGATGTTGCCCGCTTTGAGTATCTCAAGAAATCAGCGCGCAACTTCGGCTCTGTTCTCATTGCTATCGAAACGAAACAACATGAGAACTTTGCGGTTCTAGAGGCAAAGTTCAAGGAATTGGGCTGGTCTTATCGGGATATAACCAACGATCAAGTCATGTTTGACTTTGTCATTTAGACCGTTTGATAGGACGGAACGAGGAACAAAATATGAAAATGTTTTCTTTTTTTGCAGCAACACTGGCCATCACCCTTGCAATAATCTCACCGTCCTTCGCGGCTGAGCCCAATACGATTCAGAAGACAGAATTGAATGGGTTGGTCACGGATTTAAATAATGCAGCGAAGCATAAAAATATGGCAATGCTTGCGAATAATATGCCTGATCGCTTGTTTAAGGAAATGGCGATCAGGCTTCGCACAACAGAAGAGGCACTTAGATCGAATCTTGTCAAACAGTTGGAAAATCAATTTGCCAGCCTTCCCGCTGGCGCGTACAGTCTCGATGCTGAGAAGATAGAATACCGTCAGACAGACGATGGTACATTTTACGCGCTAGTACCGACACGTGTTGAAACGGCTGATACCATAGCTGAATACCAAACGTTGGCTATTTTCGACAATACCAAGTGGCATCTTATCTATGGCGGGCAGAAGACCATACAAAACCCTGTTTTCTTAGAGATTTATCCGGCATATCATAATGTCAATATTCCGAAGGAAACCATCACCCGTAAATGAGGGTTTGCCTATTTATCCGACGAATTAAAATATTCCATTATAGTGGTTGCTTTTTTGCCGTAATTCGACGATAAGCTCAAATTAGGCGCTTGAGCTGGAATATCCGGCTTTCTGGAAAGCAGACTTTGTGGCGTCAATCATCTCTTTTGAGATGTTCACTGGCCGCGCAAGTCGCTTATTGGTTTAACCCACAGGCGTTCCGTCCAACATTTATGACTTTCAGCCTTCCGATTGCGCGGAGGTCTGATTATTGCCAACCGCATTGCTTTATTGCTATGCGGTTTATGAAAGATTCTATTTTGACACATAACACTTTGAATGCTTTTGAAGCATTAGGCCTTCCTGCCATTCTTACAAAAAATCTTGATGCTGCAGGTATGACAACCCCTAAACCCATTCAGGAAGAAGCGATACCAGCTATGCTCGAAGGGCATGATATTCTTGGTATTGCACAAACCGGCTCAGGTAAAACACTGGCCTTTAGTCTACCGGTCCTAGCGAAAATCGTAGCAATGGGTGATAAGCGCCGCGCAAAAACAGCACGAGCTCTTGTTTTAGCACCAACACGAGAATTGGCTGTGCAGATCGAGGAAGCAATCCGTATGGCCTCAAAAGGTGCACACCTTTCAACCTGTCTTGTACTAGGCGGTGTTTCTCGTCTTTCCCAGATCAAGCGCATGGCTGGTGGCGTTGACGTTCTCATCGCGACACCTGGTCGTTTGATGGATCTTGTGCGTGAGAAATGCGTCGATTTATCACAGACACATTTTCTAGTTCTGGATGAAGCCGATCGTATGCTTGATATGGGCTTTATCAAAGACGTTCGTCAGATTGCAAAACTCGTGCATGCTGATCGTCAGACTGCATTATTTTCTGCAACAATGCCTAAGGAGATCTCGTCTTTGGCAGATAGCTTGCTGAAAGATCCTGTTCGTGTGGAAGTCGCACCGCAAGGTACTACGGCAGCTGAAATTGTACAGAAGCTGCATGCTGTGAATAATCGCGAGAAAAAGGACGTTCTCAATAAGCTCTTGACCAATCCGGCATTGGCCTCTGTTATCGTCTTTACGCGTACAAAACACGGTGCCGATGCGGTTACAAGGAATTTAGAAAAAATTGGTTATCCGGTCGCAACGATTCATGGCAACAAGTCTCAAAATGCTCGTCAGCGTGCGCTGAAGGGTTTTCGTGATGGTTCTGTCAGAGTTCTCGTAGCAACAGATATTGCCGCTCGCGGCATTGATGTTCCTGGTATAAGTCATGTCATTAATTATGAATTGCCAGATGAAGCAGAGAGTTACGTTCACCGCATTGGACGTACTGGGCGTAATGGTGCTAGCGGAGAAGCGATCACCCTTTATGATGAAGGTATTGAACGCGCTCGTTTAAGAGGCGTTGAACGCGTTATCCGCATGAAACTCCCACGTGAAGAGGTACCGCCACAGTTTGGCCCTTACCCGGATAAGCCTTTCAAATCGGAAGAATCTAGAAATGAAGGCGGAGATAATCGTCGTTCTGGTAAACCCAACCGTCGTAAGCGGCCTTTCCGCTCTAAAGACGAGAGTGGAGCTGGTGCTCCACATAAAGCTAGGTCAGCAGAAGGTGGTAAGCCGCATCAGCCGAAGGCAAATGCTGGTGCAAAACGTGGCAAGCCGATCCGTTTTCGGAAATCTGTAAAAAGAGCTGCATAAGTTCTTTCAATAAACCTAAAGTGAGCCGGCTGGAGTTGAATGTTCTCCAGCCGGCTTTTTTATACATTCGACCCTTTGATGATTTTTTAGACCGGTTTCGTATTACGATTTTTTAGATTTATTTTGTGAAGTGCAGCCTTGCTGCAAAGATGTTAAGCCATCCTTAGCAAGAATTTTGAAAAAGAGCAGGGTAGGGAATTTTCCCTCGCCAATCAGTAGAGGCATAACCATGATCGAAAAAAGTCGTTTTGTCGTATCAACACAATGGTTAGAGGAAAAGCTCGGCAAACCAAATGTATCGATTGTTGATGGATCTTGGTATCTACCGGCGACGAAACGAGATCCACGAAAAGAATTTGAAGAAAGCCATATTCCGGGCGCAGTGTTTTTCGATCAAGATAAAATATGTGATGAGACAACAGGGCTTCCCCATAGTCTTCCCACATCCGCGCAATTTGCTCGGGATGTGGGACAAATGGGCATATCAAACGACGATACAATTGTTGTTTATGACGGCGTGGGCTTTTTTTCAGCCCCTCGTGTCTGGTGGATGTTTCGTGTAATGGGCGCAAAAAATGTTGTCGTACTCGACGGCGGCTTCGAACGTTGGAAAGGTGAAGGCAGGCCAGTAGAGCGCGGGAACTCAAAAGTTGCACCGAAAAGTTTTCTGACAGATTTTCAACAGGATAAAGTAGTTTTGTTGCGCGAAATGCGCAATCTCGTCGATAAAGGTTCGGTCCAAATTGCGGATGCACGCAGTAATGCGCGTTTTACAGGGGCAGAAGCTGAGCCCCGATCTGGTATGCGTTCAGGACATATGCCGGGCGCACATAATATTCCTTCAACGCTAATGTCTAGTCAGGGCGCATTTAAAGATTTAGCCGCACTGGAAGCTATCTTTAAAGATGCTGGTGTCGATATCGGTGCGCCGATTGTAACAACTTGCGGTTCGGGTGTTACGGCTGCCGTTTTGGCATTGGCCTTGGAGTCACTTGGCAATCGGAATGTCAGGCTCTACGATGGATCATGGAGCGAATGGGGTGCGAAACACGATACGCCGGTGGTGACAGGAAACGACGATGAAAAAGATTGAATTAACTGATTTTCTAAAAGCGCGGGTAACGCATTTGGAGATGCTAAATCGTTCCACAATGCATGTTGTCCCACCGGCCAATATGCGACTTGCTATCATGCGGGCCTATGAAATGCCTGTGCACTTCTATCGTTATCTCTACGCATTGATTGGTCGTGAGCATCACTGGGTAGTGAGGCGAAAAATGGATGATGAATCACTATCTAACCTGATTAATGCCGAAGATACACAAATTCATATTCTTTATATCAATGGCTGCCCGGCCGGCTTTGCTGAAGTCAGTTTACGCAAACTACCGCAATTAAGCGAGATCGTTTATTTCGGTCTCGTGCCGGACTATCAAGGACTGGGGCTTTCCCGTTTCTTTTTCAATGAGATCGTTCAGTCTGCCTGGAATAGCGATCCCGAAAAGCTGATTATACAGACCAACACTTTGGATAATCCGCGGGCGTTGCAACTTTATCAGAAATGCGGTTTTGAACCCGTAGGATTTAGTGATGTAATGATTGAACGATGGCGTTGATCGTGTGCTTAGGTCCGTTGTTCTTCTTTTGTAAATGGAGAAATAAATTTTGGATGATTTGCGTGCTTTTTTGGAAGTTGCAGAGCAAGAGAGTTTTTCCAAAGCAGCGAAAAAAATTGGTCTTACGCCATCGGCGCTTAGTCATACGATAAAAAAACTTGAAGAACGGCTCGGTGTTCGTCTTTTAGCGCGCACAACGCGCAATGTATCGCCGACAGAGGCTGGTGAACGGCTTATTCGATCCATTGGCCCGCTTTACGAGCAAATATCTATCGAGATTGATCGGTTGGGCGAATTTCGCGATAGGCCTGCTGGTACCATAAGAATCACCGCTTCGGGCGATGCGATACAGGTGACAGTATTACCTATGTTAAGAGAGTTTCTGGCTGAATACCCCGACATTAAACTGGAAGTGATGGTTGATAACGGTTTTTCCGATATAATCAGCGAACGGTATGATGCGGGCATAAGGCTTGGGGAAGCGGTGAGCAAAGATATGATAGCAGTGAGAATAGGCCCTGATTGGCGTCTCTCGGTTGTGGGCTCTCCGACCTACTTTTCAAGCAACCCAAAACCTCTTACTCCGAAAGAACTCGTCAATCATAACTGCATAAATATACGTCATTCGAAATCAAGCGGCCTATACGTTTGGGAGTTTGAAAAGGATGGAAAGCAACAAAATGTCAAAGTTGAAGGACAATATGTTACTAACAACAGCATGCAAGCTTTAGATGCAGCGCTAAACGGCGTTGGCCTTGCCATCATTCCTGATTATTTAGCAAAATCACATCTCAACCAAGGTATGCTGGTCGAGGTTTTAGAGGATTGGTGTCCGTCGTTTTCCGGCTATCATCTCTATTATGCAAATCGACGACAGTCATCCCCAGCGTTTCAGGCATTTGTCAAAGCGCTTCGCTACAAAAGTTAAGCAATTTTCCTCCCATGCTTCAAGGTCACTGTTGTTTGATAATTCGGGCAACGAACATGCTCAACAATAGGATACAAGCACTAACTACGAATGTTGTCTGATAGCCTTGATAATCATATAGGTATCCCCCAAGCAATGCACCTACCGTTATGGCCAATTGGATAGTGGCGACCATAAGCCCACCGCCAGTTTCTGCATTATTCGGAAGCCGTCTGGCAAGCCAAGCCCACCACGCGACGGGCGCTGATGTTGCGATGAAACCCCACAATAGCAATAGTGCCCACGATATCGCCATTTGGTTACCAAACAAAGAAAGTGCAATAGCAACAAAGGCCAAAATGGCAGGGGCAATCATAAGCATCAAACCTAATTTCTTATTGCCCATAAAACCGATCCATACGGTTCCACTGAAACCACTTATTCCGATCGAAAAGAGTATCAGAGATAGGTTAGTAGTATCGACGTGATCAATGTTTTCTAAAAAGGGTCTCAGATAGGTAAAAAGGCAAAATTGTCCCATGAAGAATAAAAATACGGCTATGAACCCGTAGCGTACAGATTTTTCTTTAAGTAAAATTAAAGGCATACGACTTCGTACTGAATTGTCGGACGGCAGTGATGGCAAGCTCATTATCTGCCAAAGAAGTGCAGCAACCGCTAATGGCACAAGGCTTAGAAATGCGAAGCGCCAACCTAGCAAATCGCCAATGTAGCTACCAAACGCCGGCGCTATCACTGTCGCCAGTGCATTGCCCCCATTAAGTACTGCCAAGGCTCTTGGGACATATTGGACAGGAACTAAACGCATCGTCGTTGCGGCTGAAATGGTCCAAAACCCACCTAGTGCTATACCGAGTGTCGCTCGTCCGGCAATCATCATTGCAAAGTTTGAAGCGCATGCAACAAGACTACAAGAGACGAGCGTCAGTGTACTGAGTATAATAAGCACAAATTTGCGATCAATTGTGTGAATGATTGTTCCGATAACGAGACTTGTAAATACGGCAACAGTTCCCGTAACTGCAATCATATGGCCGGCTTGCCCCTCGGATATGGCGAATTCATGCGCGATAGGGGTCAGTAGGCTGATAGGCATAAATTCTGCGGCGATTAATATGAATACACACAGCGATAAGGCAAATACAGGACCCCATTGCCCAATCCGTGACGGGGTGTTTCGTGTTGGTTTTGACGATATTGAGGGCATTATTAACGTTCACGCCTATTCCTCATAGGCGAACTTTCCATTGCTTATTTGTCTGCTAAAACTAAACGATACTTCCGCCGAGCCGGTGCGGCTTTATAGAGCGGCAGATTAACAGTTGTGTGGACCGGGCCGATATTTTACAGGTTTGCTTTGAAAAATGCGGTCAGATTTTTGAATGGTATTAAATCAACACGATCATACAAGTCGACATGGCCAGCGTTCGGTACAATGAATAATTCTTTTGGTTCTGCGGCTAACCGGTAAGCCTCTTGGCTGAATTCAATCGAATGCGCATGTTCTCCAGTCACGAACAGCATTGGCCGCGGGGATATAGTATTAATGTCGTTGAATGGATAGAAATTCATAAACTTGACATTACTTGTCAGAGTAGGGTGGGTTGTTAGGTCCGGTGATTGACCCGCAGGGGTATATTCTCCGCGTGGCGTCCGATAAAAATCAAAAAATTCACGTTCAATCGGATTAGAGTGGGAAGCGATCTTTTCAGGTGTTCCGCTTGTGTATTTACGAGCGCCGCCATTGAACTCGATATCCCGCTGCGTTGCTGCTGCCGAAATGATTCGTTTCCGTTGTTCCACCGATTGCGAATGGTTTAAACCACTGCGTGTGGCGGCTCCCATATCATACATACTAACTGTTGCAACCGCTTTCATTCTCGGATCAATTTTGGCCGCACTTATCACAAAGCTACCGCTGCCGCAGATCCCAAGGACGCCAATACGTTTTGGGTCGACGGAAGAAAGCGAGCCGAGAAAGTCGACTGCCGCGCTGAAGTCTTCCGCATAGATATCTGGAGAAACGGAATTGCGTGGTGAACCATCGCTTTCTCCCCAGAAAGAAAGGTCAATAGAAAGGGTTACAAATCCTTCATCGGCCAACTTTTGTGCGTAAAGATTAGCGCTTTGTTCTTTGACCGCGCCCATCGGGTGACCGATAATGATAGCTGGGTATTTATCATTTTCGTCGATATCCTTCCGAGAGTAGAGATTGCCCGCAACAGTCATCTGATATTGGTTTTCAAATGATACTTTCTGCGCGTTGACATGCGGACTATGATAAAAATTATCCGCCTCGGGATGAATGCTTTGGGCTGTAGCGTTATATGACATAACAATCACTCCTAAACATAGAAATAGACTTCTCATGATGGTTCCTTCGTCAAAGCTCGGATCACTTGAGATTATTTTAATATTTATTGATAAAAAATAACGTATAATTTTATGATATGATGAAAAATATTCAGTAATTTACGGTCGTGATAAGGGACACAAACTGGGCTGAACATGATCCGTTTGAGTCTGAATTGTGCATAGGAAAAAGTATCAAAAGCGATGTTGCACGTTATGCTGAACTTCGTGCCGCCATAGGCTATTTTAAAGCTTTCCATGGATGGCTTACATGTAAGCAATCACTTATTTGCTCTGGAAAATCTAAAATGCGACCTAGCGAATCTCGCTGAAGGATAGTTCAACTAAGGAAAACTTCATATTACTGAGAATGTAGGGTGATTGGCTCCCCGGGCCGGATTCGAACCAGCGACCAACCGGTTAACAGCCGGTTGCTCTACCACTGAGCTACCGGGGAACAGTGCTCAATTGCTTAACGCTGGTGGGCTATAGCAAATGAATTACTGATTTGCAAAGGGGGAAAGCGAAGTTTTTTTAAAAAAAACGCAAATGCATGTTAATCGCGAGGTTGATGGCACGATTTCGCTGTAGACGTGCTTACGCAAAACAATCACGCTTGGCCGAAGCAACAAGCAAAAACGCGCATGAAACTGGCTTCCTCCCAGTATTTGATTTCCTTGTTAATATCGGATGTCTCATTCCATGAGCATTACGATCATTGCGACACGTTGCGTTTTGTGGCTAGGAACAAATAAACTCTTTGCACGCGTTTGAAGAAAAGCGTCGGATCATCGAAAGGTATCTTGACGAATGCTTTACGTTCACTTATTGACCCTGCAGTGAATTCGCCGTTGAGGCCTCGTGGCGGAGTGGTTACGCAGAGGACTGCAAATCCTTGTATCCCGGTTCGATTCCGGGCGAGGCCTCCATCTATCCCAATGTTTCAATTTTTCGTCTTCAACCACTATGTATTCCGTTGATGTTGAGATCGGTTGTCCAAAGCGTGATCACGGATGAGCAATCTTGTGATTGACTGTCAGGCGCTTTTTTGCGACACCCTGTTGGAAAATGTCGCCCATCCTGTGTTTTCTGAGCTTGATGGGATTTATGCATGTGTGAAAAGAAAGGTCTGGTCATGGCTGCAGATTTCGCCGAACTCCGCCGCAAGATGGTCGATAATCAAATCCGTACAGTAGATGTTACAAAGCTTCCAGTGCTTGCAGCTTTTTTATCTGTGCCGCGGGAAGAGTTTGTTCCTGAAAACTTGAGAAATCTTAGTTATCTGGACGAGGATATACCTGTTTCCTCACCGACCGACGTTAAGGTAGGTCGTTATCTCATGGAGCCTGCTCCGCTTGCAAAGCTGTTGCAGGCTGCCGACATCAAGGCTGACGATATCGTCTTGGATATTGGGGCGGGTAGTGGTTACAGCGCGGCGTTGTTGTCGCAGCTGGCAAGTTCTGTTATCGCGCTGGAAAGCGATAAGGATCTCGCTGATTATGCTTCTGAAATATTGAGCAAAAACGGTTGCGACAATGTTGTTGTTGTCTCTGGGCCGTTGGAAAAAGGTTATGCTGAAGAGGGGCCTTATGATGTCATTCTTCTTGAGGGGGCTGTGGATTTTGTGCCAGCCTCTTTGTTTGAGCAATTAAAAGAAGGTGGCCGTTTGGTAGTTGTGGAAGGTCATGGTAACGCCGGTGTCGCACAAGTCTATTTGAAAGAGGATGGTGTGGTTTCCGCGCGGCGTGTGTTTAATCTGGCTATCAAACCTTTGGAAGGTTTCTTAAAAACGCCTCAATTCGTTTTTTAATGAATAGATGAATGGGTTGCGTATCTGCAACGCTGCGTTTTTTAATCGACCGGCACATTGCATTTTAAATCTGGTCAGGTAAATAGTTGACGGCTCGTTTAAATCATTGAGCCGAATAAGTTTGAATTTTTTGAAATTGAGGTGTGGCTGTGGTAAAAACAAAAAAGGCTCTTTTGACTGCTCTATTGCTATCGAGCGCCGTTTTTGCATCGGTATCAGCTCAAGCTGAAACCTTACAGGGTGCGCTTGCCAAGGCTTATACGAATAATGGAAATATCAACTCTGAACGTGCGCAGTCGCGTATTCTGGATGAAGATATTGCTATAGCAAAGTCAAACTTTCGACCGCAGATTGAGGGGTTTGGTACTTATGCTCGCGGACGTAGCGCTGCCACAACCTATTATACAACGACAGGTTCGATTGGTATCCAATTGAGTCAAAAGGTTTTTGACGGTTTTGTAACTAAAAATACCGTTGCCTCGGCTGAGGTGAAGGCTCAGGCTCAACGTGAATATTTGCGTAACACCGAGCAGAACATGCTGGTCAACGCAGCAACGGCCTATTCTGATGTTTTCCAATATCGTCGAATAGCGGAATTACGACGCCAAAATCTTGCAGCCCTTGAAGAACAGGTGCGTGCAGACAAGGCGAAGCTTGATGTTGGTGAAGGCACGCGTACCGATTTAGCGCAATCTGAGGCCGCGCGCTCCGTTGCTGTTTCCGAATTGAGCTTGGCACGTGCGGATGTTAAGTCTGCCGAGGCTGTCTATAGGCAGGTGATTGGTGCGGATCCAGATAAGTTGGAGCGTCCTCCCGTTGCAAAAGAAATCCCAGCTACGCCGGATACTGGTTATAAAATTGGTGCTGCAACTCACCCAGCCATCTTGTATGCAAAATATCTTATTGATGCGAGTTCATATAATGTGAAGGCGAAAGAAGGTGCATTGCTGCCTCAGGTGGATCTGTCTGCCAGCACATCGTATAATCAGATCTATAACGGTCCGGGAGATGGTGGCCGATCAAACTCTCTGGGCCTTTCGCTCAATGTGCCCATCTATCAGGGTGGCCGTACTTCAGCCCAGATAAGGCAGTCGAAAGAGCAGCTCGGACAAGCGCGCATAACGCTTGATTTGGCGCAGGATAGTGTTCGAGAGAATCTTTCCTCGTCGTGGTCACAATTGGAAGGTGCACGAGCTTCAGTCATCGCTTATCGCGATAGTGTGCGTGCTGCGGAGATCGCTCTTGATGGGCGTGTACAGGAAAACCGTGTTGGTCAAGCAACCACCTTGGATGTTTTGAATTCGCGTACCCAGCTGATAAGCGCACAAATTTCATTGGTAACAGCAGAACGTAATGTCGTCGTTGCTAGTTATAATGTTCAGTCAGCAATCGGTAAGATGACAGCTGAGCGTCTTGGACTTAATGTTGTAAAATATGATCCTGAAGAGCATAACAAAGCTGTTAAAGATAAGTGGATCGGATTGCGGACACCGGACGGGCGTTGATCGCCTTACTGGTTTTCTCCGTCTCAGTTTACAGACATGGAAGCACGTCGATTTCGTTTGACGTGCTTTTTTTATGAATATTGGTAGCGAGTGTGTATCCGTCTAAGCTCCGTTTTATCAAGTCTTCTATTGATGAGCGATCGATAGAAAGTTGTGTGTTGTCACGATTGTCAAAGCATCAGTCGTTTCCTGCACGAAGGGCTTTTGATAGGCTTCCCATATGATTCTGTAGTTTTTTAGTAATAAGGGGTTATGTTTATGGCACAAAGTTCAAGCGCAATGCGTGAGCCGACCATGGATGAAATATTGACCTCTATTCGAGAAATTATCGAAGAAAATACAGCACAGGCGGCTCAATTGGAATCAATTCAATCGGCAGCTAAAGTCAAACCTTCGGTGGACCATGGAGTGAATACCTCGCTTAATTCCTCCCTCTCCGTTGATGATGCGATGAAGGCCTTAGCAGCACGTATTGGTCTATCGGTTGGTATCGAAACCGAACAGCCATCCAAAGATGCGGAACAAAATGCAGAAACCGATATCTTTGGCGAAAGTCGTTTGAATGCGGCATCGTCGCAGGCTATTGATAAGACCAAAATTGTATCGGAAACGACCGCCAGTCCATCAGCAGCAAATGATATAGGTGTGAAGAAGCCCCTGTTCTTGGCTGAGGCTGAAAGTATCGCTGAGAACGAGTTGCGGCCGGTGTTAAGCAGCTGGTTGGAAACGCAACTGCCAACACTTGTTGAGAAAATATTGCGAGAAGAAATCGCTAAGATTCTAAGTGGCGTTGAGCTTTCGAACAATCGCTAATCCGATATATTATCCAATTCTCCCGAGACATATCCAATTTTCATTTTTGGATATGTCGTTTTTCATGGTGAGCGAGCGAAATTGGCAAAGCGACTTTCAGCTGAGTTGCTTTTCGGACACTTAATTCAAGCCACAAAAGTCACGCATTTTGGTTTTTTTTGGAAAATCCGGTTTTCAGCCACACAAAACTGTTTTAGATACATGCAACCAATAATTTTGTGCTGAAGTGTCAAGCTATCGCGCTAATGACACGCTTTTAGCTATGTTCGCGACTGGAAAAAAAATGCTTGAAAAAACCTATGATGCCGGTTCCACCGAGCCCCGTATAGCAAAGATGTGGGAAGAAAACGGCGCGTTTAAAGCTGGTGCTGGTGCAAAGCCTGGAGCGGACGCATTTAGTATCGTCATTCCGCCGCCGAATGTCACAGGCTCGCTTCATATGGGCCATGCTCTAAATAATACCATTCAGGATATCATGGTACGCTTCGAGCGTATGCGCGGTAAAAACGTATTATGGCAACCAGGTATGGATCATGCCGGCATTGCTACCCAAATGGTCGTTGAGCGTCAGCTGGCTGAGCGAAAAGAACCGTCGCGCCACGAAATGGGACGTGAGAAATTTGTTGAACGCATCTGGCAATGGCGCGAAGAGTCTGGTGGTATGATTGCCAATCAGCTGCGGAGACTGGGAGCGTCGTGTGACTGGTCGCGAGAACGCTTTACAATGGATGAAGGCCTTTCAAAAGCGGTTTTGGAGGTCTTCGTTTCGCTGCATAAGCAGGGCCTGATTTATAAAGATAAGCGTTTAGTGAATTGGGATCCAAAATTATTAACAGCAATATCAGATCTCGAGGTGGAGCAAAGGGAAGTCAAAGGAAATCTTTGGCACTTCCGTTATCCATTGGAGGGGAAAACCTTCGATCCTGAAGATTCTTCAACATTTATTGTTGTCGCTACAACTCGTCCGGAAACAATGCTTGGCGATACCGGCATTGCTGTTAATCCCGACGATGATCGCTACAAGGCGCTGATTGGCAGTTACGCTATTCTGCCATTCGTAGGGCGTCGTATTCCAATCGTTGGCGATACATATGCCGATCCCGAGTCTGGAAGCGGTGCTGTCAAAATTACACCTGCTCATGACTTCAACGATTTTGAGGTTGGAAAGCGTAATGGTTTGCGTATCATCAATGTGATGACGCAAAAAGCAGAGATGCTTTTGAGCGACAATGAAGATTTTCTTCAAGGTTTGGATCATTCGGAATCGCTTGCGACAGTGCTTTCCAAATTGGATCATGTCGACCGGTTTTCTGCACGCAAAATGATTGTGTCGATGATGAAAGAACAAAACTTCCTGGCTGGGATTGATGACCATCCACACATGGTGCCCCATGGTGATCGGGGTGGTGTACCGATCGAACCTCTACTGACGGATCAATGGTATGTTAACGCTGCAGAACTCGCCAAACCTGCAATCGCCGCGGTCCGTGATGGAAAAACAGCCATCATCCCTAAAAACTGGGAGAAAACCTATTTCAACTGGATGGAAAATATAGAGCCTTGGTGTATATCGAGGCAGTTGTGGTGGGGACATCAAATACCGGCCTGGTATGGTCCTGATGGCGCGATCTTTGTTGAAAAGACTGTCGAAGAAGCGAAAGAAGCCGCAAAAGTACACTACGGAACGCCTGTTGAACTCACGCGTGATGAAGATGTTCTCGACACTTGGTTCTCTTCGGCATTGTGGCCGTTTTCAACCCTTGGCTGGCCGGATAATACCGACGAGCTAAAAGCCTACTATCCAACCAGTGTCGTCGTGACTGGGTTTGATATTATCTTTTTCTGGGTTGCGCGTATGATGATGATGGGCCTTCATTTCATGGGCGAAGTGCCATTTCGTGATATCTACATGCATGCCTTGGTTCGCGACAAAAATGGCGCGAAAATGTCGAAATCTAAGGGCAATGTGATTGATCCATTGGAACTCATGGATGAGTATGGAGCTGATGCGTTACGCTTTACGCTCGCTATCATGGCTGCTCAGGGCAGGGATGTGAAGTTGGATCCGACGCGGATTGCCGGATACCGCAATTTCGGCACGAAATTGTGGAATGCCACTCGTTTTGCCGAGATGAATGGCGTTACACATGATCCGCTTTTTAAGCCTGAAAATGCAGAATTACCGCTTAATCGTTGGATATTGACGGAGCTTTCAAAAACCGTTAAAGCAGTAACATCGGGCATAGAGACATATCGATTTAATGACGCTGCAGCGTCCTTGTATCGTTTCGTGTGGAACTCACTTTGTGATTGGTATCTAGAGCTTTTAAAGCCAGTTTTTCAGGGTGAAGATGAAGCGGCAAAAAAAGAGGCGCAAGCGTGTGTGGCTTGGGTGTTAGATGAAGTCTACAAGCTTCTCCATCCTTTCATGCCATACATGACAGAAGAGTTGTGGACTGTTACAGCAGCTGACGCTCATCATAGATCATCTATGCTGGCTTTAACGCAGTGGCCAAATATTGGATTTGAAGATGAAGTGTCGGCCACGGATATTAATTGGCTGATTGATGTTGTCAGCGGCATACGTTCTGTGCGTGCAGAGATGAATGTGCCCGCAGGAGCACAAGCGCCCTTGGTTGTAATTGAGGCGAATGCTGTAACGCAGGAAAGATTGCTGCGTCATCAAGCTTCCATCCAGAGACTTGCGCGTGTGGACTCGATAGAATTGGCAACAACTGTGCCTGATGCCTCAGCCCAGCTTGTGTTGGGTGAAGCGACATTCTGCCTACCGCTAGGTAAGCTTATTGATTTGGACGCCGAGCGTGCTAGATTGGCAAAAGAGATCGGTAAGATCGATTTGGATGTTCAAAAAATCAATAACAAATTGGAAAATCCTAAATTTGTTGCGAACGCCAAGCCTGAAGTTGTCGAAGCAGAGCGTGAAAGACTTAAAGAGCTGCAAGGTGCTAAAGAAAAACTTTCCATTGCCATGGACCGTTTAGCTTAATGATATGTGTAATGCGTTTTTAATGCCCATACGGCTAACGATATCGTAGATTAGTGTCGCGCGTTGGCTGTTGGGCTAGGGGCTTTGTTAAGCTGCAATCCAAGTCGGATTCCAATGGAGGGTCCGGACATATACTCTAGAGGCAAAATCTACAAGTATTCTTAAAGAAAAGCCGACATGGATTCTCCCAGAGAGTTTTTTTAAATGCGCCTGGATAAAGGACGGCTAAAGTCAATCAATCTTACTAAAGTTCAACCTATGATGCATTGGTAAGACAAAGCATGTTAAAGCTGTACGCAAATTTTAAAGTTTAACGTCAACTAACCGCGGCCGCTTCCGTTTCCGACCGGTGTTGCGTAGTTTTTGCGCACGGCAGGAGCCGGTGGCGGGATATCGGCAGGGTCAAGCGTTCGCCATTGACGTTCACCATTGTCGCCGAGAAACCAGTAGCCCGTTGGGGCGACATCAGAATCGGATAATGACTCTGTCCTTGTCGCATTGCATGCGGTTAAGGTTGTTGCCGCAAACAGTAACGCCAATATTGCCCCATTGCTTTTTATCATTTTCTCTCTGCCTGTTTGTATGCAGTTGCTACAAGTTTGCACAATTGTGCATCATCCAACGGTTGCATTTCCATTTAATTCGTTCAAACGCGCTTTTTCACGCTGCTTTTTCATCTTTTTACATAATTGCGGTTTTGTTGCAAATTCAAAAACGGGACCAATGTAAAAGGATGTCGATTAACCAAAGACAAAGGGATAGCCCTATGTTGCCATTGCGCAACACCTTTTTGCCCAATGATGTGCTAGACGTTTCGTCAGGTTAAAATGCCTCATTCCCACCACAAAGGGAGAGCAGTTTGGCGCCAGTGCCACCATTGCTTTTAATGGCGTTAAAACGGCAAGAGATTGGGTGATTTTTAGATGAGAAGTCATAAAAAGACATGGATAGCCAGTGTGACTGCCGTCACTCTGGGATTCTGCCTTTCTACGGCTTCTGCGCTTGATATGAACGCCTCAAAGGATAGTGACTCAGAGAGTCCATTCCTTTTCTTTAAATCCGGTATTTCTGCCTATAAAAGTGGGCATAAGGATCAGGCTATAAAGGCCCTTCGGTATGCAGCTGATATGGGACATCCTGGAGCGAGTTGGAAACTTGCGCGGATGTATGCTGATGGCGACGGTGTCGCTGAAAATGACTATGAAGCCTATCAGTTCTTTGTGCGAATCGTCGAGGAAGGTGCAGATCCTGGCTCGGAAAATGAAAGCTATCTTTCTGACGCATTGGTTGAAATAGCAGGATATTTGCATACAGGCATACCAAACTCGCCGGTCAAGCAAGATGCAGTGCATGCGCGCAGCCTTTATATGCAAGCCGCGACTAACTTTGGTAACCCAGAAGCGCAATATCGTTTGGGCCAGATGTTATTGAGTGGCGATGGGGGCGATAAAAATCCGGTACAAGCAGCTCGTTGGTTTCAACTTTCAGCAAAGAAAGGCAATCCAGCCGCGCAAGCCATGCTAGGCAATATGTTGTTTCAGGCAGGGAAAACTGTTAGAGGTCTTGCCATGATGACGGCGGCCTATGAGAAAGCCGATGCTGAAGACCAAAGCTGGATAAGGCAAATGCAGGAGCGTGCTTTTGCAGTTGCTGGAGAGGCCGATCGACGCACTGCCATTTCCCTTGCCAGTGATATTGCTAGTAACAATAGCGGCTTTTAATTTCAACGATATCGTTTAATAGCCTATTGTAGTGGATCTGTATTGATCGGGTTTTCGCTGTGTGAGATCACGTTTCGTACTTCTGCTCAATCACGACTATCTAGAGGTAATCGAATTTTCAACGGCAGCACGCGTCAGAGCCTTGTCTGTAGCCTTAGTCTGTGCAGCCTATTCTTTAATATACTCTACGAGAGTCAAAATGAAGAAGGCTTTAAGCTGGGTATATCTAAGTCATGATAATAGCCACGCCATGTGAAAGTTGTCATATGGGCGTGGCTTTGATGTTTTTGCTGATGTAGATACTGGTTGCAGCCTATACAGCCACGGAAGGCGTGCAATCCAGCTTACGAATTTGAATACATCTAATGGCTCAAAATCTTCGAAAGGAAATCTTGCGCGCGCGGTGTTCTCGCTTTCGGATCTGCGAAAAATTCCTCTGATGTACAATCTTCCAATATTGTGCCTTCATCCATGAAGATAACGCGGTTAGAAACTTTGCGCGCAAAACCCATTTCATGGGTCACACAAATCATTGTCATTCCTTCTTGTGCCAAGCCGATCATGACATCAAGAACTTCGCCCACCATCTCTGGATCCAATGCAGATGTCGGTTCATCAAACAGCATAACGATTGGATCCATGGTGAGGGCGCGGGCTATGGCAACACGTTGTTGCTGTCCGCCTGATAGTTGCCCAGGATACTTGTTTTTATGCTCGATCAAACCAACGCGTTCCAGATATTTCAAACCGCGTTCAATTGCATCAGCCCTGCTGCGATGTAATACTTTTATTTGCGCAACAGTCAAATTCTCCATGACGGATAAATGCGGAAACAATTCAAAATGTTGAAAGACCATCCCAACGCGGCTGCGCAATTTAGGCAGATTTGTTTTTGGTGAATGTACGGGAACGCCATCAACCCAAATTTCACCTTGCTGAAAAGGTTCCAAAGCGTTGATAGTTTTGATCAATGTTGATTTGCCGGAGCCTGAAGGCCCGCAAACGACAACGACTTCTCCCTTGTCAATATTTGTCGAGCAATCTTTCAGAACATTGAACTTTCCATACCATTTGGAGACTTTTTTCATTTCAATCATGTGGTCGGACATGGAATTTTCCTATCAGCGGATAATAGAGACTTTTTTCTGCAAATACATAACCGCTTGTGAAAGCGTAAAGCAGATGACGAAGTAGAAGATTGCGGCGAGTATATAGGCTTCTTGTTTAACGCCAAAATTATTGGCGACGATGTCGAAACCTTTCAGCAAGTCATTGCCGCTGATCGCGTAAACAAGGGACGTATCCTGAAAAAGGATGATGACCTGAGTCAAAAGCACGGGCAGCATATTACGCAATGCCTGTGGCAATATAACGATCGACATACTCTGCCAGTAGGTCATACCCAAAGCTTGACCAGCATACTTTTGGCCTTGTGATACGGAGCGAATTCCCGCCCTCATGATTTCGGCAAAATATGCGGCCTCGAAAGCCGTAAACGTGATAAGTGCGGATTTATTAGCACCGATCGATTCACCCGTTATAAATGGCAATAGTACGAAAAACCACAATATCACCATCACCAGCGGAATTGACCGCATTGCTGTGATGTAAATTGTTGCAATCCAAGAAAGAAATCTGAACGACGAAAGACGCATCATTGCCAGAAGTGTACCAAAGATCAAGCCCAATACCGTTGCAACAATAGTCAAAACAACGCTAAATATTAAGCCTGACAAGATATAGGAACGGAATACATCAAACGTAAAAAACGAAAAATCAAATCCGGAAAAATCAAAGGTCAAATAGTAGGAAAGGGTAGGGCCCAGGAGTTCTGACATGATCAACGCCCTTCCGTTTGGAAGCCCGGAATTTTAACCGCGCGTTCAATGATTGACATTACCATGAAGATTGCCAGCGCGATGATGATGTAGAGCACCGTTACAACAAGATAGTTCTCGTAGACATGGCTGACCTCTTCAATCGCTTGATACTGGAATTGCATTAACTCATGAATAGATACCGCAAAGGCCACTGCGGAATTTTTCACAATACCCATCGATTCTGAAACTAAAGGAGGAAGAATCGTACGCATCGCACGCGGCAAGATCACATAGCGATAAGTTTGAGAAGTCGTAAAGCCCATAGCCATAGCAGCATAGCGCTGACCTGTCGGAATTGACTCTATACCGGAGCGCACTTGTTCCGCGATACGCGCAGATGTAAAGAAACCTAAAGCACACACGACCAATAAAATCGGCGGGAAACCCATCGCCGGCGGATAAATTTTCGGTACGACAAAATACCACAAAAATATCTGTACAAGCAGTGGAACGTTCCGCATCAATTCAACCCAGATACGGGCGATAGCTCGAAGAATTTTGTTCAGTGTTGTTGTATGGGGCAGGGTGCGCATGGTGCCAATAATGACACCGACGACGACTGCCAAGATCAAACTTGAAACGGATAGAATTGCAGTATTCATAAAGCCATTCAGCAACGTATCAAGATAGGTATGGCTTACGCCTGCTTTACCCAAGCAGCCGGGTATCTGGACGTGATCCAGATCATCCATACATAAAAACGAAAAATCCATTTATGTGTTTCCCGATGGGGGCCTGACATGGAGGCCGTGCAATATGCTTCAGAAATGACAAGGTGATACTTATCAGCAGCTATTTGGAAGGTAACGGCTGCATTATGATCTGATAAAATGCAGCCGTTTAGGCCCGAAAATTACTGTTTGTTTTCGGTGTATTCTTCCATAGGCTTATTGTTGGGATGTTCCCAGGCAAACTTGGTCGAGGCTGACAAAGGAAGCCCAACCACTGTGTTTGATGGGGGGATCGGCTCCATAAACCATTTATTATAAAGCTTTTCAAGCGAGCCGTCTTTTACCTGACGCACGATACTATCATCAATAGCCTGTTCGAAATTTTTGTCGTCCAAGCGTAGCATGCAAGCGATAGGTTCAACGGAAAGAATGTCATTCAGGATAACATATTCGGATGGATTTTTTGATTTGGAGATATTTCCGGCCAAAATCGAACCGTCCATAACAAATGCATCAGCGCGTCCAGATTCTAGTAATAGAAAGCTGTCAGCGTGGTCTTTACCGTTGACTTCTTTAAAGTCGATGTTTTGAGCACGCTTGTTTTTGCGTATCAACTGAACTGACGTTGTGCCGGTAGTGGTCGCAACAGTTTTGCCGTTAAGATCCGCAATAGATTTGATGCCGGAATCCTTCTTGGTAGCAATACGCACTTCTTCAACATAAGTCGTGTATGCGAATGCTGCTTCCTTCGCACGTGATGCATTGTTCGTCGTGGAACCGCATTCAAAATCATACGTACCGTTCTGAACTAAAGGGATGCGGTTTTGGGATGTAATCGGAAGATAGTTAATCTTGATAGGCTTTCCAATTTTCTTAGAAATGTCATCAATAATACGTTCGGCCATTTCTGTATGAAAACCGACATATTTTCCGTTACCAAGCGCATATGCCAAGCCGGATGATTCACGAACACCCAAGGTTATCGTCCCTGTTTCCTTAATTTTCTCAAGTGTATCTTTTTGTTGCGCTTGCGCTGCACCAGTTAAGCCAATAACCGCTGCTGCAGTGAGGGCTAAGAGGGCTTTCTTCATGAATGTTCTCCTTTTGAGCTTTTTGAGCCAGTTCATCTCGCTTTAATTGAAAAGTGCGAGGGTTTTTGAGACTAGCACATTTATGCGTTCATTAAGCGTTTTTTTCTGTTTTCAACTGAATTGCATTAACAGCTATAAACCATGCCATGTCAGCAGATTGCAAGACGTTACGAAATTTCAATCATGACAGGTGTGTGATCTGAAGGTTTATTCCAGCCGCGCACATCTTTTTGAACATCGGCTGATAAAAGCATATCAGCTGCTTCGGGAGAGAGTAAAAAATGATCGATTCTTATGCCATTGTCTTTGGGCCACGCGCCAGCTTGAAAATCCCAAAAACTATAGTTCGGTTCGTCCGTTACAGCACGAATGGCATCATAAAACCCTAAATCGATAATGCGTTGGAATGCTTGCCTGCTCTGCGGAAGGTACAAGGCATCGTCGATCCATTGTTGAGGGGTCTTCGCATCTATCGCTGCTGGTATAACGTTATAATCGCCGGCTAGTACGAGCGGTTCCTCCAATTTTAGGAGTTTTTGTGCATGCAACTGTAGTCGTTGCAGCCACTTTAGTTTGTAGGGATACTTATCACTGTTTACCGGATTGCCATTGGGCAGATACAAGGAAGCGACGCGGACAACGCCTTTATCGCTAGAGAAAAGTGCCTCAATATAGCGCGCTTGCTCATCACTGTCATCACCTGGGAGTCGCCGGATTACTTCATCGGGACTTTTTTTTGACAGTATCGCGACGCCATTAAACCCCTTTTGCCCATGTGCTTCGATATGATAACCAAGGCCTTCAATGGCAGAACGAGGAAAGTTTTCGTCGATGCTTTTCACCTCTTGCAGACAGACGATGTCTGGGTGGAACATTGCAAGCCACTCGATGAGTGTATCGTGGCGAGCTTTAATTCCAGCAATGTTCCATGTAGCTATTTTCATTTCACCATCTTAGGTCGGAGAGATATAGACATCAAGCCTTAGCGCTATGACAGATTTACTTTCCCCAGAATGTCGGTTCCAACTATAGCTATCCCGAAGACGATAGGATGGCCTTAAAACCGGACGTGTGGATTAGAAATGCAGTTCAGGAGACGTTTTCACGCTTCGACGATTCTAAGTTAGATTCGCTAACCATAAGAGAGTGAGCGAATCTCCAGCAATTTTCATGGTGAATCTGCGTGAGCGCATTAATATTAACCGTGAAAAGATAATTTTTGCGCTCCGGACGGCGCAGAATTGCTCGCGAAAGGGTTAAAAAAAGGTTTTTTCCATTTTTCGCAAGCTCGTTATGGCAATGGGCTTGACGAAAGCGAGGTTTCACTCTATTAAACGCCCATCTGAGCCGATGTGAGGTTAGCGATTTTCGAGACGACGCGTTTCGGAGTTTACCTCAAACAGGGTTCGTTTTACGGTTTTAAAAATGCAAATGCCGGGCGCAAGAGGCCAAAAGTCTCCTCTGCTTTTATGATCGGGTGATCTGCAGGATGGCAGTGATGCCCGGTTTTGTGCATGAGTTAACTGTTGTCGTCGGGTGTCCGGCGATGTAATGAAGTGAAGCGGCCCTCATGGGGGCGAGACGAACAGAGATTGAAAGAGGAAGGTTGAATGCCTACCGTAAACCAGTTGATCCGCAAGCCGCGTACAGCGCCGGTCAAGCGTAATAAGGTTCCAGCCCTTCAGGCGAACCCACAGAAGCGTGGTGTCTGCACCCGTGTTTATACAACGACACCAAAGAAGCCGAACTCTGCTTTGCGTAAAGTGGCGAAAGTTCGTCTGACAAATGGTTTTGAAGTTATTGGATATATTCCTGGTGAGGGTCATAACCTTCAAGAGCACTCCGTTGTGATGATTCGTGGCGGTCGTGTTAAGGATTTGCCGGGTGTTCGTTATCACATCATTCGTGGTGTGCTTGATACCCAGGGTGTTAAGAATCGTAAGCAGCGTCGTTCTAAGTACGGCGCGAAGCGTCCGAAATAAGTTTGAGAGACAGAGCCTATGTCCCGTCGCCATAAAGCAGAAAAACGCGAAATCAATCCGGATCCGAAGTTCGGTGATCTTGTTATTACGAAATTTATGAACGCCATCATGCTTGATGGTAAGAAGTCAGTTGCAGAACGTATCGTCTATGGTGCGCTTGATGTGGTTGAAGGTAAAGCTAAGTCGGAGCCTGTTGCGTTGTTCCATCAGGCTTTGGAAAATGTTGCTCCGCATGTAGAGGTTCGTTCTCGTCGTGTTGGTGGTGCTACCTATCAGGTTCCAGTTGATGTTCGTCCTGATCGTCGTCAGGCACTTGCGATCCGTTGGTTGATTGCTGCGGCTCGTAACCGTAATGAAACGACCATGGTTGATCGCTTGTCGGGCGAGTTGATGGATGCCGCTAATAATCGTGGTTCTGCCGTTAAGAAGCGTGAAGATACGCATCGTATGGCTGAAGCTAACCGCGCATTCTCGCACTACCGTTGGTAAGTGTAACTCTTTAGATTTAAGGCAAAAGTTATGGCCCGCGAATATAAAATCGAAGACTATCGTAATTTTGGTATTATGGCGCATATTGATGCGGGTAAGACCACAATGACCGAGCGTATTTTGTTCTATACAGGCAAGAACCACAAAATCGGTGAGACCCATGATGGTGCTTCAACGATGGACTGGATGGAGCAGGAGCAGGAGCGCGGTATTACGATTACCTCTGCTGCGACCACGACCTTCTGGGAAGGTCGTGATGGTAAAAAGCGTCGTTTTAATATTATCGATACTCCTGGACACGTTGATTTTACCATTGAGGTTGAGCGTTCTTTACGTGTTCTTGATGGTGCTATAGCTCTTCTTGATGCGAATGCTGGTGTTGAGCCTCAGACGGAAACAGTGTGGCGTCAGGCTGAAAAATACCATGTTCCTCGTATGGTTTTTGTCAATAAAATGGACAAGATCGGCGCTGATTTTTATCGCTGCGTTGAGATGGTTGGTTCTCGTTTGGGTGCTAAAGCTCTTGTTCTTCAGTTGCCGATTGGTGCTGAAAACGAATTTGAAGGCGTTGTCGATCTGATTGAGATGAAGTCCTACACATGGGATGGCTCTATTGGTGCCGCCGCAGTTGTGGGCGATATTCCGGCCGATTTGAAAGATAAGGCCGAAGAATATCGTGAAAAGCTCATTGAGATGGCTGTTGAGGTTGATGAAGCCGCGACAGAAGCCTATCTCGAAGGCAATGTGCCGAGCAATGAAGAGCTTGTTGCTTTGATCCGTAAGGGTACAATCGGTGTTGAATTCCACCCGGTTCTTTGTGGTACTGCTTTCAAGAACAAGGGTGTTCAGCCGCTTCTTGATGCTGTTGTTGCCTATTTGCCTTCACCGGTAGATGTGCCTGCGATTGCTGGTATAGATGTGAAGACTGAACAGGAAACAACGCGCGAATCTTCAGATGATGCACCGCTTTCTATGCTTGCATTTAAAATCATGAATGATCCGTTTGTAGGTTCGCTCACATTTTGCCGTATTTATTCCGGTAAGGTTCAAAAAGGTGCCTCGCTTGAAAATACAGTGAAGGGTAAGAAAGAACGTTTGGGTCGTATGTTGCAAATGCACTCGAACTCACGTGAAGATATCGAGGAAGCTTTCGCTGGTGATATTGTTGCGCTTGCTGGTTTGAAGGAAACTACAACTGGCGATACTCTTTGTGATCCTTTGAAGCCAGTTATTTTGGAACGTATGGAATTCCCTGAGCCGGTTATCGAGATCGCGATTGAGCCGAAGACCAAGGCTGACCAAGAAAAGATGGGTATTGCTCTCAATCGTCTAGCTGCTGAGGATCCTTCATTCCGAGTTAAATCTGATGAAGAATCTGGTCAGACAATTATCGCAGGTATGGGCGAGCTTCATTTGGACATTATTGTTGATCGTATGAAGCGCGAATTTAAGGTTGAAGCCAATGTTGGTCAGCCTCAGGTTGCGTATCGTGAAACAATTACGCGTGCTGCCGAAATTGACTATACCCACAAAAAGCAGTCTGGTGGTTCCGGTCAGTTTGCTCGTGTCAAAATCATTTTTGAGCCTCACGAAGGTGATGATTTCGTGTTCGACTCAAAAATTGTTGGCGGTTCGGTTCCGAAGGAATACATTCCAGGTGTTCAAAAGGGTATTGAAAGTGTTATGGGTGCAGGTCCGTTGGCAGGCTTCCCGATGCTTGGTGTGAAAGCAACTTTGATCGATGGTGCATATCACGATGTTGACTCTTCTGTTCTTGCTTTCGAAATCGCTGCACGTGCAGCATTCAGAGAGGGTGCGCAGAAAGCTGGTGCTCAGCTACTAGAGCCTATCATGAAGGTCGAGGTTGTTACTCCTGAAGATTATGTGGGTGATGTGATCGGTGACTTGAATTCACGTCGCGGACAGATATCAGGTACAGAAGCTCGCGGTATAGCGACGGTTGTTAATGCAATGGTTCCTTTGGCTAATATGTTTGGTTATGTGAATACGTTGCGTTCGATGAGCCAAGGTCGTGCCCAGTACACAATGCAGTTTGATCATTATGAACCAGTGCCAACAGCAGTGGCTCAAGAAATTCAGAAAAAATTCGCGTAATCAGGCGGTTACGTATTAACTTTCAACTTAGTCCTTAACTGGACAGGAAATGGAGAGCTCAAATGGCAAAGAGCAAATTTGAACGTACGAAGCCGCATGTAAACATCGGCACGATTGGTCACGTTGACCATGGCAAGACATCGTTGACAGCAGCGATTACGAAGTATTTTGGTGAATTCAAGGCTTACGATCAGATTGACGCGGCACCTGAAGAGCGCGCACGCGGTATCACGATTTCGACAGCTCACGTTGAGTATGAGACGGAAAACCGTCACTATGCACACGTTGATTGCCCTGGACACGCCGACTATGTTAAGAACATGATCACCGGTGCTGCCCAGATGGATGGTGCAATTCTTGTTGTTTCCGCAGCTGATGGCCCGATGCCTCAGACACGTGAGCACATTCTGCTTGCCCGTCAGGTTGGTGTTCCTGCGATCGTTGTTTTCCTGAACAAGGTCGATCAGGTTGATGATGAAGAGCTTTTGGAATTGGTTGAATTGGAAGTTCGTGAGCTTCTTTCGAAGTATGATTTCCCGGGCGACGAAATTCCGATCGTCAAGGGTTCTGCTTTGGCAGCACTTGAAGATAGCAACAAGACCATTGGTGAAGATGCCGTTCGCTTGTTGATGAGCGAAGTTGATGCTTACATTCCAACGCCAGAGCGCCCTGTTGATCAGCCTTTCTTGATGCCGATTGAAGATGTTTTCTCGATCTCCGGCCGTGGTACGGTTGTGACAGGTCGTGTAGAGCGCGGTATTGTCAAGGTTGGTGAAGAAATCGAAATCATCGGCATTCGTCCGACATCGAAGACAACAGTAACCGGCGTTGAAATGTTCCGTAAGCTTCTTGATCAGGGTCAGGCAGGCGACAACATCGGTGCGCTTCTTCGTGGTATTGACCGTGAAGGTATTGAACGTGGTCAGGTTTTGGCTAAGCCGGGTTCAGTAACGCCGCACACCAAGTTCAAGGCAGAAGCTTATATTCTGACCAAGGACGAGGGTGGTCGTCATACACCATTCTTCACAAACTACCGTCCTCAGTTTTACTTCCGTACGACAGACGTTACGGGTATTGTAACGCTGCCAGAAGGTACAGAGATGGTGATGCCAGGTGATAATATCACTGTTGATGTTGCCTTGATTGTTCCGATTGCTATGGAAGAGAAGCTTCGCTTCGCTATCCGTGAAGGTGGCCGTACCGTCGGTGCCGGTATCGTTTCTAAAATCATCGAGTAATTTGGGTATTAATTGTTAAGGAGCGTCTTCTATAGAAGGCGTTCCGAATGACAGGGAAATTAAGAGTATGAACGGTCAGAACATCCGCATTCGCTTAAAAGCGTTTGATCATCGGATCCTTGACGCTTCGACACGTGAGATTGTGTCGACCGCCAAGCGCACTGGCGCCAACGTCCGTGGTCCGATTCCGCTTCCAACGCGGATCGAGAAGTTCACGGTTAATCGTGGGCCGCACATCGATAAGAAGAGCCGTGAGCAGTTTGAAATGCGCACGCATAAGCGTCTTCTTGATATTGTTGATCCGACGCCGCAGACGGTGGACGCGCTGATGAAGCTCGACCTTTCTGCTGGTGTTGATGTCGAGATCAAGCTTTAAGGCTTGGGGACGGAAGGAACGAACCCGATGCGTTCAGGTGTAATAGCACAAAAGCTGGGCATGACCCGCGTCTATAACGACGCTGGTGAGCACGTACCGGTCACAGTACTTCGTTTGGAGAACTGTCAGGTTGTCGCTCAGCGTACAGTTGAGAAGAATGGCTACACGGCTGTTCAGTTAGGTGTTGGTCTGGCAAAGGTAAAAAATACCTCTCAGGCCCTTCGCGGACACTTTGCCAAGGCTTCGGTAGAACCGAAGGCGAAAGTAGCAGAGTTTCGCGTCAGCCCCGATAATCTTCTTGATATCGGTGCAGAAATAACTGCGGAACATTTTGTTCCGGGTCAAAAAGTTGATGTGACTGGTACAACAATCGGTAAAGGTTTTGCCGGTGTTATGAAACGTCACAACTTTGGTGGTCACCGCGCCTCGCACGGTAACTCAATCACTCACCGTGCCCATGGTTCAACTGGTCAACGTCAGGATCCGGGTAAGGTTTTCAAGGGTAAGAAGATGGCTGGTCATATGGGCCAGACGCGTGTGACGACACAGAATATTGAAGTTGTCTCTACGGATCTCGATCGCGGTCTTATTTTGGTTCGCGGCGCTGTTCCGGGTTCGAAGGGCGCTTGGATCTTGGTTCGTGATGCGGTGAAAAATAATCTCCCTGATAATGCACCTAAGCCAGCTGGTCTTCGTCAGGCTTTGTCGGCAAAAACAGAAGCAGCTGTTGCTTCGGTGGAAGCACAAGCAGCTGAGGGAGCCGAATAATGGATATCACAATTACGACTCTCGAAGGTAAAGAAGCCGGAAAATTGAAGGTTTCGGATGAGGTCTTCGGTCTTGATCCTCGTGAGGATATTCTCCAGCGTGTTGTTCGTTGGCAGTTAGCACGTCGCCAGCAAGGTACACATCAGAGCCAAGGTCGCGCTGATGTTTCTCGTACAGGCGCTAAGATGTTCAAACAGAAGGGTACGGGCCGTGCTCGTCACTCATCTGCTCGCGCACCGCAGTTTCGCGGCGGTGGCAAGGCACATGGTCCGGTTGCGCGCAGTCATGCGCATGATCTGCCGAAAAAAATCCGTGCTTTGGGCTTGCGTCATGCACTTTCTGCAAAGATAAAGTCGAATGATTTGATCATCGTTGATGAATTGAACATCAAGGAAGCAAAGACAAAGATTTTGACCACAAACTTTGCGAAACTCGGTTTCACTAACGCGCTGTTGATCGGTGGAAAAGAAATCGATGTGAACTTCTCCCGTGCTGCATCTAACATACCAAATGTGGATGTTTTGCCGGTACAGGGGATTAACGTTTATGACATCCTGCGTCGTGGCAAGCTTGTCTTGTCAAAAGCGGCTGTCGAAGCCCTTGAGGAGCGTTTCAAATGACGGATCTTCGCCACTACGACGTAATTGTCAGTCCGGTTATTACCGAAAAGTCGACCATGATTTCTGAACATAATCAGGTTGTCTTCAATGTCGCGCCGAAAGCGACAAAGCCTGAAATCAAGGCTGCAGTAGAAGCGCTTTTTGGCGTGAAAGTTAAAGCAGTCAATACCACAACTCGTAAGGGTAAGGTAAAGCGGTTTAAGGGCATTGTCGGTCGGCAGAGTGATGTCAAAAAAGCGATCGTGACGCTGGCTGAAGGTCAGTCAATCGACGTTTCGACTGGTCTTTAAGAGGCTCGGAGTTAAGAATAATGGCACTCAAGCACTTTAATCCGACCACGCCAGGCCAACGTCAGCTTGTTATTGTTGATCGTTCAGGTCTTTTCAAAGGAAAGCCCGTAAAGGCGCTAACCGAGGGTCTATCGTCAAAAGGCGGTCGCAATAACCACGGTCGCGTTACTGCTCGCTTTCAGGGTGGTGGTCATAAGCGTACTTATCGTTTTGTTGATTTCAAGCGTTTAAAGCGGGATATGCCTGCTAAGGTTGAGCGTTTGGAATATGATCCGAACCGTACAGCTTTCATTGCACTCATCCGTTATGAAGATGGCCAGTTGAGCTACATTCTTGCTCCTCAGCGTTTGGCCGTTGGTGATACCGTTATTGCAAGTTCAAATGCAGACGTAAAGCCTGGTAATGCGATGCCACTGGGGAATATGCCTGTCGGTACAATCATCCACAATGTTGAGATGAAGCCGGGCAAGGGTGGGCAGATTGCCCGTTCAGCTGGTACATATGCTCAGTTGGTGGGGCGTGATCAGGGCATGGCGATTCTACGCCTCAACTCTGGCGAACAGCGTCTTGTGTCGGGTGGTTGCTATGCAACGGTCGGAGCTGTATCTAATCCAGATCATGGCAATATCAATGATGGTAAAGCCGGTCGTTCGCGTTGGCGTGGTAAACGTCCGCACGTACGCGGTGTCGCTATGAACCCGGTCGATCACCCTCATGGTGGTGGTGAAGGCCGTACATCTGGTGGTCGTCACCCAGTTTCTCCTTGGGGTAAGCCTACAAAAGGCAAGCGTACTCGCTCCAACAAGGCAACTGATAAATTCATCATGCGCTCGCGTCATCAGCGCAAGAAATAAGAGAGGTAGTCTGAAGTGGCTCGTTCAGTTTGGAAAGGACCGTTTATTGACGGCTATCTTCTCAAGAAAGCTGAGAAGGTTCGTGCCGGCGGTCGTAATGAAGTTATTAAGATGTGGAGCCGCCGCTCCACGATTTTGCCGCAGTTTGTAGGTTTGACCTTCGGTGTTTATAACGGTAACAAGCATGTGCCTGTTTCTGTTTCCGAAGAAATGGTTGGACATAAATTCGGCGAGTTCGCTCCAACCCGTACCTATTATGGTCACGGTGCGGACAAGAAAGCGAAGAGGAAATAGTAATGGGCAAAGCTAAGGCTCCGCGCCAGCTTAAGGATAACGAGGCGAAAGCTGTCGCCCGTACAATCCGCGTTAGTCCCCAGAAGCTTAATCTGGTGGCTGCTTTGATTCGCGGTAAGAAGGTGAATACAGCTCTTGCTGATTTAACATTCTCACGTAAGCGTATTGCTGAAACAGTGAAGAAAACTTTGGAATCAGCAGTAGCCAATGCCGAGAACAATCATGATCTTGATGTTGATTCGTTGATTGTTGCCGAAGCACATGTTGGTAAGTCGATCGTTATGAAACGGTTCCATGTGCGTGGTCGAGGGCGTGCAAGTCGGATTGAACGTCCGTTTTCGCATCTTACCATTATCGTTCGCGAAGTTTCCGAAAAAGGGGAGGCTGCATAATGGGCCAGAAGATTAATCCTATCGGGCTTCGTCTCGGCATCAATCGTACTTGGGATTCCCGCTGGTATGCTGATACAGGCGAGTATGGCAAACTACTTCACGAGGATTTGAAAATTCGTGAATATGTTATGGAAGAGCTCAAGCAAGCTGCCATTTCTAAAGTTGTTATCGAGCGTCCCCATAAGAAATGTCGCGTTACGATCCATTCGGCTCGCCCTGGTCTTATCATTGGTAAGAAAGGCGCTGATATTGAAAAGCTTCGTCGTAAGCTTGCTGAGATGACCAACGCTGATACGTCTCTCAATATTGTCGAGGTTCGTAAGCCAGAGATTGACGCAACACTTGTCGCCCAATCTATTGCGCAGCAGCTAGAACGTCGCGTTGCTTTCCGCCGCGCTATGAAGCGTGCTGTTCAATCTGCAATGCGTCTCGGAGCTGAGGGTATTCGTATCAATTGTGCCGGTCGTCTTGGTGGTGCAGAAATTGCGCGGATGGAGTGGTATCGTGAAGGTCGCGTTCCTCTTCATACCTTGCGCGCAGATGTTGATTACGGTACAGCAGAAGCGAAAACCGCTTACGGTATTTGTGGTGTGAAGGTTTGGGTATTCAAGGGCGAAATTCTTGAACATGATCCAATGGCTTCCGAACGCCGTGCCACTGAAGGTGATAATCAGGGTTCTAATACGAACCGTCGTCGTGAAAACGCTTGATTTTCTGACGTACAGATAAGATTTGGAGTAGAGAACAATGTTGCAGCCAAAGCGCACAAAGTTCCGTAAACAATTTAAAGGCCGCATTCATGGCGCTTCAAAAGGTGGTACGGATCTAAATTTCGGTGCTTACGGCCTGAAGGCAGTCGAGCCTGAGCGTGTGACAGCGCGTCAGATTGAAGCAGCTCGTCGTGCGATTACGCGTCACATGAAGCGCGCAGGGCGTGTATGGATCCGTATTTTTCCGGATCTTCCAGTAACTTCTAAACCTACCGAAGTCCGTATGGGTAAAGGTAAGGGTAGTGTTGACTATTGGGCAGCACGTGTTGCTCCAGGTCGTATCATGTTTGAGCTTGACGGTGTACCTGAAGATGTGGCACGTGAAGCTTTACGTTTGGGAGCTGCAAAGCTGCCCGTTAAGACTCGTTTCATCCAGCGTATAGCTGAATAAAGAGGTTAAGCGATGAAAGCCGCAGAAGTACGGGCGCAAACGCTCGACCAAATGAACGATGAATTGGCGAAGCTAAAGAAAGAGCAGTTTAATCTGCGTTTTCAGAAGGCTACTGGCCAGTTGGAAAAAACCGCACGTGTAAAACAGGTTCGCCGTGATATTGCACGTATTAAAACCATCGCCCGCCAGAAGGCGGCCGAAAGCAAGGCTTAAGGAAGTTAAGACATGCCTAAACGCATTCTGCAGGGCGTTGTTGTCAGCGACAAAAACGATAAGACTGTTGTGGTAAAGGTAGAGCGTCGTTATTCGCATCCGCTCCTACAAAAAACCATTCGTCAGTCTAAAAAGTACAAGGCGCATGACGAGAACAATCAGTTCAAAACCGGTGATCAGGTTTCTATTCAGGAATCAAAGCCGATTTCGAAAGATAAACGCTGGGTTGTTGTAACAGACGGCGCTGCGTAATTAACCAGACTTTCTGACTTTGAAACATTAATGTTGGGTTGCTTATTGTGGCCCAACGTTTCGATTTAGAGAAGAAAGTTTTAAACATTGTTTGACAGGCAAGTCCGGATGTGTCAAAGGCACTGCCGGACGTAAACATTAAGAGAAGGCGGCCAGTCATGATTCAGATGCAAACAAACCTCGACGTAGCGGATAATTCCGGCGCCCGTCGTGTCATGTGCATCAAGGTGCTGGGCGGTTCGAAGCGTAAATATGCTTCAGTCGGCGACATTATTGTCGTTTCGGTTAAGGAAGCTATTCCGCGCGGCCGCGTAAAAAAAGGTGATGTGATGAAGGCTGTAGTGGTTCGTACCGCTAAGGATATTCGTCGCGCTGACGGTAGCGTTATTCGTTTTGATAAGAATGCTGCTGTTTTAGTAGATAACAAGAAAGAGCCGATCGGTACACGTATCTTTGGACCGGTTCCCCGCGAACTTCGTGGTAAGAATCATATGAAGATTATTTCGCTCGCTCCAGAAGTTCTATAGGGAGCTATTGCGATGCAAAAAATTCGTAAAGGCGATAAGGTCGTTGTTTTGTCTGGTAAGGACAAAGGTCGCAGCGGTGAGGTTATCAAGGTTAGCCCGAAAGAGAATAATGCTCTCGTTCGCGGTATAAACATGGTTAAGCGTCACCAACGGCAGACGCAGACTCAGGAGGCTGGCATCATATCGAAAGAAGCTCCTATCCATCTTTCTAATTTGGCTGTTGCTGATCCAAAAGACGGCAAGCCTACTCGAGTTGGTATTCGGGTTGAAGATGGTAAGAAGGTTCGTATTGCCAAGCGTTCGGGAGAACTGATCAATGGCTGATAAAAAACAAGAGCCGCGTTTAAAAACGCATTATCTTGAGGTTGTTCGTAAGGCGCTTCAAGAGAAATTTAGTTATGAAAATGAAATGCAGATCCCTCGTGTTGATAAGGTTGTTATCAATATGGGTGTCGGCGAGGCTACAGCAGATTCGAAGAAGCCTGCAATTGCTGCGGAAGATTTGGCTCTTATTTCGGGTCAGAAAGCTATCGTGACGCATGCGCGCAATTCTATTGCGACGTTCAAGGTGCGTGAAGGTATGCCGCTTGGCGCAAAGGTCACTTTGCGTAAAGATCGTATGTTTGAATTTTTAGATCGCTTGGTAACGATCGCGCTTCCGCGCGTACGCGACTTTCGTGGTCTAAATCCAAAAAGCTTTGATGGTCGTGGCAACTTTGCCATGGGTATTAAGGAACACATTGTGTTTCCAGAAATCAACTACGATAAGGTTGATCAAATTTGGGGCATGGATATTATCGTTTGTACGACGGCGAAGACGGATGATGAAGCACGTGAATTGTTGCGTGGTTTCAATTTTCCGTTCCGTACGTAACGGCAAGCGTAGCGAGGTAAAAGTTTATGGCCAAGACAAGTGCCGTTGAAAAAAATAAGCATCGCGAGTCAATGGTAAAGCGTCATGCTGCCCGTCGTGCTCGTTTGAAAGCCATTATTATGGATCAGAAAGTACCGCTTGATGAGCGCTTTCGCGCTTCTATTCAATTGGCGGAAATGCCGCGCAATTCTGCGAAAGTTCGTATTCGCAATCGTTGTGAAGTTTCCGGTCGTCCGCGTGCTTATTATCGCAAGTTGAAAATGTCGCGTATTGCTTTGCGTGATCTCGGTTCACTGGGGCATATCCCAGGTATCGTTAAGTCTAGCTGGTAAGGGGAGAATAGTTATGTCTATGTCAGATCCTCTTGGTGATATGCTTACCCGTATCCGTAATGCTCTTGGTCGTAAAAAGTCAAAGGTTTCTACACCTGCTTCAAAGCTTCGTGCCCGCGTGTTGGATGTTCTCCAACGTGAAGGTTATATTCGTGGCTATAGTCAGGTTGATTTTGATAACGGTCAGTCCGAAATCGAAATTGAGTTGAAATATTTTGAGGGTGCAGCGGTTATTCGTGAAATTTCGCGCGTATCTAAGCCTGGCCGTCGTGTTTATGTTTCCGTTAAATCCATTCCACAAGTTGCAAATGGTTTGGGAATCTCGATTCTGTCTACACCAAAGGGTGTTATGGCAGATCATGAGGCGCGTGAGCAGAATGTTGGTGGGGAGCTTCTTTGCCGCATCTTCTGATGTGGTGATAGGCGCAGGCAGAAAGACAGGTTAAAGCAATGTCTCGTATTGGAAAAAAGCCCGTACCGGTTCCCGCTGGTGTTACAGCGACTGTTGAAGGTCAGTTGGTTAAAGCCAAGGGCCCTAAGGGTGAGTTGAGCTATGTCGTTAATGACGAAGTTCTAGTTAAATTTGAAGAAAATGCGGTGTCGGTGACTCCGCGTGATCAGTCTAAGGATGCACGCTCTAAATGGGGTATGTCTCGTTCGATGATTGAGAATATCTTTCAGGGCGTGAAGGACGGCTTTGAAAAAAAGCTTGAAATCAATGGTGTTGGTTATCGTGCTGCGATGCAGGGCAAAAACATTCAGCTTTCACTTGGTTTCAGTCATGATGTAGTCTACGAAGTGCCAAATGGTATAACGGTAGTCGTTCCTAAGCCAACCGAAATTGTTGTTTCTGGCATCAGTAAGCAGCAAGTCGGTCAAGTGGCTGCGGAGATTCGTGAGTATCGTGGGCCTGAGCCTTATAAGGGTAAGGGTGTTAAGTATGCGAACGAGCGTATCGTGCGCAAAGAAGGCAAGAAGAAATAAGGAACTTGCATCATGGCTTCGCCTAAGGAAATTCTTCAGCGTCGCGCTCAGCGTGTTCGCCGTCAGGTTAAAGCGGTGGCTAATGGTCGTTTGCGGCTTAGTGTTCATCGCTCTAATCAAAATATTTATGCGCAGATCATTGATGATCTTCGTGGTCACACGGTTGCCTCTGCTTCAACACTTGAGGGTGAATTGAAAAATTCAGTCAAGAGTGGAGCTGGCAAAGATGCTGCGACTGCTGTTGGTAAGTTGATAGCAGAACGTGCAAAGAAGGCTGGTGTGAGTGAAGTTGTTTTTGATCGCGGACCGTACATTTATCATGGTCGTGTCAAGGCGCTCGCTGATGCTGCGCGTGAAGGTGGTCTGAGCTTTTAATATATTCACCCGGATCGTGTTCGGGTGTTTCACAAAGAATCCTCTTGGATACCCAGAGGATTCTTTTAGTTGCGTGCTTCCGGAAAAGAAAAAGGAATGAGGAATGGCACAAAAAGAACGTAATAATCGCGACGAGCGTCGCGAAGAACGTGATAGCGAGTTTGTTGATAAGCTCGTTCACATTAATCGCGTTGCCAAGGTTGTAAAGGGTGGTCGCCGTTTTGGTTTTGCTGCTCTGGTTGTCGTTGGCGATCAGAAGGGCCGTGTAGGTTTTGGACATGGTAAGGCGCGCGAAGTGCCTGAAGCTATTCGTAAAGCGACAGAAGCTGCCAAGCGTGAAATGATTTATGTTCCGCTGCGCTCAGGTCGTACACTTCATCATGATGTTGAAGGGCGACATGGTGCCGGTAAGGTCTTGTTGCGTTCTGCTGCTGCAGGTACCGGTATTATTGCTGGTGGTCCAATGCGTGCAGTATTTGAAACGCTTGGTATGCAAGACGTTGTTGCTAAGTCACTTGGTTCATCGAATCCATACAACATGGTTCGTGCAACCTTTGATGCTTTGAAACATCAGATGCATCCGAAAGATATCGCCGCCCAGCGTGGTATTAAGTATTCGACCTTGCAGGCTCGTCGCCAGCATCTGGTCGGTTCGGAAGAATAGTCCTCCGGACTTGCGAGATAAAGGAATTTCAAAATGGCTGAGAAAAAATCTCAGGGTGGCAAGACGGTTACTGTAGAGCAGGTCGGTAGTCCGATCCGCCGTCCTCAGGTTCAACGTGCAACGTTGAAGGGTCTTGGGCTTAATAAAATGCACCGCCGTCGTACTTTGCAGGATACACCTGCAGTGCGTGGTATGATCGCCAAGGTACAGCATCTCGTTCGCGTTGTGGACGAAGGCTGAGTATCGCAGGAGTAAAGATAATGAAACTCAATGAACTGCGCGATCAAGAGGGCGCAACAAAGAGCCGTAAACGTGTTGGACGTGGTATTGGTTCAGGGACTGGTAAAACAGCTGGTCGCGGCGTTAAGGGGCAAAAGTCTCGTTCAGGTGTAGCAATAAACGGTTTTGAAGGCGGTCAAATGCCAATTTACCGTCGGTTACCTAAGCGTGGCTTTACAAACTTGTTCGCAAAGAACTTTAATGAAGTTTCGATTGGCCGCGTTCAAGAAGCTATTGATGCTGGTAAGCTAGACGGTACAAAGCCTGTTGACGTTGCTGCGTTGAAAGCAGCTGGCATTCTTCGTCGCGAAAAAGACGGAGTTCGTCTTCTTTCAGATGGTGAGTTAAAGACAAAAGTGGTCTTTGAAGTTGCCGGTGCCTCGAAGGCTGCAGTGGAAAAAGTCGAAAAAGCCGGCGGTTCGGTCAAGCTTCCGGCTGCTGCTGAATAAAACGTTTAGTAAAATTTTGTGGCCCGGATGAGATGGTTATCATCTCATCCGGGCCATTTTCTATTTGTGGTCTTTTCTCGTTGCAATATGATTCTGAATAGGGCAAAAGCGAGAATTGTTAACAAAATGGTTTAATGGACAGTCTTTGGCTTTGCTTTTGATGTAGCATGACGATAAGACTTGTCAAAGTTTTCGTAACTTTTAAATTCGTTACGAATTGAAGACCGGAGAAATTTTATGGCATCAGCCGCTGAGCAACTCGCTTCGAACTTGAATTTTGGCGCATTCTCACGTGCAACCGAGTTGAAAAAACGTATTTGGTTCACCTTGGGTGCACTGCTCGTTTATCGTTTTGGCACGTATATTCCGATGCCAGGAATCAATACGGATGCTTTACGTCAGACTTTTGAACATCATGCTTCGGGTGTGTTGGGGCTGTTCAATATGTTTGCCGGCGGTGCTGTAGGGCGTATGGCGATTTTCGCATTAGGTATTATGCCTTACATTTCTGCTTCAATTATTGTTCAGCTCATGACGTCAGTTGTGCCGTCACTTGAAGCGTTGAAGAAAGAGGGAGAAAGCGGCAGGAAAATCATCAACCAGTATACAAGGTACGGAACGGTATTTTTGGCGCTTATACAGGCTTATGGTATAGCTGTTGCATTGGAAACGGGGCTTGGGACCGGTTTGCAAATTGTAACAGAGCCAGGGATGTTCTTCCGTATAACCGCCGTTATTACTCTTGTGGGCGGCACGATGTTTTTGATGTGGCTGGGTGAGCAGATAACCTCGCGTGGTATAGGAAATGGAATATCACTGATTATTTTTGCAGGTATCGTGGCAAATCTTCCTTCTGCGATTGCACAGCTGCTTACAGCGCATAGTCAGGCTGATCTATCCACCTTCTTGCTTATAGCAATCGTGTTTATTGTGGTTGCGGTCATTGCCGTGATTGTTTTTGTTGAGCGTGCACAACGTCGCATTCTTATCCAGTATCCGAAGCGTCAAGTTGGGAACCGTATGTTTCAAGGTGATACTTCACATCTCCCACTTAAACTAAATACAGCCGGCGTTATTCCACCTATTTTTGCATCGTCATTGTTGATGTTACCCGCAACAATCAATAATTTTTCTGAAAATATGCCGCAATGGCTTCAAACCGTATCGTTCTCGTTGAGCCATGGACAGCCTCTTTATATGCTAGTTTATGCGGGGCTTATGGCGTTTTTCTGTTTTTTCTATACTGCAATTGTTTTCAATCCTAAGGATACGGCAGACCAACTTAAGAAGCATTCAGGTTTTATTCCGGGGATCCGTCCGGGTGAGCGTACTGCGGAATATATTGATTACGTTTTGACCCGTATTACGGTTGTAGGTGCAGTTTATATCATTTTGGTTTGTCTCTTGCCTGAATTCATGATGTCAGCATTGCATGTTCCGTTTTATCTTGGAGGTACATCACTTTTGATCGTTGTGACAGTTACGCTTGATACGGTCTCGCAAGTGCAGGGACATCTTGTTGCACATCAGTATGAAGGTTTGATCAAGAAGTCCAAACTGAGGGGAGGGAAGAGGAATCGATGAAACTTATTTTGTTAGGACCACCCGGTGCCGGAAAGGGTACCCAGGCCAAGATATTGACTGAAAAATACAATATTCCCCAACTGTCAACGGGTGATATGTTGCGCGCTGCAGTTGCCGCCCAAACGGAAGTAGGAAAGCGCGCCAAGGCTATTATGGATAATGGTGGTCTTGTTTCGGATGAAATCGTTAATCAAATTGTTGCGGATAGAATCCGCGAAAAAGATTGCGAAAACGGTTTTATTTTGGATGGTTATCCTAGAACAGTCGGTCAGGCTGAGGCGTTGCAGTCGATTTTAGAATCAAGCAATACGAAACTTGATGGCGTAATCGAATTGATTGTTGATCAAGGTGCTCTGGTAAACCGTATGAAAAAGCGCGTCGAAGAGACGCTTGCTTCAGGCGGTAAGGTGCGCTCCGATGATAATCCAGAGGCGTTTGAAAAGCGGTTGATTGAGTACAGAGAAAAAACTGCACCTTTGTCGCAGTTTTACTCTGGTACACAGCAGTTGAAAACAGTTGATGGTATGGCTGATGTATCTGTTGTGACGTCGGCCATCGAACAATTGCTCAAATAAGAGCAATCGATCAGGAGTATTGAAATGGAGTTGACTTTTCCGGAGAAATCCGTCAAAGACAGCACCAATTCATTTCAGTGAGATGATCGGAATCGGATGTATCAACCGGTGCCGGTCGTTTTGTGCTGTATGGTAGTTATTTACTTTACAGTTAGTTGACAACCTAATTAAGGAGAAAAGGCGTGGCTCGTATTGCTGGCGTCAACATCCCTACGAATAAGCGTGTTGTTATTGCGCTACAATATATTCATGGGATTGGACCGAAATTTGCTAAGGAAATCGTCGAAAAAGTAGGTATTCCTGCTGAACGTCGTGTGAATGAACTTTCAGATGCTGAAGTTCTTCAGATTCGCGAAGCTATCGACCGTGACTATCAGGTTGAGGGTGATCTTCGTCGTGAAGTTGCTATGAATATTAAGCGTTTGATGGACTTGGGTTGCTACCGCGGTCTGCGTCATCGTCGCTCGCTTCCTGTTCGTGGACAGCGTACACATACAAATGCTCGTACACGTAAGGGGCCTGCGAAGGCTATTGCGGGTAAAAAGAAATAATACTGATTTTTTCAGTTTTGTTTTAGGTGCATTCGCCATCTCAAGTGCCTCTTTGTGGTCACAGCGAATGAGGGTGTAGCTGCTGGTATTACGGCGGTGCAGAGATCAATGAAAGGGATATTATGGCCAAGGAAGCCACACGTGTTCGTCGTCGCGAACGCAAAAATATTTCGTCTGGGGTTGCTCATGTCAACTCGACGTTTAATAACACAATGATTACGATTACGGATGCACAAGGTAATGCGATTGCTTGGTCGTCTGCCGGTGCACAAGGATTTAAGGGTTCACGTAAATCTACACCTTTTGCGGCTCAGGTTGCTGCAGAGGATTGTGCCAAGAAAGCACAAGAGCACGGCATGCGCTCGTTGGAAGTAGAAGTTTGTGGTCCTGGTTCTGGTCGTGAATCCGCTTTGCGCGCCTTGCAGGCTGCGGGTTTCGTTATTACGTCGATTCGTGATGTGACGCCAATCCCGCACAATGGTTGCCGCCCGCGCAAGAAGCGTCGCGTTTAATCCGGTATGTTTTTCATTGTCGGAGTTATATGCTTCGACGTTCAGACTGGTCGTCACGGCTGAATAGTGACGAGAGTAAAGAACAGGAATAGGAATATGATCCAGAAAAACTGGCAGGAATTGATTAAGCCTAATAAGGTCGATTTCCAGACGCAAATTGGTTCCAATAAGGCAATCGTTATTGCCGAGCCATTGGAGCGCGGCTTTGGTTTGACTTTGGGAAACGCATTGCGCCGGGTGTTATTGTCGTCGCTTCGCGGTGCAGCTGTTACCGCAGTTCAGATCGATGGTGTTTTGCATGAGTTCTCATCTATTCCCGGTGTGCGGGAAGATGTAACTGATATTATTTTGAATATCAAAGAAATCGCCATTCGTATGGAAGGCGAAGGTCCTAAGCGTATGGTTGTACGCAAGGAAGGGCCTGGTGTTGTTACAGCTGGTGATATCCAGACGGTTGGAGATGTCGAGATTCTTAATCCAGATCACGTCATTTGTACGCTTGATGATGGTGCAGAAATTCGCATGGAATTTACTGTCAATACAGGCAAGGGATATGTTCCTGCTGATAGAAATCGTGCAGAAGATGCTCCGATTGGTCTTATTCCAGTTGATAGTCTCTATTCGCCAGTGCGTAAGGTCTCTTATAAAGTTGAGAATACCCGTGAGGGACAGGTTCTTGATTATGATAAGTTGACTTTGACGATCGAAACGAATGGTGCTGTTACAGGTGAGGATGCAGTCGCTTTTGCTGCTCGTATTCTTCAAGATCAGTTGTCAGTTTTTGTGAACTTTGAAGAGCCGCAGAAAGAAGCACCTCAGGAACAGGTCTCCGAACTTGCTTTCAATCCAGCGCTTCTCAAAAAGGTCGATGAACTTGAATTGTCAGTCCGCTCGGCGAACTGCCTAAAGAACGACAATATCGTTTATATTGGCGATCTTATCCAAAAGACGGAAGCCGAAATGCTTCGTACTCCGAATTTTGGCCGCAAATCATTAAACGAGATCAAAGAGGTTCTGGCTTCCATGGGACTCCATTTGGGTATGGAAATCCCCGCATGGCCGCCGGAGAACATCGATGACCTCGCAAAACGCTACGAAGATCAATATTGAGTTTAAGAATTAAGGAGAAAGCTCATGCGCCATGGTAAATCAGGCCGCAAGCTGAACCGGACTGCTAGTCACCGTAAAGCTATGTTTGCCAATATGGCAACTTCGCTTATCGAACACGAGCAGATCGTGACGACGCTTCCGAAGGCTAAAGAAATACGTCCTATTGTTGAAAAGTTGGTAACGCTTGGAAAGCGTGGTGACTTGCATGCACGTCGTCAAGCTATTTCGGCTATTCGCGATGTTAAACAGGTTGCGAAGCTTTTTGAAACGCTTGCTCCTCGTTACGCTTCGCGTAATGGCGGCTATCTGCGTATTATGAAAGCTGGTTATCGTGCAGGCGACAATGCACCATTGGCTGTTGTTGAATTTGTTGATCGCGATGTTAATGCCAAGGGCGCAGCAGACCGCGCTCGTGTTGAGGCAGAAGCAAAAGAAGCTGACGCAGCCTAATTTTTGAAATTTGCTTTATAAGTGAATTACATTGTTCGACAGAAAACCCGCTGATTTTCAGCGGGTTTTTCTATTTTCTAAGAGTTGAAGGCGTCACTTCTGAACGACTAAGTTTTTGGGGCATATTCTTACCGGTAACGCTAAAAATATCCAAAATTTATCGAAAAGCCAATGTTACTGCACTATGATTTATTTTTGTTTGGATTGTTTAGAATGAGATAAAGCGAACCTGACCGCTGCCATTAGTCATTGACTTATTATCTTTCGCTTATTTATGCGCAAATTCATGGTTTGGAACTGCCGAAAGCGTTGTAACTATATGTATTCTTGGACATTCTTTTCACTGTAGCGTCTTCGCGCAGTTCGGATATTCTGTTTCTCTTCGAGTGCTTGATGTAATCCGCTATATTTGGTCTTCTTGGCAATTTAATGGGACAATATTGTATGCTGTGTTACTGGGCAGGTTACCGGATACCCCAAATAATCTTTAAGCTCAGACGAGCTATAAATTTAGTGTCGGGATAATGATGGTATGAGCTTTTTAGTTCAAACGTCAGTTTAGTTATGAATTGCGAAGCGAAACGGGATAGTTGCGGAGTGAGGTGGTTTTCACATCGAACGTTATTTGATGATGTCGCCCCACCACAATACATAAGCAGTGAGACGACCTGTTAAGATACACGCTCATATCACCCAATTTAATTGACGTCATTTTTTTGCGGTAAATAGGCGTTTGATCAGCCCGACTATGAGCAGCAACATGATGAAAAAGCCTGCTATCGAAAGCGTCTTGGCATTCTCTAACAAAAAACCGGGTTTCGGGCCACCAGACAGCGCCTGATTGATTTGCGATCTTGAGACATGGTGACCGTCAACGCTAAAATGTGCGGTAACGTAGTCGGCTACTTTTTGAAGTTGTTCTTCATCGAATTGATTCCTAAAAGCCGGCATGAAAACTTGTCTGCTATTGGTTGTTCTATGAACGCCGTTGTTTATTGTCATTATCAAGTTTGATGCGTCAGTAGCATTGACGGTTGTTGTACCACGAAGCGGCGGAAATGCGTTCGACCCGCTCAGCGCGCCCTGACCATCAGCGCCGTGACATGTAGCGCAAGCGCCGTTATATATTTCTGCACCAGTCATTTGGCTCAGATCGAAATTGGTGTTGTAGTCGTTCGGTTGTCCCATTTCCACATCGTGAATAATTATGTGGTCGTCGACCTTTTTCCCATTTCGCGCCTGTGACGGAATAGAGATAGGGGGGATCTGCTTCAAGTAAGCCGCGATAGCGCGAAGATCTTCATCCGTAAGTTTGGAGAAAGAGTTTTGAACTGCCAATCCCATATCGCCATCTGCATAAGCTTTGCCATGCAACTGACCGGTTTTTAAATATGTAAAGATATCATCATTCGACCACTCGCCGATTCCTGTTTTGTTGTCGGGCGTAATATTAGGTGCAGTCCAAGCACCGACTTTACCACCGCTCAAAAACTCCGACATCTTTTCAGCAGCAAAACTATTACGTGGCGTATGACAGGTAGAGCAATGTCCTAGTGTCTTCACGAGATATTCGCCGCGCTGAATAGGCGTTGCCCCTTCAGCTGATCCAGCGATTGTGTTTTTGTTCAGAAAAAGAATGTTCCATCCGATCATGGCCGGTCGAATGAAAGGAAAGCCGAGGTCTGTTTCCGAGACATTGTGGTCAACGGGTGGTATTCCTTTCATAAAATAAACGTATAGCGCATGTATATCCTCATCGGATAGTCCTGAAAAAGCGGTATAAGGCATCGCAGGAAAAAGATATTTGCCACCGGGTGCCACGCCTTCACGTAAAGCACGCGAGAAATCTTCCAAACTGTAATTGCCTATACCGTTAACTTTGGAGGGCGTAATATTTGCCCCATAAATTTTACCCATCGGCGAATTGACTGCGAAGCCGCCTGAATAAGGGTTGCTATCGTCGGGGTTCGTATGGCAGGCGGCACAGTCGCCAGCTATCGCCAAATACTGCCCTCGTTGGATGGTATTAGCATCAATAGGATTCGATGTTTGACATAGTGCGGCGAATGAAACGCTTACAAGCATTGCGCAAGCAACTAATATTTTGGTTAAAAGCTTGTGCATGTCTTAAACCTCTGTGGCAACGGTTTCGCCAATACGGATTGCCAGTGCAATCCCTGTCAGCGTCGGATTGACAGTTGCGGATGTGGGCATCACACCTGTCGTGGCCAGAAAAAGATTATCGTGGTCCCAAGTTCGACACTCCGAATTGACGACAGAATTTCTAGCATCGGCGCCCATGATGACAGTGCCCATGATATGAAACTGGTTTCGCCATCCTGTAGGTGCTTCTGTAATCTCGCCCTCGAAAGCCTGTAAGAAGTTTGCAAAGTCACTCCATGCTTGCGGACGCATTCCCCGCACATACTCATCAAGATGGTAGTGTATCTTCAATCCCGGCAGACCGATTGAATCTCTGTAATCAGGATTTGGCTGTATCCGGTTGGCGGGATTGGGAAGGGTTTCGCTCATTGTCGATATATTCATCGAACGTGAAGCATGGTCGCGTATTGCATCATCAAGCTTTGTCCCCATCAATCGCTGTTTCAATAAAGCAGGTGTCACATCGACATTCGGGACGAGATTGCGAAATGAATATCGTATAGCAGAGTGCTGTGATCTGCTTGGCTCATCACGGCGATTGACGATATTGCCATGTTGGACCGATCCGCGACCCGTCCAAAGCGGTTCGTTTGCCAGGAATGAAAGGCTCATTCCGGTGTGATCCATATAGTTACGGCCTACTTGATCGGAACTGTTTGCGATATCGGACATCAACAGAAGTTTAGGTGTTTCCATTGCATGCGCGGCGAGGATAAAAGTCTTGGCGGTTAAACGATGATCGCTTCCATCCGGTTTGCGATAGTGAACCGCGACGATTTTATTCTTCTCGCCTTTTTCAAGTTTAAATGCGACCGATTCCGTTAGGAGTTTTACGCCGAGCTTGATCGCCTTATCAACATGCATATCGCCCGAATACATTGCCCCAATCGGGCAAACAGGTTCACAATTATTATTGCCTGCACAGGCAGGTCTGCCGTCATAAGGGCGCGAGACACGTCCATGCGGTTCGTGGGTTACTTGATAACCGAGAGGCCCAAGCTTTGATTGCATGCGCAAAAGCATGTACGGTTTCGCTTCTGGCGGCAATGGATACGGTGCCGAGCGAGGAGGATAGTGACCTCGACCCTGACCACTCTGATCTTCTTCATGAGTACCAACGACTCCGACTTCACGTTCTGCTTGTAGATACCATGGTTCCAGATCGTCATAAGAAATCGGCCAGTCACGTCCTACGCCGTAAACGGTATTGAGTTTAAAGTCGTTAGGCAATAGACGCCAACAGGCAGAAGCCCAATGACGGGTTGTGCCACCGGCTACTTTGATGAAGCTGGTCGCATAATCGAGATCATCATCAGTTACTGCGTCAATGTAGCCTTTCGTATAGGAATTGGGCGACCAAGGAAGATTGGGATAAGGAGCGTTCCAATTTCTTTTAGCCGCAGCATTACGATAGTTTTCTACAACCTTCCACCGTGGAATATACGGGCCAGCTTCCAACATAATGACCGACTTTCCTGCCTTTGCTAAACGGCAGGCAGCATTTGCGCCCAAAGCACCAGAACCGATGATCACGACATCCGCATCAAATACACTCATTGAACCGCTCCTTTAGATGTCGCGCCTTCGTTTGTTTGGTCGGCTTCATTCTTCAGCATTGTTTCTGCTTCGCTGAGTGTTTTTGCGCGCCCCTGTACGAGTATAAGATAGGCCGGATCAGCTGACGCATATGTCGCTGCCGCTTTAGGAGATTTGTCACCCCACTCGCGAATGTTTGGATCCATGTTTGGAGGTTCGACACCGGCTGGTGTTTGTGCCCAATAATCACGACCATCGCGCGCATAACTTGGTCTTACCGTATTATCTTTTGTCGGTTCATACATGAGAGCAGACAGAAACGTAACAAATTCGGCATCATCTTCCATATGGGATGTAGAGGGGGTGCCGGTGAAGCCTAAATACCAGGGTCGTATTATTTCTATTGCTGTATCGATATTCTCATCTGATAAAGACGCTATAGTGTGATCACGATCTCTGGCTTGTGCGGCGCCAATGGCAGATGCCAGCTTGGCTAGTCTGCTTGGAAATGTCTCATCATGTTTTGTGAGGATCCGTTCCACTCTCATCGCGATTTCTGGATCAAGCGGAGAACGTCCTGTCAGTGCTTCACTAACAATCAATATTGCAGAACGGTTGGACGTTTGAGCGAAAAGCGTGTTGGTTTGTAATGCCAAAATCGGCGGTGTTAAGACCAAAGCGGTGAGCAGTTCTCTTCTATTCATCATGGTTCTTTCCCGATGTACACTTGTTTTCTGTGTTTAGAGCTGTTCCAAAAACGCGCAATACAAATTTGGTTGAGGTCGACATCTCACACATAGATGTGATTAATTTTACCATCGGTATCGTTCTTTTGCCCGAATCGCTCATATAAAAGGAGAGTACTGTCCACTCGCATCAGCAGCAGCTATGTTGAACCCGAATAGTCGTTTTTGATAGATATTGAGGAGAAGAATATGAAACTATCCTTCTGTACAATTGTTACATGCATTTGTTGGGCGTTTTTCTCCCCGGTAGCAAGTCAGGCTCAGATTCCTCAATCGCAAGGTGAAATCAAACTCTCTTTCGCGCCATTGGTGAAGAAAACAGTTCCATCGGTCGTGAATATTTATGCGGCACGTCAGGTACGCGCGCGTTCGCCTTTCGAAGGTGATCCATTTTTCGAGCAGTTTTTCGGGCGGACAATGCCGAATCGTCCATCGCGTACCCAATCTTCACTCGGTTCGGGTGTAATTGTCGATGAAGGTGGTCTGATAGTAACGAATTATCACGTGATAAGGGACGCTGACGAGATCAAGGTCGCGCTATCTGATGGTCGCGAGTTCGAAAGTAAAGTCATGCTGAAAGATGAGGCAACGGATATTGCGGTTTTGAAGATTGAACCTAAAGGTGCTAAATTTCCTGTTCTGCCATTAGGAAACTCTGATGCCGTTGAAGTTGGTGACCTTGTGCTTGCTATAGGCAATCCCTTTGGGGTAGGGCAAACCGTTACGAGTGGAATAGTCTCCGCTCAAGCTCGTACGAGAGTTGGCATTTCAGATTTTGATTTTTTCATCCAGACAGATGCAGCCATCAATCCGGGGAATTCCGGTGGCGCTCTTATTGATATGAAGGGCGAGTTGATTGGCATAAATACCGCGATTTATTCGCGTTCTGGCGGTTCAGTCGGTATTGGTTTCGCAATCCCGGCAAATCTTGTGCGCGCTGTGGTCGATACGGTGAAACGTGGTGAAACAAGCTTCGAACCACCCTACATCGGTGCATCGTTCCAGAATGTCACGGCGGATGTGGCCGAAGGTTTAGGGATGGAGCAACCATATGGCGCGATCATTACTGATATTGTCAAAAATAGTCCGGCAGAACGGGCTGGTTTAAAAATCGGTGATGTCATTTTGACAGCGCAAGGTGCGCGCGTTGATACCCCGGATAGTCTCGGTTATCGTTTGATGACGACGGGGGTCGGACACGAACTGAAACTCGAATATCTACGGGATGGAAAAACGATAGAAACATCTATAGCACTCGCAGCAACACCGGCTGACCAGATTGCAAAGCCGGAGATTCTTGCTGGTGATACACCATTCACTGGAGCAGAAATATTAAATCTTACGCCCCAAAATACACGTCGTTTCAGACTGCCCCCGAATAGCACCGGTGTGGTAATCAACAATTTAGAAGCCAACGCCAATGCGGCTGTTGTATTCCGGCCGGGGGATATCATACGTGCAGTGAACGGCAATGAGATAAAATCGATTGCTGATCTAAAAAAGGTTCTTGCTGCGGGTACTCCGCGTATCTGGCAATTAGAATTTGAACGCAATGGCATGCTTATCCGCCAATTCGTTCGTTGAGGTGTGTTTTGAGCAATGACCTTTTTGAAGCTTCGCCAGATCCAAGGGCAGATCGCAACCGCCCTCTAGCAGAGCGGATGCGTCCACATCATCTCAGCGAGGTGACTGGTCAGGACCATCTGACTGGCCCAGAAGGGGTGCTGAGCCGTATGATCGCTGCTGGCTCTTTGGGGTCCATGATTTTTTGGGGACCGCCAGGGACAGGTAAAACGACGGTGGCAAGGCTTCTGGCGAATGAAACGAGCTTGGCATTCGAGCAAGTTTCGGCAATCTTTACAGGTGTTGCTGACCTTAAGAAGGTTTTTGAAAGCGCACGTGCGCGCCAAATGTCGGGACGGCAAACTCTGCTTTTTGTTGACGAAATCCATCGTTTCAATCGTGCCCAACAAGACAGTTTCCTACCCGTAATGGAAGATGGTACGGTTATTTTGATTGGAGCGACCACAGAGAATCCATCTTTCGAGCTTAATGCCGCTCTTTTATCGCGTTCTCGCGTTCTTACATTCCGCGCTCATGATGAAGCAAGTCTGGCAACTTTGTTGGCGCGTGCTGAACGGATTGAGGCCAAGACACTACCGCTTGATGATGAGGCACGTACCATGCTTGTTCGCATGGCCGATGGAGATGGTCGAGCTGTCTTGACCTTAGCCGAGGAGGTTTGGCGCGCTGCGCGTGATGGCGAATTATTCGACGCGAAGATGTTGCAGGAGATCGTTCAAAGACGAGCGCCTGTTTATGATAAGGGACAGGATGGACACTACAATCTCATTTCCGCCTTACATAAATCTGTGCGCGGTTCCGATCCGGATGCTGCACTCTATTATCTTGCTCGCATGTTTGATGCCGGTGAAAACCCGCTGTATATAGGTAGGCGTCTGGTGCGTATGGCTGTTGAAGATATTGGCCTTGCAGATCCACAAGCATTGGTCATTTGTAATGCTGCCAAGGATGCCTATGATTACCTTGGTTCGCCGGAGGGCGAACTTGCATTGGCGCAAGCGTGCATTTATCTCGCAACGGCTCCGAAATCAAATGCAGCTTATATGGCATTCAAGACTGCCATGCGATCGGCGAAGGAAAACGGTTCGCTGTTGCCGCCCAAGCACATTCTCAACGCACCAACAAAGTTGATGAAGGGCGAGGGATATGGGGATGGTTATCGGTATGACCATGACGAGCCGGACGCATTTTCAGGGCAAGATTATTTTCCGGAAAAAATGGGCCGTCAACATTACTATAAACCGCCTGAGCGCGGCTTTGAACGCGAGTTGAATAAACGCTTGGAATGGTGGTCTAAGCTGCGTAGCGAACGCAAATAGGAAATAAAAACTTGGTGTTTGCGTAGAAAGCCTCTAATAATTTCTGCTCAAATGCTCGAGGAAACCGACGATCTCCATTCGGAGATTATACGATCTAATTAAGAATGGAGTTAATCGACTATGTTGAAAAAGATAGGCATCTTATTTTTGTCCGGTAGTGTCTTGGCTGCTTGTACAACCACCAATCCCTATACCGGCGAGAGCCAGATATCCAAAACCGCTGGAGGAGCAACGATCGGTGCTGTCGCGGGTGCCTTAGGCGGCCTTATGGTTGGCGGTTCAAGCCGGGCTCAACGCAATGCAGTTCTTATTGGTGCTGGAGTGGGTGCGCTTGGTGGTGGCCTCATCGGCAATTACATGGATCGACAGGAATCAGAGTTGCGTGCACAGTTGCAAGGCTCGGGCGTTTCTGTGACAAGAAATGGTGATCAAATTCTTCTTAATATGCCTGGGAACATCACCTTCAATACGGATCAGGATGCTGTTCGCCCGCAGTTCTACCCGGTCTTGAATTCTGTCGGTCTTGTGCTGAAAAAATATGAAAAATCACTTGTGGACGTTCTTGGTTATACAGACTCGACAGGCAGTCTGCAGCACAATCAGGACCTATCACAGCGCAGAGCACTATCGGTTGCAAACTATTTGAATAGTCAGGGTATTGATGGCCGTCGTCTTTCAGTCGTCGGTTATGGGCCGTCCAATCCAATTGCGTCAAATGCAACACCAGATGGGCGCTCGCAGAATCGTCGTGTAGAAATTCAAATTTCCCCTCTGCGTCAGAGTGGATATTAAGCAATAGCCATATAAAAAATGGTTGAAACCGCCGCATGCAGTGCGGCGGTTTTTTATTTCTTACAAATCTGATAACAAATAGGTACCTAGAACAATAAAAGAACAAAATTATAAAAATGTGATAAATCAACAGCATAGCGGTATTGCAAAAACAGAACAAAAGAGGTACAAAATAGTCTGTGAGAATAAACGCTATGGGCTTCAAGTCTGAGAAAAGGTTAGTGTAAAATGTCCCAGAACACATTGCGACTCGTTGAGGATAAAACGGTGGATAAATCAAAGGCTCTGGATGCTGCGCTATCTCAGATTGAACGCTCATTTGGCAAAGGCTCAATTATGCGTCTTGGCCAGAACGAGCAGGTTGTTGAAATAGAAACGATACCAACGGGTTCCTTGTCGTTGGACATTGCTTTGGGTGTCGGTGGACTGCCCAAAGGTCGTATCGTTGAAATCTATGGACCCGAAAGTTCAGGTAAAACAACGCTAGCCTTGCATACAATTGCTGAAGCGCAAAAACGTGGTGGTATCTGCGCTTTTGTCGATGCAGAGCATGCTCTTGATCCGGTATATGCACGTAAGCTTGGCGTTGATCTTGAAAATCTACTCATCTCTCAGCCGGATACGGGTGAGCAAGCCCTTGAGATTACAGATACATTAGTGCGTTCAGGTGCTGTAGATGTCTTGGTTGTGGATTCGGTTGCAGCATTAACACCGCGTGCAGAAATTGAAGGCGAAATGGGGGATTCTCTTCCTGGTCTTCAAGCGCGATTGATGAGTCAGGCATTGCGCAAATTAACGGCATCCATTTCGCGGTCTAATTGTATGGTTATTTTCATCAATCAGATACGTATGAAAATTGGCGTGATGTTTGGTTCGCCCGAAACGACAACGGGTGGTAATGCTCTAAAGTTTTATGCGTCTGTCCGCTTGGATATCCGGCGTATTGGTGCAATCAAGGATCGTGATGAAGTCGTGGGTAATCAAACCCGTGTGAAGGTTGTAAAGAACAAGTTGGCACCTCCATTCAAACAGGTCGAGTTTGACATCATGTATGGAGAAGGCATCTCAAAGCTAGGTGAGTTGATTGACCTGGGTGTTAAAGCAGGTGTCGTCGAAAAGTCTGGCGCATGGTTCTCTTATAATTCTCAGCGCTTGGGGCAGGGCCGTGAGAATGCAAAGCAGTTTTTACGTGATAATAAGGAAGTTGCTGACGAGATCGAAACTTCGTTGCGTCAAAATGCTGGCCTGATCGCTGCAGAGCTTTTAGAAAACGGTGGCCCAGATGCGCAAGAAGAAAGCGAAGCAGTTTAAGTTTTTTCAGACGCCTTAGCTGCTTTCTGGCAGCGATTTAGGGCCGCTATAATCGAAAGATTGTAGCGGCTTTTCTTTTTCAAATTGGCTATGATCGCTGTTGTTCAGGTTTCGCAAACTATTGATCATCGACAGGTTTCTAAGACAACCCACTGTTTAGTGGGGGAAGATACGATAGAGGTTGTCTCGGCTGGTGTTCTCCGGATAACAAGTTATCAGGCGTTTGTGTTGGTCGGTGACAGAGCACTTTTCGTTGGGTGCATAAGCGAAAGTGGCAAGAAAAATAGGTTCCCACATGCAACAAATTGCTCTAAAAGGCGGACAATGATTGTGCAAATACCGTGGAACCAGTTTGGTTGATACGGATCGTATAGGTGTGAACTATGAATAGCGTAAACGAGATCCGGTCAACATTCCTGGACTATTTTCATCGTAACGGTCATGAGATTGTTTCCTCGAGTCCGTTGGTACCGCGCAACGATCCGACTTTGATGTTTACAAATGCCGGAATGGTGCAATTCAAGAATGTTTTCACTGGTCTCGAGCAGCGTCCGTATAGTCGGGCGACAACGGCACAGAAATGCGTTAGAGCTGGCGGTAAACATAATGACCTTGATAATGTTGGATACACGGCTCGCCACCATACGTTTTTTGAGATGCTGGGCAATTTTTCCTTCGGTGATTACTTTAAAGAAGAAGCTATCCTTTTTGCTTGGAACCTTCTGACCAAGGAATTCGCTCTTCCTAAAGATAAGCTATTGGTGACGGTTTATCACGATGATGAGGCCGCGGCAGATTTATGGAAAAAGATTGCTGGCTTATCCGATGATAAAATCATTCGTATTGCGACGAATGACAATTTCTGGGCTATGGGCGATACTGGGCCTTGCGGACCTTGTTCTGAAATCTTTTTTGATCATGGAGAAAAAATTTGGGGCGGTCCTCCCGGAAGTGCTGACGAGGATGGCGACCGCTTCATTGAGATTTGGAATCTTGTATTCATGCAATATGAACAGATATCCAAAGAGGAACGTGTGAACCTGCCTCGTCCATCAATTGATACCGGTATGGGGCTTGAACGGATCGCCGCGGTTTTACAAGGTGTCCACGATAATTATGATATCGATCTCTTTCGTACGCTCATACGGGCATCAGAAGAAGCCACTGGTGTTAAAGCCCAAGGCGAATTCACGGCAAGTCATCGTGTTATAGCAGATCACTTGCGTTCGTCTGCATTTTTGATAGCAGATGGTGTTCTTCCTTCAAATGAGGGTCGTGGTTATGTGTTACGTCGTATTATGCGTCGTGCCATGCGTCATGCACAATTGCTTGGCTCTAAAGACCCCTTGATGTGGAGGCTTCTGCCTACATTAACACGTGAAATGGGACAGGCATATCCAGAGCTTTTACGCGCCGAATCCTTGATCTCGGAGACGCTCAAGCTTGAGGAGACACGGTTTCGCAAAACGTTGGAGCGTGGACTTGTATTGTTGAATGAAGCCAGTGAAGGCCTCGATGCAGGGGATCGGTTTGACGGTGAAGTTGCATTCAAATTATATGACACCTATGGGTTTCCATTAGATTTGACGCAGGATGCACTCCGTCGTCGCGATATATCGGTGGATACAGATGCATTTGATAAAGCCATGGAACGTCAAAAGGCTGAAGCGCGAGCCAATTGGTCGGGTTCAGGGGAGGCGGCTACCGAGACAATCTGGTTTGCTGTTCGCGACAAGGTAGGTGCTACTGAATTCTTGGGCTACGAAACTGAAAAGGCTGAGGGGGTAATTACGGCTGTCATTGAAAATGGACAGTTGGCTGAGAGCCTGTCTGAAGGACAAGAAGGTATTCTGGTTGTCAACCAAACACCATTCTATGGCGAATCTGGCGGGCAAGTGGGTGACACCGGCGTTATTGCGGGTGAAAACTTTAGTTTCGAAGTAAGTGATACGCAAAAAAAGGCAAATGGAGTTTTTATCCATCTTGGTGTTGTAAAAACTGGCAGCGTGGCGACAGGGGATGCTGTGGAGCTTGCAGTAGATCATGTGCGGCGTGGAAAAATTCGATCCAACCATTCAGCAACGCATCTTCTCCATGAAGCTTTGAGAGAAACCTTGGGAACGCACGTAGCGCAAAAGGGTTCTCTGGTGTCACCTGATCGTCTGCGTTTCGACTTTTCTCACCCTAAACCTATCTCACCGGAAGAACTCGTAAAGATAGAAGATCTCGCAAATGACATCATCTTGCAAAATAGCGTCGTTACAACGCGCTTGATGGCTGTTGACGACGCCATTGCAGAAGGTGCAATGGCGCTTTTCGGCGAAAAATATGGTGATGAAGTCCGCGTTGTGTCCATGGGCAGACAATTTGATCAATCAGGTTTAACGAACAGGGCGTGGTCGATAGAGTTGTGCGGAGGAACACATGTCCGTCAAACAGGCGATATTGGTCTCATTCGTATCGTGTCGGAAAGTGCTGTTGCTGCGGGCGTGAGACGCTTGGAAGCTTTAACTGGTAATGCTGCGCGTCATTATCTCAATCGCCAAGATTTGTGCGTACAAGAGATTGCCGGCGCGCTCAAGGCCACTCCACAAGATGCTCTTGATCGAGTGCGAACACTGGTTGATGAACGCCGTAAGCTTGACAAGGAGCTTGCAGATGCCCGTAGGCAATTGGCGCTTAGCGGCGGGAAAGCTGGAAACACTGAGCAGGATATTGAAAGCGTTAATGGTGTTTCATTTATGGGACGTATCGTGACGGGCGTTTCGCCTCGTGATCTCAAGCCACTAACCGATGCGGGTAAAAGCCAGATCGACAGCGGTATCGTCGTATTCATTGGTGTGGGTGATGACGGCAAAGCCAGCGCGGTCGTCGGCGTGACAGATGACTTAACCGGACGTTTCAATGCGGTGGATTTGGTACGCATTGCGTCAGAGGCACTGGGTGGTAAAGGTGGCGGTGGACGTCCTGATATGGCGCAGGCCGGTGGCCCCGATGGAACAAAAGCAGACAACGCAATTCTTGCTGTAAAAAATGCACTTTGATAAGTTTTTAGTTAGATAGTGTATAAAACGGGTTTGAAAAAACCCGTTTTATTCTCATGAACGGGCTAAATTCTCATGAAGCGGGATGACGTTGCCGGTTTTCGATGCCACTGGCGTTTGATCAATTGTAAGGCCGCCTGCCTTCAGGAGTGCCGAAAAACGACCGCCTTTTTTAGCAAGCTCATCGAAACTGCCCTGTTCAACCATTCTTCCACGATCCATGAACAGAACAAGATCGGCATTGCGAACTGTAGATAAACGGTGAGCGATTATGATTGTTGTACGGTTTTGACTAACTGTATCAATCGCTTCTTTCACACGCGCTTCTGTTTCAACATCCAGTGCACTTGTTGCTTCATCAAGTACTAAAATCGGTGAGTTTTTTAAAACTGCACGAGCAATGGCAAGGCGCTGGCGTTCTCCGCCTGAAAGCAGAGAGCCGCGTTCCCCAACTTTTGTGTCATAACCATCACTTTTCGCTTCGATAAAGTCATGGGCAGCCGCTGCACGGGCAGCTTCAAACAACTCGTCATCTGAAGCGCTAGGACGCCCAATGCCGATATTCTCGCGTATTGTGCGGTTAAATAGCCCGGCATCTTGAAAGACCGTCGCCATTGCATGGCGTAACGATTGACGGCTGACGGTTTTGGTATCTATGCCATCAATCATGATGTGTCCGACAGCAGGGTCATAGACGCGTTGCAACAAATTTATAAGTGTTGTCTTTCCCGCACCTGTTGGGCCAACGATAGCAACTGTCTGTCCAGGCTTGATATTAAAGCTGACATCGTAAACGCCCTGTCCTGTATTGGCAAACTCGTGGGTGACATGGTCAAAACGAATTTCGCCTTTGACATTTTCCAAAGCGGGCAGATTTTCTGGTTCGGCTTCTGCGACTGTTGAATCCATCATGTCATAGAACGCATCAAGCTTTGCGCGATTAGATCCAATAAGGTTGATGAAATTGCTGATTTGGTCGAGCTGACCGATCATCATTTGAGAAAAGAACACAAACGCAACAACGTCACCGATGTTCAATACACCTTTGCTAACCAGATACGCACCAAGAACGATGACTACAATGACAGTGATTGTCGAGGCCATACGGTTAAGTCCGGCGGCCAGCGCCCACCAGTTTAGTACCGGATATTGTGCCTTGAGAACCTTTTGTGTGTTCTCCCTCAATCTGGCGCTTTCTTGCTCTACCCGATTATAGCTTTGGACGACGGATACGTTCGAAATTGAATCCGTCACATGTTCAAACAGAGCGAGATGGTGTTTTTCAACCGATTCTTGGCCGTTTTTGGTTTTAGCCATCACCAAGCGAGCAATCATAATGTAAATTATGCCGAGCGATATTAGAACGGCCGAAAGTCTGTAATCGGTATAAATAGCTACGCTTAATAGGATGACGAGCTGTATCATAGATGCCAGATGTTGACGCATGAATTCCAGCCACATCGTGAACATCGATTCACAGGCGCGCAACATCGTATGGAGAGCGTTGGATGTGCCGAGCTTCTGGTGCCAAGAAAGAGGCATATTGATGATACGCTGATAAGATTCACTCAACACGCCTAACCTACGACGATGCGCTAGACGATCTGCCCCGCGGTCGACCATAACCGTGGCGAAGATGCTGAACATGCCAAGGCCTGTCCATAAAGCAAGATAGGGGATGACGTTGGTAAAGGCATCACCTGCTGTAAATGTCGTTCCTTCTGAAACAGCCCTGGCTGTTGCAGAAAGGTCATCAACAATCCAACCAAAAATTTTGGGAATAAAGACTTGAATAGCCGCCATGGAGATATTGGCCGCGCAGATAATGATGACAGCTTTTTTCTCGGTCATCAAATAACTGACTGCGCGCGTATAAGTTTTAAAAAGCGACAAACTTCTCTCCATTGCGATAAGCAAATAAACAAGCCAAAAACCCATTGTCGGGCAAGTATTTAATATAGTGAGCGCTATCGACAGTTTTGTGACGATGAAAGGCAATTTTCACGACGGGATGTAACGCAGCGTGATAAACAGTATCGCCATTATCCGTTGTTAATGTTAGAGGAGGGGCCAAGGAGACCAGTATGGCCGGTGTAGAGATTAAAAAAGTTGAAGCGGATGAGAACGGGATGCGCATGGACCGATGGTTCAAGGTGCATTATCCAGGGTTAGGCTTCGGCCATTTGCAAAAATTGTTACGTTCTGGACAGATACGTGTCGATGGTGGTCGCGTCAAAGCCGATAGCAGGCTGGAGCCTGGGCAAACGGTTCGTGTGCCGCCTTTGCCAGTTGATGAAAAAGGCAAGGTGCCGCTTACAGGCAAAACTATTCGCGGCCAAGACGATAGCAATGTGCTTAAACAGATGCTCATTTATGAGGATGCAAAGGTTTACGTCTTTAATAAACCAGCCGGCTTGGCTGTGCAGGGTGGATCCGGTGTGGCAAGACATGTTGATGGTATGCTGGAATCTTGGCGCAATAAAAAAGGCGAGAAACCAAGGCTTGTCCACCGTCTTGATAGGGATACATCCGGCGTTTTGGTGGTTGCAAGAACACGCGGCGCAGCGCAGGCACTGACGGCAGCCTTTCGTGCTCGAGAGACGAAAAAAACTTATTGGGCATTGGTGCGCGGTGTACCAAAGAAGCATCAGGATAAGATATCGACATGGTTGGTTAAGGAAAGCACGCCAGATGGCGATAAGATGCGCGTTTGCGAACATGGAGAACCTGATTCCGATCATGCGGTTTCCCATTACCGGGTAATTGATACGAGGGGACGCGTGCTATCCTGGCTTGAGATGGAACCCTATACAGGTCGGACACATCAACTGCGTGTTCATGCCGCTTATATTGATCATCCAATTATAGGTGACCCTAAGTACTTTTATGCAGACAGCAACTGGGATCTGCCTGGCGGTATGCAAAACCGGCTGCATCTTCATGCAAGAAGAATTCGCATTCCCAATCCTTCTGGCGGTATGCTGGATGTAACCGCGCCCATTCCTCCCCATATGGTACAGAGCTTCAATCTGCTGGCTTTTGATGAAGCTGATGGAGATATCGAGTGATCGGGAGACCTCTATCTCTGGTTCTGTTCGATTGTGATGGCACACTGGTTGATAGTGGTTTCGCAATACAAGATTGTATGGAAAAAGCATTCGAAGCTTTTTCCTACGAACCTCCAAGTTTCGAGCAGACAAAGTCGATTATCGGTCTATCTTTGGATACAGCGATAGCGCATCTTTTTCACCGACAAATAGACGATGAGGTTGGTCAAATGGTGGTTGCTTACAAAGCTGCATTTTCAACCTTGAGGCAGGATATCGCGTTTGAAGAGCCACTCTATGGTGGCATAAAAAAAGCGCTCGCAGCCTTCGAAAGACAAGATGATATTCTATTGGGCATGGTGACAGGAAAGTCTAGACGGGGAGCAGATCTCGTTTGCAAGACTCATGGTCTGGATTGTTTTATCACGACCAAGACAGCGGATGATTGTCCCTCAAAACCAGACCCGACCATGGTGCTTTCATGTTGTGATGAGACTGGCGTTGATGCGACCAATACTTATGTTGTTGGCGATTCCATTTATGATATGCAAATGGCAAAACTTGCCGGCGCCACAGCAATCGGTGTGTCTTGGGGATACCATACAGCACATGCATTGCAGCAAGCTGGTGCGGACATGATCGCCAAGAAACCTGAAGATCTGCCAATTCTTATTGAGGCTCATATCCATGCGCGAAATTCTTGAATATTTTGACAAAGACAGCGAAGATTCAGATCCGGTTAAAAAAGCCCAGACACTTTCAGCGAGGCAGCTTCCAAAGCGTTTCTATGAATCGGTAAGTGCGGAAAAACGGGACGAGAACTATGCCGTTTTACTTGATGGAAGACCGGTAAAGACCCCGGCGCGACGAGATCTGTTTGTGCCGAATGCGGTTCTAGCTGATATGATAGCCAGAGAATTCGACTTGCAGGAATTGGTCATTGACCCTGCTAAGATGCCTGTCACGAGATTGGTCAATACCGTGATTGATGGTATCGCTGATGATATGCAGGCTGTCTTTGAGGATTTGTTACGCTTTGTTGCCAATGACATGCTTTTTTACCGCGCCAGCACACCTAAGGAACTTGTTGAACGGCAAAATCGAGCTTGGGATCCGGTTCTCGATTGGGCTGCTGACAAAATGGGTGCGCGTTTTATTCTTGCAGAAGGCGTTATGCACATCGAACAGCCACACGATGCCGTTACTGCTGTGAGCAACCATCTGAGACAAATTGAATCTCCATATGTATTGGCAGCGTTGCATACGATGACAACACTGAGTGGCTCAGCGCTGCTGGCATTGGCGGTTCGGTCTGGTGGTATAGGTTTCAAACAAGCATGGGATCTGGCTCACCTTGATGAAGATTGGACGATCGAACATTGGGGTGAAGACCATGAGGCGCGAGATCGTCGCGCCTATAAAATGGCTGAGTTTGATGCTGCGGTATCCATATTGGCCGCATTCAACCATTGAAGTTTTTCTTTGACGATTTATCTAAATTGGTCGATGATCAAGCAACTGATTTAGAATGCAGGCATTCAATAGCTTGCATGCGCAACGCGAGGAGAAGTCAATGTTATCAAATGTAATCTATAAAACCGCTGCCACAGCGGAAGGCGGACGTGAAGGCCGTATCCATTCCGATGATGGAGCTTTGGATTTAGCGCTCGTTAAACCTAAAGAAATGGGGGGAAGTGGTGCCGTAGGGGCGAACCCGGAAACGCTTTTCGCGGCTGGTTATGCAGCATGTTTCGAATCCGCTACCAGATTGGTTGCCTCAAAGTCGGGGTGGAAGGTACTAGATGGAAGCTACGTGAAAGCTGAAGTTGGAATCGGACCGCGTAAAGCTGGAGGATTTCAGCTTGCAGTCGTGCTTAATGTACATCTTGAAGGATTGGACAAGCAACAGGCCGAAATGGCAGCCCACACAGCCCATAATGAAATTTGTCCATATTCTCACGCCACGCGTGGAAATGTTGATGTAGAAATACGCATTGTTTAAATTCGGAATAATAGCCCGCCCATATTGATTTGATTAGTATGGACGGGCCAAGGTTTTTGATGTGGTTTGTTCCGTTTTTTAACGGTGTTCGTTCGACACGGTTGTTACGAACGCACCGCAAATATTCCATGCAGATTGGATCTACCAATCTAGAGGTCGCGGCCTATTCAACTTTTGAAACTTGGGGCGCGCTTAACTTTATTTTTTCAAAGCCTGGAAAAGCGGCATTCATTGTGCTCAGGGTTGCTGCATCATCGCCACGGACAAAATACCATTTATCGTTGTCCAATATTGCGACCAATTCGCCCTTAATGCGACTTTTATCGCTTCCATTTGCCAAGATTGTAAAGTCTAGAGGCATGATGAAGTAGGGTGTTCCATCCTCAAATTCGCCTGCACGTTTTTTTGTTTGATTAATGGCTATTTGTACTACCTTATAGCTATTTGACAATTGCTTCATTTGATTGATCATAATCTGGCGGAATTGTTCCGGCGCAATTTTTGATTGCTCTGCAAGCTTTTCAACTATCCGTGGCGGTATAGCATTGAGAATTGAATCAAAGTCGGCAGTTTGCAAAGCGTTTGCATAGGCAGAGGTTGCCTCACCAAGCAATTTAACCTCGGCTTCCGACGCAGGACGCGCTTGAACGAATATTGTAGAGCTTGCGAATAGAGAAATTGCAAGAATAAACTGGCGGAAATGACGCATAAAAGACCCTTAAAACTGATTTTGCTTATTGTTTAGCCAAATCGAGCGTTAAAGGCAAAGCGTGACCGCAAAATGGCAGAGTTTACACCCAGAATAAAAAACGGAGGCCGAAGCCTCCGTTAATTTTTCGGTTACACCGAATAGTACATGTCAAATTCGACTGGATGCGGGGTCATTTCAAAACGCATCACTTCTTGCATCTTCAATTCAATGAATGAGTCAATCTGGTCATCATCAAATACGTCACCAGCCTTAAGGAAGCCGCGATCCTTATCAAGGCATTGCAAGGCTTCACGCAAGCTTCCGGCAACGGTTGGTATCTTTTTGAGTTCTTTAGGTGGCAGATCGTAAAGATCTTTATCCATTGCCTGACCTGGATGAATCTTATTCTTGATACCATCAAGGCCAGCCATCAGGATTGCCGCGAATGCAAGATACGGATTTGCTGTAGGATCAGGGAAGCGAACTTCCACACGCTTAGAATTTGGCGATGAGCCAAAAGGAATACGGCAAGAAGCCGAGCGATTACGTGCTGAATAAGCCAACAAGACAGGTGCCTCATATCCTGGCACCAAACGCTTATAAGAATTGGTAGAAGGGTTGGTGAATGCATTGATAGCCTTAGCGTGTTTGATAACGCCGCCAATGAAAAAGAGGCAGGTTTCAGACAAACCGGCATATTCATTGCCCGCAAAAGTCGGCTTACCATCTTTCCAGATGGACATATGCACATGCATACCCGAACCATTGTCGCCAAAGATAGGCTTGGGCATGAATGTCGCTGTTTTCCCATAGGTATTTGCAACCTGATGAACGACATATTTGAAAATCTGCATTTTATCGGCTTCGCGAACGAGTGTGTCGAAACGAATACCCAATTCATGTTGTGCTGCGGCAACTTCATGGTGATGCTTTTCTACGCGTACACCCATGTCCGTCAATGCAGTTAACATTTCTGAACGCATGTCCTGGCAAGAATCAATTGGAGGGACGGGAAAATAACCACCCTTAACACGCGGACGATGAGCAAGATTGCCCATTTCGTATTCTGTATCGTCGTTGGAAGGCAATTCACTGGAATCAAGTTTGAAACCGGTATTGTAAGGATCGGTTTTGAACCGAACATCGTCAAAAATGAAGAATTCGGCTTCGGGCCCGACATTGACTGTATCGCCGATGCCTAAAGACTTGAGATAGGCTTCAGCTTTTTTCGCAATCGAACGTGGATCGCGGTTGTATGACTCACCTGAGATAGGATCCAGAACATCACAAAGCAGCACAAGTGTCGACTGAGCAAAGAAGGGGTCGATATGGGCAGTCGCCGGGTCCGGCATCAAGACCATGTCCGACTCGTTGATAGCCTTCCAGCCAGCGATTGAAGAACCATCAAACATTACGCCGTCGGCGAAACTATCTTCGCTGATCTCGGCAATATCCATTGTTACGTGGTGTAGCTTACCCTTCGGGTCGCTGAAGCGCAGGTCAACAAAACGAATATCATTGTCTTTAATTTGTTTGAGGATATCAGATGCAGTCGTCATATTACATTTCCTTATTAAACGACGATGGATAGTTTGAAAGCGGCAATTAGAACCAACACAGTTGCTATATTCAGCCTGAACAATAACGCGAATACAAGGCTTGTTTTCATGTAAGTTTGCAATCTATTTTAGACTTGTAACATGAAAGCTGAATGCAATTAATTGGGTAACTCCTTGCGTTAGATAGCGTCTACGCCCGATTCACCGGTACGGATACGAATGACTTCTTCTACCGCGGAAACGAAGATTTTTCCGTCTCCGATACGTCCCGTCTGAGCAGCTTTACGTATTGCTTCGATTGCGGGCTCAACCGTTTCGTCAGCAACAACAACTTCGACTTTTACCTTTGGTAAAAAATCAACGACATATTCGGCGCCGCGATAGAGCTCTGTGTGTCCCTTCTGGCGGCCAAAACCTTTCGCTTCTGTCACCGTAATGCCTTGCAGGCCGACTTCCTGAAGCGCTTCCTTAACTTCATCAAGCTTGAAGGGCTTAATGATAGCTTCAATTTTTTTCATACTGAAATTGCCTCCGACTTAAAGTTCAGCCCTTATGGGCGGCTTCCATAATCATACAAGCACGAACTATGCCAACTCGCAACATTGCTGATGAAATAAAACCTGCGCGCCTGTTATCGGCACTGTGCGACTGTGAATAGCGCATGCGGCGTCGCGCGAGATGGTATAGAATAGCGGTGAGAAACAAAGTGATGATTAGAGAATGGGCCTTTTGATGAAAAATTGTGCAATTCTAAATGTAAATGATTTCAACAGCACTGCAGAACTTCTAACGCCACTCGAAATGGCCAAGGCAGATCATTTAGCCCTTGTTGCAGGCCAGTTTGATAGAGATCAATTGATGCATCGTGCCGGTGCTGCTGTCTGTGACATCATATTGCGGCACTATGCTTCCTGCCAAAAGATCGCTGTGCTTTGCGGTCCAGGAAACAATGGAGGCGACGGTTATGTTGTCGCACGACTATTGAATGAGGCAGGTATGGACGTCGTTTGTTTTTGCAATCAACTACCACAAACAGAAAGCGCCGCTGCTCGTGCATACGCTTTATGGCATGGAAAAACCTTGACACCGGATGACTTTGTCGCGCGCGATTATGACCTTTTCGTCGATGCGCTCTATGGCGCTGGCCTTGATCGCGATCTTGAACCTGTTCTTTATGATTTCATTCATCAGATTATTGCGACGGATCGGCCTGTGGTTGCGATAGATCTTCCAACTGGTATTTCAGGGGTGACAGGACGGGTCTGTGGAGCGGCTATAAAAGCGACGAAAACCGTGACCTTTTTCCGCTTGAAGCCGGGGCACGTTTGCTATCCCGGCAGAGAGTATTGTGGCGACATTGTATTGGCGGATATCGGCATAGATAAAAGTGTGTTGACCGACATTTGTCCGTTAGCGAGTATAAATGTACCCGGTCTGTGGATCCAAAAATGGCCTGAACTCCCTTATGACGCGCATAAATTTAGCCGTGGACATGCGGTGGTTTTTTCGGGGCCGGAAAACTCTACTGGAGCAGCGCGGCTTTCGGCGCTTGCAGCGGCAAGGGTTGGTGCGGGTATCGTTACGATCATGGCGCCAGAAAACGCTCTGCCTATTCATCGACAGCACTTGACGAGCATCATGTTGCGGGAACTGAAGGGTGAAGACGACACGCAACAGTTTCTCATCGATCGGAAGGTAAGATCGGTTGTTATCGGCCCAGGATTTGGATCTTTCACGCAATCAGTCCAGATAACCAAATACATTCTAGCGAATGAAGTTGTGAATGCGCTGGTACTTGATGCGGACGCTTTAAGTGCATTAGCAGGGCAAACAGATGAGATTTTCGCGTTGATCAAAAAGTCTTCCGTCGATGTTGTCATGACCCCGCATGAAGGCGAATTCAAAAGAGTTTTTCCTGATCTGGCCCAAGATGAAAAACTAACCCGCATTGAAAAAGCAAGAAATGCTGCCGAGATCAGTGGGGCGATCATTATCTATAAGGGGCCGGACACCATAGTCGCGTCGCCAGAGCGGGCAACGGCCGTTTCTATTAACGGCACACCGTATCTCGCAACAGCAGGGTCAGGTGATGTTCTTGCCGGTTTGTTAGGTGGAATTTCTGCACAAAGAATGCCAGCTTTCGAAGCGGCTTGCGCAAGTGTTTGGGTCCACGCCGAGTGCGGACAAAAAACTGGAATTGGAACGATCGCCGAAGACCTCATTGCGTCTATTCCATCCATTCTACGTGAATTGCGCCTGTAACCAAAATATCACGGCTGATTGACAGATGGCAATGCTCACGGTTTTGTGTTTTTCAATTGGCACGTTGAGTCGCGTATCCAATATCGAAGAATTTTTATTTCCGGCGCGTGGGACCGGACAGAGGGAGAGTTTTTATGAAACTTAAAACGTTATTGGCTGGTTCGGCTGCCGCCGTCATCATTTCAAATGCGGCTTATGCGGCCGATGTCGTGGTCGCAGAACCCGAACCTGTTGAATATGTGAGGGTTTGTGATGCTTATGGCGAGGGTTATTTTTACATTCCTGGCACCGACACTTGTATGCGCGTTGGCGGATATCTGCGCGTCGATATAAAAGGTGGCGATAATGTATATGCCTATAAGGGCAAGAAGGATCGCGATAGCTATAATTGGCGCTCACGTGCGGAATTGCGTTTTCAAACAGCAAGTGAGACTGAACTTGGAACTTTGCGTACGCTTGTGGAGCTGCGTAACCAATGGGATGACGGCCATGACTCTTTAAGCGGTCAAGCCCACTTTGCCTATATCGAGCTCGGTGGATTGCGCGTCGGTGTCGATGAGTCGATATTTTGGCATTGGACAGGATATCTTGGTAAGGTGCTAAACGATGATATCGTGGACCCGGGTGCGTTCCAACGTACGAACGTGTTGAGCTATACATTTACAGCTAGCAATGGGTTTTCCGCTATCATCGGTGTCGAGCAAGGCACAGATGATGGTAGCGACAATGCCGGCGACAATTACTATTTGCGCGGCTATGGAAAGCGTGTAGGCATTAATTCTGGCATCGGTTACCGTAATGATGCGGATGCACGTCATTTTTACAGTGGCAGCCAAATAGATGACTACACACCAAACATTCTAGTTGGCGCAAAATTCGTGCAAGGTTGGGGGTCTATTGCTGCCATTGGTGCCTATGATGCACAGTGGGAAGAATGGGCCGCGAAGGTTCGTGTCAACCTAAACGTGACAGATCGTCTGTCTGTTTGGGTTATGGGCGGCTACAAGACCAATGATGATTATTACGCTTATGACGCCGATTATAATAGCGCGCATCCGAACAGAAAACGCGATTACTATTATCGCATGCATACAAGCCAATATGGTGATTGGGGTGGCGATTGGGCTGTTTGGGGAGGCGGTACGTTCAAGGCAACCAAGAAAGCTTCGTTCAATACGCAGTTGACCTATGACGATACAGATGTTTTCAGCGCTTCCGTGAACTTAGCTTATGAGCTGGTTCCAGGGTTGGTCATTACACCTGAAGTTTCTTACCTCAACTTCGGAAATGATAAAAAATGGGATGATGGCGCACGCGTGACATTCCATGGTGATGATGCTTTCCAGGGCATGGTTCGTATGCAACGCAACTTCTAAAGCAGCACTATAGGGGATGTTTTGTATGAATGGCGGCTTTATGCCGCCATTTTTCATTGGCTCATTTCTCCTGATATTAGCCATCTCAAGTTAGCGAGACACCATGCAGTATCCAGGACATTATTGTACTGAAGGTGTACGAACCTAGATTTTGCGGTTAGAGATATCATCAGGTATTGTTGACGTGCAATTTCCAGCCTCGAAAAGATAATCTATTGCGTTCTAAGATTGGCCTACGCTTTTCGGGTCATCATATCGATCACAAACGGGGAGGATGCTGATATAAGCAATGCAGCTTGTAAGGAGTGGGGGGCAACGCTCAAGCAAATGAGATTCTTTGCAGATCAAAAAACATTCATCACATGCGTAAATGACAGGGACATAACAATATGGCTTGGTTGTTTTATGCCGGTGGTAGACAAAAACAAATAATGAATTCATAACTAAACGGGAAACAACTCATGGGGCCATGATTCCGGTATAGGAGCGAGCTTCATTTGTGGATTGCACTTCCTGAGGAGGAGGATTCATGACTAATATTCGTAAACCGATGACACCGGTTCAATATTGCATATTGGCAGTGTTGGCGATACTCGGTGCTTTTGCTCTTGGCTATATCGCGCTCAATCGTGGCGAAGCGATAAACGCTATGTGGATTGTCGTAGCGGCTGTATGTGTCTATCTCGTGGCATATAGACTCTATGGCCTGTTTATATCGAATACCGTTTTAAAAGCAGATTCGACTCGCATGACGCCGGCTTACAGGCGTAATGACGGTTTAGATTATGTTCCTACCGATAAAAATATACTTTTCGGGCACCATTTTGCAGCTATTGCCGGCGCTGGACCTCTCGTTGGTCCGGTATTGGCCGCGCAAATGGGGTATCTGCCCGGAATGCTTTGGATATTAGCGGGCTGTGTGCTCGCAGGTGCTGTTCAAGATTTCATGGTGCTTTTCATATCGACACGCCGAGACGGCCGATCTTTGGGCGAATTGGTGCGTGAAGAAATGGGCAATGTTGCGGGTGTAATTGCGCTTGTTGCTTGTTTCATGATCATGATCATCATTCTCGGCGTATTGGCAATGGTAGTCGTCAAAGCCTTGGCGGGTAGCCCATGGGGCACCTACACCGTTGGATTTACAATTCCGCTGGCTCTTTTTATGGGGGTCTATCTGCGTTATATCAGGCCTGGCCGCATCGGAGAGGTGTCGATTATTGGCCTGCTCTTTTTGCTGTTTGCGATCATCTCCGGCGGTTGGATAAAAGAAAGCGCCTATGCTTCTTGGTTCAATTTTGAAGCAACGACACTGACATGGATGATTATCATTTATGGATTTATCGCGGCGGTCTTGCCGGTATGGCTGCTTTTGGCACCTCGTGATTATCTATCGACATTTCTGAAAATCGGCACCATCATCGCTTTGGCCGTGGGAATTGTTGTTTTGAGGCCCACTTTAGAAATGCCAGCTCTGACCAAATACATTGATGGTACGGGACCTGTCTGGGGCGGTGATTTGTTTCCGTTCCTATTCATCACCATTGCCTGCGGTGCGGTCTCCGGTTTTCATGCGCTGATTTCATCTGGCACAACGCCAAAGATGTTAGCCAATGAAGACCAAGCTTGTTTTATCGGTTATGGCGGCATGTTGATGGAGTCATTTGTGGCAATCATGGCATTGATCGCTGCATGTGTTATCAACCCCGGTATCTATTTCGCAATGAACGCTCCTATGGCTGTGCTTGTCCCTGCAGGCGCTGTCGATGCAGCGCAATCGGCCGCAGCCGTTGTGAATAGCTGGGGCTTTCATATTACACCGGAAATGTTAATTAATGTGGCTCATGAAGTAGGTGAAGAAAGCATCATTGCAAAAACCGGCGGCGCACCGACACTTGCAGTGGGTATGGCACATATCCTGCACAATGCGCTTGGCGGTTGGATGAATATGTCTTTCTGGTATCACTTTGCTATACTGTTCGAAGCACTTTTCATCCTTACCGCTGTTGATGCCGGCACCCGATCTGCCCGATTTATGCTTCAGGATTTGTTGGGTATGATACATCCTCATATGCGTAAGACTGATAGCATGTTTGCCAATCTTTTCGCCACCGCATTGGTTGTCATACTATGGGGATATTTCGTTTACCAAGGCGCTGTTGATCCTAAAGGCGGTATATATTCGCTATGGCCATTGTTTGGGATTGCCAATCAAATGCTTGCTGCCATGGCGTTATTGCTATGTGCTGTGGTGTTGTTTAAGATGAAACAGCAACGATACGCATGGGTTGCTATTTTGCCAGCGGCTTGGCTTTTGGTCTGTACAATGACAGCCGGTTGGCAGAAAGTTTTCGATGCGAAATTGAGCTTTTTTGTTGCCGCCGGTAAGGCTGCAACTCCGCAGCAGGCATTTGGCAACACAATCAACGGTGTGTTGACGGCATTCTTTATGCTGGTTGTAGTCGCTCTTACGCTTTTTGCAATAAAAACAGCTCTTAAAGCTTTGAAAAGCAAAAATCCAACGGTCAATGAAGCACCCTATGAACCGTTTCCGCAATCTATGCCTGTGGGGCAAAACGGCGGGCACTAAAACGCGTATTGCAGTGTCGCTGTATCAGTGACACTGCAATAAAATTTCGGAGAATGTTATGTTTCGTCGATTGTCGACCGCGGGCAAATATCTCGGACAAGCCGCCAAACTGATGGTAGGTGTGCCTGACTATGACAATTATGTCCAGCACATGAAATTGACTCATCCTGATCAGGAGCCAATGACCTACCCAGAATTTTTCCGTGAACGTCAAGATGCTCGCTATGGTGGAAAAGGCGGATTTCGCTGTTGCTAGGTATGAAGCACCGAGTTGAGTTGAAATTCTGTGTGAGGAGCATGTTATGGCATCTTTAATACCAGTGACTATCCTTACCGGCTTTCTCGGCGCTGGTAAAACAACGTTGCTTAATGGAATTTTGCAGCGAGACGCGGGCTTACGTGTCGCAATCATTGAAAACGAGTTTGGTAGCGCGAGTATCGACGGAGCGCTCTTGAATAAATCCCGAAACGTCAGTGTTGTTGAATTAAGCAATGGTTGCGTTTGTTGCAGTGTCAGAGGCGAATTCACAGCTGCAATGACTGATCTTATGCGTCAGCACGAAGACGGCGTGCTGGATTTCGATCTCATCATCGTAGAAACGACGGGACTGGCTGACCCTTCGCCTATTGCGCAGGCCTTTTTCATTGATGAGAACCTGAGAAACACTTTGGCACTTGAAGCCTGTATCACCGTGGTTGACTGTGTTCATATTATGAAACAATTGAATGAACATGCCGTAGCCGCAGCGCAAATCGGTTTTGCTGATCGTATTTTATTGACCAAAACCGATCTTGTTGATGAACAAACAAAGCAATCGGTTATATCGCGCCTGAAAGCGATGAACGTGAAGGCCGATATTGTAGCGGTAGACTATGGATGTTGTGATGCGAATGTGTGGCTTCACATCGGTGGATTCCAGCTGAATTCTGATCTGCCAACAGCTGTAACACAGCGAAACCCGCAAAGTCATATGTTTGGTGTGGCTCAGGCGGTAAGCACGCAATCCTGGGACGACAACATCAAAAGTTACGTGTTTGATGCAGGTTTACTGGATACAGACGCAATCGGAACATGGATGGAAGCGCTTGTCGAACAATATGGCAATGACATGTTACGCTATAAAGGTATTTTTGCTGTTCATGATGACGATCGAAAACTGATTGTGCAAGGCGTACACAAGATTGTGGGCTTTGACTATGGGGATCATTGGTTAGAGGAGGAACGCCAACGATCCCAATTGGTCGTTATCGGCCGGAATATTCCAGCTGAAACATTACAATTAAGCTTCTCGCAATGTGTCTATCAGGGTTGATCACCTGTTAATCCCGCTTTCTCAAGTAGAAGCGCATGCAAAGATTTGGCAAGACTCTGATAGTCCTCATCAAAATGATGCCCGCCTGAAAGCTTTATCCGCTGCATGGGTTCTAAGGAAGGATCAGGACATGATGTATCATCCTCGTCTTCGCCATAGATACAGATAGTTTTATCGCGCGGCATTTTTTGCAAAGCGGGCAGTTCCGGCATATCTCCTGATCCTCCAAGCCACCCGTCGATTGATATTTGGAAGTCCGCTGTAGTTGAAACGCCCATCAACGCTATCATCGCGGTTTGCGACTGCACTGTTTCATCCAAAAGAGGCCAGGCAAATGGCAGAGCATCGGCGCCAAAAGAATAACCGAATAGAGCGACAGGAAGTTTGCCGTCGGGGTCGGCCTGTTTGACCAGTCCCTCAATATCTGTCGCCATCTCTTCCGGTGTGCGTTTACTCCAGAAATAGCGCAGCGAATCAATGCCGATAACATGCACGTCCTGCTTTTGAAGCCAGTCACCTATCTCCATATCAATGTCTCGCCAACCACCGTCTCCGGAAAAGAAAATCACCAAAGCCTTTGCCGGTTTTGTGGATGGCATGTCGATGACCGGCAGTGCGGAGTTCGCTGCATCGCGGATTGCATAGTCAAGAGCTACATCTGCCGTTTTCTTCATGCGCGCTTCAAAGGAGGGCTCGCTAACCAGGGCTGCTATATGCTGCCGGGCTGCATCCTTGGGGTTATTTGCCGGTCCCTCACTTCTAATAAGGGTTGCTGGGGAGGGAATTGTTGCATTGATTTCATATGCATAACCACCGTCACTTGTCTTCACAGCTTGAACATCTTCAGTGCAGGATGGAAGCCGGGTATGGGAAGACAATGATGGATCCACAACAACGGTTCCCGCCAAAGTATTTTCGGGTGAATCTGCCGCTGCGGCGTAGGCTATGGCGCCACCCTCGCCAATTCCTGCAAGGACAGGGTGAAAGTAAACGTCCAGATCCAATCGACGCAAAACATCCTTCGACAATGCTTCAAGGTCAGAGACAAGATAGATACATTCGCCATCTTCCTTATTCAAAGTATCCCGCCAAGTATCGAAGTCTACAGATGCCACAATGAGGTGACGCTTCAGAAGCGCGGATGTGAGATCAGTTTCTCTGGTTTTTGCTCCACCAGTATCAGAGATCAAAATCACCAATCCACGAATGTCACCCTGAGGAACATACACGGGGATACTGGTCAACCTTTCACCTTCGGCGTAAACAACAGGAGATGTGGAGCCTATCAACCCTGCCCATATTCTATTGATTTTTCCGCGGTGCAAAATTCCGTATGCGGCCAAACCAATTATACAGATAGACAAGATTACGAAAAATATGCGTCGGATGGTCATTTTCGTAAAAACTCCAGAGGGTTGCCATTTATAAGCGTCGTGACATCAATCAGCACCTTTGCTGTGTCAAGACCGCCGGGGCATATAAGATAATGAGGGGTCCAGACGGGATCAAATTTGTCTTTAAATGTTTTGAGCCCATCAAAATGATATAGGTCCCGTCCACGGCGATAGATGAATGAACCAATACGATGCCAGCGGGCTGCCAGTCTATTAGCCGATAATCCCGCCAAAGGTGCAGCGCCAAGATTAAACCACTGAAATCCCTGCTCTTTGCCATAAAGCATCAAATGCGCAAATAAAGCATCCATCATGATCTTCGAAACGTTGGGGAGATAACGCATCATATCAACTGTAATTTCTTGCTGTTGACCGCTTTTCCAAACATTTGCAAAGGCAACGATCTGGTCGTCTTTTATCATAACCGCTACGTCGTAACGCTTTAGGAAGTCGTCATTAAAATAACCGATCGAGAATCGCTTTTCCGCACCTGCTTTCGATACCATCCACGTGTCGGAGACGTGGCGTAAAGCAACCAAATGATTTTCAACGTCATGTGCTGGAATGATACTGAACTTCAGCCCCTCTCTCTCAGCTTTGCGTTCTGCATATCGGAACGGCTGGCGTTTAGGGCCATCCAACGAAAAATCAGGTAAGTACACTTTTGCGACTTCACCTAGTTTTATAACCGATAGTCCCATGTCTAGATAGAGGGGAAGATGAGCGGGGCCTACACCATAAAAAACGGTACGCAAGGCAGCGCTATCTGCCCGTTTTCGGAATTCCCAAGCGAGTTCATTGATGACTTCTTTATTGTTGCTGACCGGTTCTCCAAGCGCGATCATGCTGCCGCCTGAACGACTATACATGATAAAGCCGTCTTCATTAGGGGATACCAGAAATTGTTTGTCGCCCAAGAGCGCCAAGGCCGTGTCCGACAGTGGTGACTGGGCAACAAGATTCGGTATGCAATCGGGAATGATTGCAACCGACCTTCGTTGCTTTCCGACGGGACGATGAATAATATTATAAACCGCAACGATGACAATAACGGAAAAGATTACGACACTCGCGCGCAAAAACCTTGGCGCATTCGCATTCCATGCGAAGCTCCACCATAGTTCATTCGAATATTCTACATGGCGATAAAGGAAAAATCCGAGCCACAAGACAGCACAGCCTAACGTGGCAATGCTGGCAAGCCAAGCCCAACTGATGGTGAGGCCATTATTGAGAGGGCGGCGATAGAATGATTGTCTGAATACCCATAGGATCGCACAGAAGACACAGAGGATCGTCGCTTCTTCCCAATCAAGTCCTTTCGTCAGACAAAACACAGCACCAATTAGCAGGAGGAACGTGGTCACGAACCAAGCATTCGCCAAGCGACGGGCAAGACCATAGGAGACGATCAGAAGTGTGACGCCGATCAAACTGGCCACAAGGTTTGATGTCTCTATGAAGATAAGCGGTAGAATATCTGATAGCACATCAAGGCGAATGCGTCGGCCAGGAGTCACGACAGATATAAGCATGACAACGCCGGCAAGAAATGTCAGGCCGGCAGAAACAAGGGGTATCATCGGTTCTATGATACGTGATACCTGCGCAGCTTTCGCAGAAACCCTTTTGCGTTGCCGTAACAACTCCCAACAGGTCATGCCGAACACGGCGACTATGAGTGGTAGGATTGTATAAATAAGGCGATAGATCAACAGCGCAGCCAACGCATGTGGGTTTCCCGCCAAGCCTAAGCCGCCGATAAGAACAGCTTCAAATGCCCCAAGCCCCCCGGGCGCGTGACTGGCTACACCAATCACGATGGCAATGGCGTAGACAAGTGTAAATGCTGCAAAACCGGTTTGAATATCTGCTGGCATTAGAACGTAGAGGGTCGCTGATGCCGCGATAACATCTATAAGACCTGCAATGATTTGTAGCGTTGCACCACGAGAGCCAGGTAGTTTAAGTGATAGAGGCCCTACTTTCAGGTTTCGTGCACCACCATAGAGCCAAACAATCAAAGCTATCAATGCACATGCAATAAAAATACCGACTATACGATCCGCGGTGATATTCAACGTGCCGATCCAAGGCAGATTCTCGGGTTCAAAAATCAGCGCGAAACCGATAATGGTCAGCAAGGCAAACCACATCGAAAACCATGACATGCTGATGATGCGTCCGATGTCTGCAATTCCGACGCCTTCACCGGCGTAAACACGATAGCGTAACGCACCACCGGTCAAAAATGAGAAACCAAGCGCGTTTGACACGGCGTATCCGGCAGAACCCGCCAAAGCGGCCACGGATGGAGCTATTTTGCCCGGTGCTATGGTTCTGGCGGCGACCACATCATAAAGGGCAATGCCGCAATAACTTATAGCTGTGAACAGAATCGCATAGAAAAAACTGCTTCCACTATAGCTTCGGAAGGCTTCCATCGTTTCATGTCTGGAGGTCGTCTTTAAAAGCTCCCATAAAACAAAAAATGAAATGGCAGCAATCGTTACACCGACAAGTGGAGCAATTGATGTTTTTAAAAGGCTGCGTAAGCGTGACGGGATTACTGCAACGCTCGGTTCAATCGGTCCTTCATTCGTTTTTAATTCATTTGCCATGGTATGTTTCCGCGCGGTTGTCATGCTTAACGTCAGCTGCGCCTTATTTAGGGCATAGTTGTGTTTGCAGATTTCACCACGCCATCATATCTTTGTGATGAAATCATCGCTGCAATACTACAAAAAACACCGCGGAAATAGATGGTTTCCTCGTCAAGGAAAATAGAATAAAAAGCATTAGAAAAACATGGAAATTCTGCTTTGTCTTTAGAACTCTCAACCTTAGGCGTTTTTTTTGCCGGCGCCTTATCGTTTCTCTCTCCCTGTGTGCTGCCCTTGGTGCCACCGTATTTGTGCTACATGGCTGGCGTAAGTGTGGAAGATTTCCGGAGTGGAGACAGGCCGGAGAAACAGCCGGTGCGGATTGCGCTGGTAATTGCCGCTATTGCGTTTGCCCTCGGGTTTACCACAGTTTTTGTTGCACTTGGTGCGAGTGCCAGTACCATCGGGCGTTTTATCGGTTATTATCGCGACTGGCTTGCCATGGCAGCTGGTGTCATCATTATTATTTTTGGTTTGAATTTCCTCGGTGTTTTCAAAATAGGATTTCTATCGCGAGAGGCGCGCTTTCAGACGCGAAAAACACCGGCCGGTCCCTTGGGCGCCTACGTTATTGGCCTTGCATTCGCTTTTGGATGGACACCTTGTATTGGGCCTATTCTAGGCCCAATCATCACACTTGCCGGTACGAAAGAATCCGTTGGAGAAGGGGCCTTTCTGCTCGGGGTGTATTCTTTGGGTTTGGCGATACCCTTTATTTTGGCTGCTGTTTTTTCCAGTGCGTTCATGTGGTTTTTAGGCTCTTTCAGAGTCCACCTTGGCAAGGTCGAAAAGTTTATCGGTATATTACTCGTAATCGCTGGTGTTTTATTTTTAACAGGCTATATGCAAAATTTCTCGTTCTGGCTATTGGAGCAATATCCAACTCTTAGCACTATTGAGGCGTTAAGCTGGTCTGATATAACAAACTTCTTCCGCAATCTCTTTTGATCAGTAAAAGGGTAAGTCATGAGCCGTAGCTGCCTTTCCGTTATCCTCGCTGCCGGTGAAGGCACGCGAATGAAATCTTCTCTGCCAAAAGTTTTGCATAAAATAGCCGGATTACCGTTGGTTTGCCATGTTGTGCGCCAGATGCAATCTGTGGGCTCTGCCCGCCTTGCAGTGGTCGTTGGCCGCGGTGGAGAACAAGTGTCTGCTGCCGTTAAAGAATTTGAGCCTGATGCGCTTATTTTTGAGCAAAAAGACCGGTTAGGAACAGCGCATGCTGTTTTGGCTGCACGGTCAGCGTTGAAGGAAAATTATGATGATGTTCTCATAGCGTTTGGCGATACACCGCTCATACAACGTTCCTCGCTTGAACAAGCTCGTCATCAACTCGCTGATGGTGCTGATATTGTCGTCATGGGGTTTGAAACTGATAATCCTTTCGGTTATGGTCGTTTGCTGCAGCAAGATGGAAAGCTGATAGCCATCGTCGAAGAGAAAGATGCAACCAACATTGAAAGAGATATTACCTTTTGCAATGGCGGCTTGATGGCGCTTCGGGGAAAGTTGGCTTTGGATCTACTCGATAAGATAGACAATAATAATTCGAAAAATGAATACTATCTGACGGATATCGTTTCCATCGCAAGCAAACAGGGGATGGATGTTCGGGCAATTGAAGTGCCATTTGATAATGTAATTGGCATCAATAATCGATTAGAATTGGCAGAAGCAGATGCTTTATGGCAACGACGTAGGGCAAACGAACTGCTATTGGCTGGAGTTACCATGCTAAAGCCGGATAGCGTTTATCTATCATACGATACCGTTATTGAAGCAGATGTAATTATCGAACCGAATGTTTATTTTGGCCCGGACGTTCATGTTTCGAAAGGCGCAATTATACACGCTTTCAGCCATTTGGAGGGTGCCGAAGTTGGTGAAAACGCTGAAGTTGGGCCTTACGCACGTTTGCGTCCGGGCGCAAACCTGCAAAGATCTTCCAAGGTAGGAAATTTCTGCGAGGTTAAGCAATCCAATATTGGTGAGGGCGCAAAGGTCAATCATTTAACCTATATAGGGGATGCAGATATTGGTGCTCGTGCGAACATAGGTGCTGGAACCATTACCTGTAATTATGACGGTTTTAACAAATGGAAAACTGTCATCGGTGAAAACGCATTCATTGGTTCCAATTCTGCGTTGGTAGCGCCGGTGGAGATAGGGCAGGGGGCTTATGTCGCATCGGGAAGCGTTGTAACAAAAGCTGTTCCTGCAGATAGTGTCGCTTTTGCGCGCTCTCATCAAGTGAACAAAGATGGTCGTGCTTCTGTATTGCGTGCGCATTTTGCAGCGATCAAACAAAATAAAAATAGCAACGGTTAAGAAATGGCGAGAGCCGATGCGTCTTAGAAAATTCCATGTTGAGTGAATATTTTGAACGAATTGATTGTTATTGTCCAAAAAGTGCTGAAATGATTAACTTTACAGTCTGCTTGAGTTGAAACACGTGTGTTTTCAATAAGATTTCAGCGAATGCACTTGAAATACAAAACATTGCGACCAATAACAGAATTATAAGGTTAGGTTGGAGAATTTAGCATGTGCGGAATTATAGGTATTCTCGGCAACAGGGCTGTGGCGCCCCTTCTTGTAGATGGTCTGAAAAGGCTGGAATATCGCGGTTACGATTCCGCCGGTATAGCCACTGTTGATAATGGACATCTTGGACGTTTGCGCGCCGAGGGCAAACTTGTACATCTTGAGGAAAAATTACGTGCAATGCCTTTGGCAGGCAATCTGGGAATCGGCCACACCCGCTGGGCAAGCCACGGCGCGCCGGTGGAACATAATGCTCATCCGCATATGACCGATAAGTTGGCAATGGTGCACAACGGAATCATTGAGAATTTTGCGGAACTTCGAGACGAATTGATCGCCGATGGTTATGTGTTCGAAACCGAAACGGATACGGAAGCTGTAGTGCATCTTGTGACGCGTGCTTTGAAAAATGGTCTGACACCACAGGAGGCCATGCGTACCAGCCTTAAACGTTTACGGGGCGCTTTTGCCGTCGCTCTGATTTTCGAAGGTGAAGACGATCTCATGATCGCCGCCCGCTCTGGACCGCCGTTGGCCATTGGCTATGGTGAGGGGGAGATGTTTGTTGGTTCCGACGCTATTGCGCTGGCTCCATTTACAGATCGCATCAGTTATATGGAAGATGGTGATTGGGTTGTTCTAAAGCGTAATAGCGCCGTGATATATGATAGTAATGATTGTGTTGTTGAACGTGCGGTCACTACTTCATCGGGGGCGGCTTTTTTGGTTTCCAAGGGCAATCATCGTCATTTCATGCAAAAGGAAATGTTCGAGCAACCAGAAGTCATAGCACATACTCTGGCGCGTTATCTTGATCTTGCCAAAGGCAAAGTTCGCGAGATGCAAAATCCGATTGACTGGAATAATATCAATCGCTTGAGCTTTGCCAGTTGCGGTACTGCTTTCTATTCTACCTTAGTTGCGCGCTACTGGTTTGAAAGTATCGCTGGTTTGATTGTTGACAATGATGTTGCTTCTGAGTTTCGTTATCGTGAACCCCCGATGACAAGCGATACCTTGTCGATATTCGTTTCTCAATCTGGTGAAACTGCCGATACACTTGCTTCGCTACGCTACTGCCACGAACTTGGGGTAAAAACTGCAACGGTGGTCAATGTTTCGGAATCTACTATGGCCCGCGCAGCCGACTACGTTTTGCCGACCTTGGCTGGGCCAGAGATTGGGGTCGCATCGACGAAGGCTTTCACTTGTCAGCTTGCGACATTGGCTTCTCTTGCCGTTGCTGCTGCGAAGAAACGAGGCAAGCTAACGGAAGATACTGAGCAAAGACTGGTCCGTGAGTTAGCTGAATTGCCACGTATCATCACAGAAGCTCTTAAGCTGGATATCCAGATTGAGCAGATTTGTCGCGATCTCATGAATGTGCAGAATATCCTCTACCTTGGCCGCGGTACATCTTATCCTATCGCATTGGAAGGCGCCTTAAAGCTTAAGGAACTGTCCTACATCCATGCTGAAGGATATGCGGCTGGGGAACTCAAACATGGTCCTATCGCATTGATCGATGAAAACATGCCGGTCATTGTTGTCGCTCCCCACGATAAGTGGTTTGAAAAAACAGTATCCAATATGCAGGAAGTTGCTGCTCGCGGTGGTCGGATCATTCTGATTACTGACAAAAAAGGGGCTTTGGCAACCGGGCTGGATAATTTGGCAACAGTGGTCATGCCTGATGTGCCGGAATTCGTCGCTCCGATCGCCTATGCAATTCCTGTGCAGCTCATTGCATATCATACAGCAGTATTGCTCGGAACGGATGTCGATCAGCCTCGGAATTTGGCAAAATCGGTAACCGTCGAATAAACTACTCAAACACGTTCCAGCCTTTATCTGTGTTTGGAACGTGTTGCTTATTTGTCTGTATCGATATCGTTTGGCTTTTCATCAGCGGGGATAACAACCCCGATGATCGGTCCTAAGCCATACCACCAATCATAACGCTTCATTTCTGGCGCATAAAGGCTGGAGATGGAACCATCGAGAAAAAGTGCGTTTGGGGTTTTTAAGCTATCTCGAAAAAAGCGCGCTAGTTCATCAAAATTCACTTTCATCTCGGAGTTGACGAACACAACTGTCCCATCCTCCCTTACTCCGACGCCATTTCTATATTCTAAATAGGGAGAATTGGGTATGAAACGCGGATGGATTGCGTTATTTATTACGAGCATGGGACCTGATTGTGTCGCCAGATCCGGCATAAAACTTATCTTCTTGAAAGCCTCCGTATCAAGGATTGCTGCCTTGTCATTTCGGATGAAGAAAACGCCGTTGGGCTTCATGTGAAAATTACCAGGGCCATCTTTCGTTGAAAGGGGATGCAGTTCTTTCCCGTTTTCTATGTAAAGACCTACGGCGCTATAATCCTTGTGATACATGCCACCATTCACCGCAAATGCGAGTGTTTGCCCCCTTGTTTGAAGCATTTTCTCAATATTGCGAAAATATTTAAACGGTCGGTTCGCCGCATCGTTCAGAAATAGAGCAATTTTTAATTTTGAAGGATCAACGCTGCAGACAATGTAAGACTTATTTTCAAATGTTTCTCGTTTGCAAAATGTATGATCCCTCAAGTTGTCGGGAGAAGGATTCGATGTTTCAGGCATGACGCCTATAGGTTCTCGTGGTGTTTTCGTAGGCAATGTTTTGAAGAAAGCAATACCGCCAAGTGTAATAAGAAATCCGGTAAGCAAAATTAGGATAGGTGTGATGATGTGATTCTTTTTGAGCTTCTTCATCTTTTATCCCGCGCGCAGAAGTTTGATCGCATCATTGCGCCGGAACAGGTAAAGCAACAGACGCAGTGCTTCACCGCGCTCCGAATCAAGATTTGCATCTTTTTCTAATATGAGCCGCGCGTCTTGTCTCGCAATATTCAACAGATGACTATGCGCTGTCAGGTCTGCCATTCGAAAACCTGGCACACCTGATTGTCGTGTTCCTAACAGCTCGCCTTCGCCCCGCAATCGCAGATCCTCTTCTGCTATACGGAACCCGTCCTCCGTTTCGCGCATGACGTTCAAACGTGATTCAGCGATTTTGCCCAGCGGGCCTTTATATAGCAGAATGCATGAAGATTGCTTGTCGCCCCTTCCGACGCGCCCACGTAGCTGATGGAGCTGCGAAAGGCCGAATCGCTCAGCGTGTTCTATGATGATAATCGACGCATCTGGCACATCGACACCGACCTCTATTACTGTTGTGGCAACCAACAGTCGCGTTTCGCCCCGCTTGAAGGCGTCCATCGCTGCATCCTTCTCGATTCCCGGCATTTTCCCATGAACTAAACCAACTAAGTTCCCAAATCTTTGTTGTAATGTTTCAAACCGATCCTGCACAGAAGTAAGGTCAAGTGCTTCAGATTCCTCAACCAATGGACAGATCCAATACAGCTTTTCACCGCGTTCCAATGCGGCTGAAACCCGGTCTAACAGCTCCCCCATACGTTCAAACGGCAGAGTCGCTGTGGTGATCGGTTTACGACCTGCGGGTTTTTCATAAAGCTTGGATACATCCATATCACCAAATGCCGTAAGAACAAGCGTGCGGGGAATGGGTGTTGCTGTCATGACGAGCATGTCCGGCATAGTGCCTTTTGCGGTCAATGCGAGCCGTTGATGAACGCCAAACCTATGCTGCTCGTCAATCACCACCAGAGATAAATTATGATACTCTACGCCATCTTGTATCAAGGCATGCGTGCCTATGATGATTGCTGTTGTTCTATCGCGTATGTCGGATAAAATAGCCTCGCGGACTTTGCCTTTTTCCCGACCTGTCAACAATATCGCCTGAAGGCCCATTTTTTTTGCAAGCGGTGCGATCGTTGCATAATGCTGTCGTGCGAGCACTTCTGTGGGTGCCATCAAGGCAGATTGACCTTTATTCTCAGCAATCTGAGCCATTGCCATTAAAGCTACCACGGTCTTTCCTGATCCAACGTCGCCTTGTAATAAACGCAGCATACGTTCAGGTGCGGCTAAATCCAGAGCGATCTCGCTGATCGCCTTGTTCTGCCCTTCAGTCAAGCGAAAAGGTAATGCTTTGTTTAACGCTTCCGTAAAGTACCCGGTTAAAGGCTTCGATAGGCCTGAAAGCTTCTTTGTTTTCAATCTTACAAGACCTAAGGCAAGTTGGCCTGCCAAAAATTCGTCGTACGCCAGACGTTGTCGCGCAAGGCTTTCCAAAGAAACATCTGTCGGATCATCTGGTTTATGAATGCGGCAAAGCGCTGATGAAAATGAAGGAAAATCATTCTTTCTAACGACGCTCTCATCAATCCATTCAGGCAATGTCGGAATGTGGCTGACAGCTTCATGTACAGTCCGGGTGACTGTTTTACCGGAAAGGCCGGCTGTTAATGGATAGATTGGTTCAATCAACGGCATCAGATCACTTTGACTGGCCAATGCCATATGGTCGGGATGGACCATTGAAGCTTTTGCGTTGAACCATTCAACCTTTCCAGACACGACAACCTTTTCGCCTTCCGGCAGCTGTTTTTCAAGCCAAGGTTGCTGAGCGTGAAAAAAAACCAGCGTGATCTCACCGGTATCGTCGTGACCGATTACCCTGTAGGGCAATTGTCGGCGTCCTGCTGGCGGCGGTTGGTGTTGATCAACAGTTATCTCCACCGTGGTAATTGCCCCATCCTTGGCATAAGCAACGCCAGGTCTATCCCTTCGATCAATAACGCTGTGTGGCATGAGTTGCAGCAAGTCGATAAGCCGTGGATCATCCTGGGTGGGATCTATTCCGAGGACCTTAGAGAGTAAAGCGCACACTTTCGGCCCCACACCGGAAAGGGAGCGGATTGACGCAAAGAAGGGATCAAGCAAAGATGGTCGCATATTTTAAAAATAACGTTGATAGCAACCTTTTACCAGTGCTCTTGCCGGCGTTAGTTGGGGACAAGTCCAGAAGCGACATGTCATCAGACGGGGTATAATCCAATCTAAGTCGACCTGCGAGTACCTGATGCGCGCGCATAAAGTCATTGTAACTTCCGATTGGACTTAACTCAGTGGTCGATATTTCAATTTACAGTTTGTTAACGAGTATTGCCTTCCCAATTTTTTTATCTTGATATCAGAACAAAAAGAGAACATAAAGGATACATAAAGTGAAAAGGAGATATGTATGTCTGATATTTTGTATGATGTTCTTTCATTTGTTTCTGTGAGTTTGTTCGTTGCGACTATAGGAATTTGGTTGACGGCATTTTAAAAGGGTGCAGTCAAAGGAGCTGGCTACACACTTACAATGTGTTAAACGTGTAGTATAAACTGACTTTGAATTGCAGTGGGGCATGAAAGACCGGTTTGACAGCGACTGTTTGCGGGTTCCGTTAGGAGTGAGAAAGACTCAATATGCCGAACAATACTGATCAAGCAAATGGCGATGAAATTGCGAAGCCTCGCTTTATCCACCTGCGGGTGCATTCTGCTTATTCCCTGCTTGAAGGTGCATTAAAGGTCAAGGAAATTGTAAAGCATGCTGCAAAGGACAATGCGCCTGCGATCGCCATTACAGATACAAATAATCTATTCGGTGCACTTGAGTTTTCGCAATATTGTTTTGCTGATGGTGTGCAGCCAATCATCGGCTGTCAGCTGGCAGTGGATTTCGATGACGTCGGTTATGACCCGCGTGTAACAAAGTGGCGGTATCCGTCAGAGTTTACCTCAATCGTTTTGATTGCTGCAACCGAGACGGGGTATAATAACCTTGTTCACCTTGTCAGCCGCGCTTATTTGGATAAGCGTGACACTGATCCACCCAATATTCGATTCGATTGGTTGCCTGCTTCATGCGAAGGAATAATAGCTCTAACGGGTGGCACGGGTGGACCTATAAATGATGCGCTGTCCGATGATAAACCGGATAGGGCGCTGGAGCGCTTGGAATTTTTGATGGCCGCGTTTGGCGACCGGCTCTACATGGAACTTCAACGCCATGGCAGTTATGATCATTCTATTGAAGCAGCGCTGGTTGATCTTGCCTATAAGCATAACCTTCCTCTGGTTGCCACAAATGAGGCATTCTTTGCAAACAAAGGTGGATATGAGGCGCACGATGCGTTGATGGCTGTTGCAGAGGGGCAGATTGTCTCCAATCCTGATCGACGCCGTGTCACACCAGACCATTATTTGAAAACGCAGGAAGAGATGGTGGCTCTTTTTGCCGATCTTCCTGAGGCTGTCGACAATACCGTGGAAATTGCCTTGCGATGTCACGCCTATACGCAGACGAGGAAGCCAATTCTGCCGCGGTTTACAGGGCAATCCGATGACCCTGCCGCGGGCGTCCAAGCTGAAGCTGAAGAGCTTACGCGGCAAGCAAAAGAAGGCCTGCGCATGCGTCTGGATACAGCCGGTGTAGCAGAAGGTTACAGCATTCAAGATTATGAAGAACGGTTGGATTATGAGATATCCATCATTACCCGAATGCAATTTCCTGGCTACTTTCTTATCGTTTCCGACTTTATTAAATGGGCCAAAGCCCACGACATACCTGTAGGGCCCGGTCGTGGATCAGGAGCTGGGTCGCTGGTGGCTTATGCTTTGACAATTACCGATGTGGATCCGCTACGTTTCTCTTTACTGTTTGAACGTTTCCTAAATCCTGATCGTGTTTCAATGCCGGACTTTGATATTGATTTTTGTCAGGATCGTCGTGAAGAAGTCATTCACTACGTTCAAGAGAAATATGGGCGTGAACAGGTGGCCCAAATCATTACGTTTGGTAAACTTCAGGCGCGAGCCGTTTTGCGCGATGTTGGCCGTGTTCTTGAAATGCCATATCGGCAGGTGGACTACCTAACAAAGTTGGTACCGCAGACACCGGGCAGTAATGTTGAGCTAGCCAAAGCAATTAAAGACGAACCCAAATTTGACGAGGAGAAACAAAAAGAACCCGTTGTTGGGCGTCTCCTTGATATTGCCCTGCAATTGGAGGGGCTTTATCGCCATGCATCAACACACGCTGCGGGTATAGTCATAGGTGATCGGCCGTTGTGGCAATTGGTGCCGATGTATCGTGATCCTCGCTCGGATATGCCGGTCACTCAGTTCAACATGAAGTTTGTTGAGCAGGCCGGTTTGGTCAAGTTTGACTTTTTGGGGTTGAAAACCCTAACCGTGTTGAAGACCGCCGTCGATTTTGTTGCACGTAAGGGCATCGCTATTGATTTATCACACATTCCTTTGGATGATGCTCCCACATATGAAATGATGGCGCGTGGCGAGACTGTGGGCGTGTTTCAGGTGGAAAGCGCGGGTATGCGTAAAGCGCTCATTGGTATGAAGCCCGATCGCATAGAAGATATTATTGCGCTTGTCGCCCTTTATCGTCCGGGCCCGATGGAAAACATCCCGACTTACAATGCCCGTAAACATGGAGAGGAAGAAATTGCTTCCATCCACCCTAAAATCGATCATCTGGTCAAAGAAACGCAGGGTGTTATCGTTTACCAGGAACAAGTGATGCAGATAGCTCAGGTGCTTTCTGGCTATTCGCTTGGTGAAGCTGATCTTTTGCGCCGTGCCATGGGTAAAAAAATCCACGCGGAGATGGAAAAACAGCGTGCGCGTTTCGTGCAAGGTGCAACAGATGGCGGTGTTGATAAAAACCAAGCCAACACGATCTTTGATCTTTTGGCAAAATTTGCAGACTATGGGTTCAATAAGTCACACGCTGCGGCTTACGCTATCGTATCTTATCAAACCGCTTATATGAAGGCTCACTATCCGGTAGAATTTCTCGCTGCATCAATGACCTACGATATGGCCAATACCGAAAAGCTCAATGACTTCAGGCGTGAAGCTGCAAGGCTTGGTATTGAGGTTGTTGCTCCGTCTGTACAAACTTCACACCGTGTCTTCGAAGTGGGTGAAAAGCGGATATATTATTCGTTGGCAGCTATCAAAGGGGTTGGGGAGCCGGCAGTCGACCATATAGTAGAGAGGCGGGGCAATAAGCCTTTCAAGGATCTTGAAGATTTCTGCGAGAGAACTGACCCGCGTATTGTCAATAAGCGTGTCATGGAAAGCCTTATCAATGCCGGTGCTTTTGATTGCTTTCATATTGCGCGAGAAGTTCTAGTTGCCGGACTGGAAACAATCAATGCACGTGCATTGCGCATTTTAGACGATAATCGCAGCGGTCAAACTGATATTTTTGGTATGAGTGGTGGGCCAAAAGAGCCGTTGATTTTACCACAAACAAAACCTTGGCTGCCTGCCGAAAAATTGCATTTGGAATTTCAGGCGATAGGCTTTTATTTATCTGCTCATCCCCTTGATGAATATCAGGATATTCTGGATAAAATGCGCGTGCAAAACTGGGGTAGTTTTGCAAATGCTGTGCGCAGAGGCGCAAGCGCGGGACGTTTGGCTGGTACGGTTAGCGTCAAGCAAATACGAAAAACAAAGTCCGGGAAAAAAATGGGGATTATCCAGTTTTCCGATTCCACCGGACAGTATGAAGCGATCATGTTTGCAGAAGGACTGGCGGCATACGGAGATATGTTGGAGCCCGGTCAATCGGTTGTCATCACAGTCGCTGCGGAAAATCGTCCTGAAGGTATAAGTCTCAGGATTCAAACGGTGCATTCGCTTGAATCGGAAGCGGAGAGGTTGCACAAAACTATGAGAATTTTTGTGCGAACCGCTGAAATAATTGAACAAATTGAAAAAAATCTTGAGCGTGGTAGTGATGGTGACGTCGGTCTCATCGTGATACAAGATGATGGGGCGAGGGAAGTAGAAATATCTCTGCCGCAGAAGTATCGCGTGAGCCCGCAAGTAGCGGGTGCAATGAAAGCACTTCGTGGCATTGTGGACGTTGAGCTCGTGTAGCGACTGTTTTCCCTTTAGAGTCCGGTTTAAACGATCAATTCGACCTTTTAAATCTAGCTTATTTTTGTGGTGTGGCGCTGTTATTACCATCGTCCGCAGCAGCGGAAAAAATGCTGTCGTACAGTAGATATTTCTACGAAATATCTACTAAAATGATTCAAAGTCTTTTAATAAGTGTCTGTTTGGAATTATTTATTCTGATTGGGTTTTGGCGTTTTTTTCGTGAAGAGTTGAACTATAAGATGCGATTTTTTGCCTAGATTTGTGTCGCAAGTAGTGCTTTCTCTAAGTCAGACTTTAGATCCTCCAGATCCTCAATCCCGATTTGTAGTCGCAATACTGGTCCAGAATACGAACCTTTTGCAACGGTGCGGTCATTGAGGTTGACGTGAACAGCTAAACTTTCATAACCGCCCCATGAATAGCCAAGTCCGAATATATCAAGAGCATTCAGGAAGTTATGTGCTTCCCTTTCTCCCCCGGATTTTAATACAATTGAGAAAATTGCTGAGGCACCTGAAAAATCTCGCTTCCAAAGCGTGTGACCAGTGTGGCTTTCCAGCGCGGGATGTAGCACTTGTGACACTTGAGGCATCGTTTCCAGCCATTTTGCCAGTTCCAAAGCTGTCTTGCCTTGATGTTGCAAGCGAATACCCATCGTTCGCATCGAACGCAGCGTTGTATATGCATCGTCACCTGATACGCTCATGCCAAGTAACATATGCGCGTGTTCGACTAGATGTTTTACCCGTTCATTGGCAGAGATGAACCCGATAAGTATGTCTGCGTGACCGGCGGGATATTTAGTTGCAGCATTAATCGAAATATCAACTCCATTGTCTAACGGCTTGAAATAAATAGGAGTTGCCCAGGTGTTGTCCATCATGACGATCGCGTTATGTTCATGTGCTATAGCGCTTATCGTTGGAATGTCTTGGATTTCGAAAGTGTTGGATCCGGGGGATTCGGTGAAGACAACCTTCGTATTTGGCTTCATCAAGTTCTTGATATCAGCACCAATCAAAGGATCATAATATTCGACTTCAATACCCATTTTTTTTAGCATGGTGTTGGCAAATCGGCGTGTAGGCCCGTACACAGAATCAACGATCAAGACATGGTCGCCGCTGCCGAGTGCACCCAACAATGGAACCGTTATTGCGGCGAGTCCCGATGGCACAAGAACAGTTTTTACGGATCCCTCCAACGCATCGACCGCTCGGCAAAGAGCATCGGTTGTCGTTGTCCCATGGGTACCATAGGTGTAAGGTTGCTCCTCCGTTTTCATCGTCTGCGCGTCTGGGAATAACACGGTCGATGCACGAACGACGGGAGGATTGACAAAACCGAAATAATCCATTGGATCGTATCCATTGTGCGCCAATTGTGTGTTGATGCCAAAATGATCGTGTTTCAGTTTTGCCGTCATGGATTGAACTTTCTTTTTAAGCAATTGCCCTAAGGCGTAATACCATTGTCAAAATGCTACCTGCGTCAAGCAAAATCTGTTCGTATTTCTATTGTTAAGGAAACGCTATTTGCTTGACCGAATGTCAATAATGCTTTTCGATGGAGCAAGTCTTAAAAATTTTTGAACTTCAGGAGAGGGAATATGAAGATCAGCACTTATCTCGCTGCGGCGACGCTTGCTACAGCGGCAATAGGCGTAAGTTCCGCTTCGGCAGGAACGTTGGATGACGTAAAGGCGCGTGGCTTTGTACAATGCGGTGTAAGCACGGGGCTCGTCGGCTTTAGCATTCCGGACGAAAAAGGTGAGTGGACAGGCTTTGACGTTGATTACTGTCGCGCGGTCGCGGCAGCAGTCTTTGGCGATGGTAAAAAGGTTAAATTCGTACCGTTGAGTTCCAAAGAGCGTTTTACGGCGCTTCAGTCGGGCGAGATTGACGTGCTAATCCGTAATACGACTTGGACCATGAGCCGTGAAACAGCTCTAGGACTGGACTTCGTAGGCGTCAATTATTACGACGGTCAAGGTTTCATGATCAATAGCAAGAATTTAGATGGTATTACGTCAGCCATGCAGTTGTCAGGCGCTTCCATCTGTGTGCAATCAGGTACATCTACCGAGCTTACCTTGGCCGATTATTTCCGTACTAATAAGATGGAATATACGCCGGTTGTGTTTGACAAATTTACAGAGGTCAATCAAGCCTATGATGCTGGACGTTGTGATGTTTATACAACTGACCAGTCGTCACTTTATGGTTTGCGTTTGCAATTGAAGCAGCCGGATGCTCATGTTGTTTTACCGCAGATCATATCCAAAGAGCCGTTCGGCCCGGCAGTCAGGCAAGGTGACCCTCAATGGGCGGATGTCGTCCGTTGGACCCACAATGCACTTCTCAATGCGGAAGAGTATGGTATCACGCAGACCAATGTTGATGAAATGCTCAAATCAGAAAATCCCGACATCCGCCGTATGCTTGGAGTTGAAGAGGGTAATACGATTGGCAAAGACCTCGGTTTAAACAACGACTGGGTTGTCCAAATTGTGAAATCGGTTGGAAATTACGGAGAAATATTCGAGCGTAATATCGGTCAGAATACCCCTTTGAAAATTTCTCGTGGCATCAATGCGCTGTGGACAAAGGGCGGATTGCAATACGGTCTTCCTATTCGCTGACGGTTGTCCGCGTTATTGAAAGCAGTGATGAGCGAAAAAAAACGAATGACAAGAAAAAAAACGAGAAGGGCAGATTTTTCTGCCCTTTTCAGCGCTCGCTCGCTCCTTTCTTTTGCCGTTCAACTGGCTGTTTTGGCTATACTTATCGCAGTGATCCAATGGATCGCACATAATACGCTCACCAATCTTAAAGCTTCGGGTATCGCATCCGGATTTGAATTTTTAGATAAAAGGGCCGGTTTCAACCAGCCCTCAAGTATCATTCAATATGATGACAACGCGACCAATGGTGCGGTCATCTTAGCCAGTCTCGTAAATTTGGTTTTCATATCTATTCTTTGCCTGATTACCGCTACCTTCCTTGGTCTTGCGATTGGCTTGGCACGTTTATCAAAAAACTGGCTTATTGCGAAGTTGGCGCTTTGCTATGTTGAATTTTTTCGCAATATTCCGCCACTTGTTCTCCTTTTTTTCTGGTCGATAGGCGTAATGCAGATCCTACCATCAGCAAGACAAAGTCTTGTCTGGGGACCGCTCACTATCAATATTCGCGGCTTTTATTTGCCGGCACCGATTTGGGGAAATTCCATCGGATTAGCATTGGTTATATCGGCGATTGCAATCGTATGTGCGATTGTACTTTACGCAATGGCAGTTAAAGCGCGACGCAATGAAGGGTATACGCTAATTCGTTGGTGGCATATAACATTTATCGGTGTTGCGTGCCCCATTTTTGCGATTATTGGTTTGGGATGGCCTCAAGGATGGAGCGTTCCACAACTCAAGGGTTTCAATTATAGCGGCGGCTATTATATCTCCCCTGAATTTGTGGCTCTTTATCTGGCGCTTTCAATTTATACCGCAGCACTTATCGCCGAAACATTTAGGTCAGGTTTGCAGGGCGTCGACAACGGCTTAAAAGAAGCTGGTGCTTCGCTTGGTCTTTCAGATGGCCTTATCACGCGTTTGATAACGCTTCCGCTGGCTATGCGGATTATCATTCCCCCTTTGGCAAGCCAATACATGAACCTTGTAAAGAATACTTCCTTAGGTGCTGCTGTGGGATATTCAGAACTGATGATGGTATCAAGCACCATTATTGAAAAAACAGGTCAATCCATTGAATTGGCTATGATATGGATCATTGTCTATTTAGGGTTAAGTCTACTCGTTTCACTGTTTATGAATTGGTTTAATAAGCGCATGGCTTTGGTGGAGCGCTGATAGTGGTGAAACATTTTGTTAGTGAGAAAATTATACCTTCTTCACCTCCTCCTATATCGGAGCGTGGCGCGCTTCTATGGTTGCGCCAAAATCTATTCGTGACGCCCCTTCATTCAGTTGTCACTATCTTAACGGCAGGTGCGCTGATCTACTGTCTTATCCCGCTGTTGAATTGGATGGTTATTCAAGCCGTTTGGAGCGGAGATGATCGTAGAGCCTGCGCGACTGTCGATCAAGGCGGTGTAATGCCTAATGGTTGGAGCGGTGCCTGTTGGGCCTTTGTTAAAGCAAATTTTTGGCAATTCATTTATGGACGTTATCCAGAACCGGAAAGATGGCGTGTCAATGCGATGGCGGTTATTGTTATCGTGGTCAATATTCCAATGTTGATGCCATCGGTACCTTACAAGATTTTGAATGCTCTGATTTCCTTGTTCGTCGTACCGTTTATAGGTTTCTTTCTGCTTTTGGGTGGCTATTTCAATCTTCCATTGGTTGAAACGCAGCTTTGGGGCGGCTTGCTCGTCACTTTGACAATTGCCTATACCAGTATCACGATCTCTCTTCCTTTAGGCAGCTTGTTAGCTTTAGGGCGACGTTCTCAAAAGCCCGTGATACGCATTATCTCAGTTGTTTTTATTGAAACGGTGCGCGGTATTCCTCTCGTAGCAGTTCTGTTTATTGCGAGTGTAATGTTTCCATTATTTCTGCCGCAGGGGATGACATTTGATAAATTATTGCGGGCAATGATTGGAGTTGCGCTCTTTACGTCGGCTTATATCGCCGAAGTGGTGCGCGGAGGTCTACAGGCGATACCGCGCGGACAGTATGAGGCGGCGCAGTCGCTTGGCCTTGGCTATGCAAAAACAATGTTATTGGTTATATTGCCACAAGCCTACAGTCTGGTTGTACCCGGCATCATAAACGTCCTGATCGGCATGTTTAAGGAAACCAGCCTTGTTTACATTATAGGCATGTTTGACCTTTTGGGTGTCGTGCGGCAAGCAATTCAGCAGGCGCAATGGAGTACACCGCAAACACCTGCGACTGGAATGATTTTCATCGGTCTTGTGTTTTGGGCCTTTTGTTTTGCCATGTCGCGTTATGCCCACTATATCGAGCGTTGGTTGAACGCATCCAAAGACCATGTAGATAATTAATAGGGGTTAATGTAAAAGATGGGTGCCACACCAGAAAAAGATACCGAAGTTTTCATGCATCAAGTCAATAAATGGTTTGGGAAAATGCACGTCTTGCGGGACATCGACCTGGCTGTAAAGGCAAAAGAAAGGGTGATTATTGCTGGTCCATCTGGTTCGGGAAAATCTACGCTGATCCGCTGCATCAATGGGCTCGAAAGGGTTCAGCAAGGCGATATCAGTGTCACCGGAATTCCACTTACAAACGGTTTGCGAAATTTGGAAAAAATCCGTCAAAATGTCGGTATGGTATTTCAGCACTTTAATCTCTTTCCGCATTTGACGGTTTTAGAGAATTGTGTCCTTGCACCTATCTGGGTCAAGCATATTTCGCGGCGGGAAGCTGAAGAGCGCGCCATGCACCTATTGGAACGTGTGAAAATACCGGATCAAGCGGGCAAATATCCTGGTCAACTATCGGGCGGCCAACAGCAGCGCGTGGCAATTGCGCGCTCTCTTTGTATGCAGCCGCGTGTTATGTTGTTTGATGAACCAACCTCCGCGCTCGATCCTGAAATGATCAAGGAAGTTCTGGATACGATGATCGACCTGGCTGATACGGGCATGACGATGCTTTGTGTAACCCATGAAATGGGATTCGCACGGGAAGTTGCGGATCGCGTTGTATTTATGGATGAGGGTCAAATATTAGAAATTTCCAAACCGGATGATTTTTTCAACCATCCGGAACATGTGCGTGCCAAGGAATTTCTTGCTCAAATCCTATAGCATAAACCTATTGCCGCCGTGCGAATGCCATGGCGTCATACGTATAGAGCCAATCAAGACTTGCCATGAAACTTTCAGCAGAACGCATCTTCATTGCAAGGTTTCGCGCAAATGCGACCGGACCAGTGGCATGATAAACAAAGCGATTGAAATCACCACGCTTGTTCACAGCTGCGACGCGCGCTGTCCGAATGTTGCTGTAGAGCGATAACGCTTCCGGTAAAACGACATCATCCATTGCGAGCACTTCGGCTAATGCTGCAGCATCTTCAATAGCCATAGCCGAGCCTTGTGCCGCGAAAGGCAGGAAACCATGTGATGCATCTCCAACAAACACTTGCCAACAATGGCCAGTAAAGCGATGGTTCGGCATCTGGTACAAAGGCCAGTATGTCCAGTCGTCCACGATCTCGAAGATTTCCCTGATGTGACGATTCCAATCTTTGAAATGATTGAGAAGCTGATCTTTTTCTCCATGACGTGACCAGGTTTCGCCGGGATTATTACCTTGGGTAATCGCCACAAAATTGAAAGATTTCCCTGCTTGTACTGGATAGGCCACGAGATGGTTGCGCGGCCCCATCCAAGCCGCAATCGTCTTTAAGTCGGGTAAAGCCTGTCGAAAACCTTCTGGTAGCTTGTCTACGGGGATAGTGACGCGCCATGCAATGAAGCCGCTAAAAACAGCATGCTCGTTAAGTGGCGGTAATTGACGGATTTTCGACCATACACCATCGCATGCAACAAGCAGAGGAGCTGAGTAGAATTGCCGTTGGTCATCCCTCATTGTTTCAACATCAATAGCCTTAGCCGATGTTGTTGCCGCAGTCACAACCCGCTCGCCCATATTCATTTGAATGAGTGAATTTTCAGAGGCTGCTTCGTAGAGAATGTCTTGTAAATCAGCGCGATGAATTGTGACGTAGGGCGATTTCCAACGCCTTTTGGCAACATCTATCAAGTCCACCTGTACGTGTGTTTTTAAAGACAGGCCATCTTTCAATTCCAAGAAACGCGGCTCAACACCTTTTTCTATGATTTTATCGAGGATGCCCCATCTATCGAGAATGCGCGTAGCATTGGAGGCAAGTTGTATACCGGCACCGACTTCTTCAAGTTTTTCGCGGCTTTCAAAAATAGTGCTGCTGATACCCTTGTGTGCCAATGCCAACGCCGAGCTCAAACCGGCAATTCCTGCACCAACAATCAGAGGTTTTTGATCACTTTGCCATTTCATTGTATTTGCCTTGTTTGATCAGGCTGCATTCTTCACATTGTAGACGCAACCCGCAGGCTTGGTTTCTGTCTCGGACAAGGCGCTGTTGAACTGATAAAGCGTAGAACAATAAGAGCATATTTTTTCGTCTTCCGCGCCCATATCAATGAAAATATGCGGATGATCGAAAGGCGCGCTTGCTCCCACGCACATGAATTCCTTCACACCAATTTCTATCACCTTGTATCCACCATCATTTTGAAAGTGCGGAATGTGATGATCAGCCATAGCGTAAACTCCATGTAATTATTGCTAACGAATAAAGTGTTTGGATTCATATAAGCCAAATTTTTGCTCGTCGCCAACGCTTTGTTACAAGTTAGTTGATAATGCCCTGCCGATACTGCGACAATTTGCCGGAAACAGCGCTACTGGAAAGCTTCATATGCACAAATTATCTCTCTAATATGGGCAATCAAGCGCTATCATCGCAATGAATGTTTCATATAAACCGCTTAATGTAATCTGTGGTTATGTTAGCAGGGGGTAGAAGCGTAACAGCGATGGTACGTGTTATCAGCGCATGATATGCTTTTGAAAACAAAATGAAGGGACATAAGCATGGCTTTAAGGACTAAGAACGGCTCCGCGAATCAATCGGTTCTAACGGACATCAATATGGAAAGTCCCGCGCGTTTTGTGAATCGTGAGTTTTCTTGGCTGCAGTTTAACAACCGCGTCTTGATGGAAGCAGCAAATGATAAGCATCCATTGTTAGAGCGCTTACGTTTTTTATCAATTTCGGCAACGAATTTAGACGAATTTTTTATGGTGCGTATTGCCGGTCTTGCTGGACAGGTCAGGGCAGGCATCGTTACCCGTAGTGCTGATGGTCGAACCCCTCAAGAGCAACTGGATTTCGTGCTTGCAGAAGTAGCTCGTCTACAGTCCAATCAACAGCAAGAGTTGCGTGCATTGCGTCGTGAGTTGGAAAAAGAATGTATAGCTATCATTCGTCCTGATCGTTTAACTGGTACAGAAAAAGCCTGGTTGGAAACACACTTCCTAGAGACGATATTCCCTGTTCTGACGCCTCTATCCATTGATCCGGCCCATCCATTTCCCTTTATCCCCAATCTTGGTTTTTCCATCGCCCTGCACTTGTTACGTCGTACCGACCGGCAGCCCATGACAGCACTATTGCGTCTTCCTACAGCGCTTAAGCGTTTTGTTTTACTACCGGAAGAAGGAAACGGTTATCGCTTTATTGCGCTCGAAGACACTGTCAGCCTGTTTATCAGCAGGCTATTCCCTGGATATGAGGTCAATGGCGCGGGCACATTTCGCATCATCCGTGACAGCGATATTGAGGTCGAAGAAGAAGCGGAAGATCTCGTCCGCTTGTTTGAAAGCGCCCTAAAGAGGCGGCGTCGCGGACAAGTTATCCGTATTGAATTCGATTCAGAGATGCCGGACGATCTGCGCCAATTTGTTACCAGTGAGCTTGCCGTTCCAGACAACCGCATCAGCGTTCTTGATGGATTATTGGCGTTGAACATGATTTCGGAGATTGTTTCAATTCCGCGGGAAGATCTAAAGTTTGTGCCTTATAATCCGCGTTTTCCCGAACGCATCAGAGAGCATGCAGGGGATTGCTTTGCAGCCATTCGCGAAAAGGATATCGTTGTCCATCATCCTTACGAATCTTTTGACGTTGTTGTGCAGTTTTTGCGCCAGGCGGCTGCCGATCCCGATGTGGTTGCAATCAAACAGACACTTTATAGGACATCTAACGATAGCCCGATTGTGCGTGCGTTGATTGATGCTGCGGAAGCGGGAAAATCTGTCACGGCACTTGTGGAGTTAAAGGCGCGTTTTGATGAAGAGGCCAATATTCGCTGGGCTAGAGATCTTGAAAGAGCCGGAGTACAGGTCGTTTTTGGATTTATCGAGCTCAAGACCCACGCGAAAATGTCTCTGGTGGTGAGACGTGAAGAAAATCGTCTCCGTTCCTACGTGCATTTGGGAACGGGTAACTATCACCCTATTACCGCAAAAATTTATACCGATCTATCCTTCTTCACGACTGATGATGATATCGGTCATGATGTTCAATTGATTTTCAACTACATCACCGGCTATGCCCAACCAGATGAGTCAATGAAATTGGCGTTTTCGCCTTTGACTTTGCGTCGACGTATTCTGGGGCATATAGAGGATGAGATCACGAATGTCGCAAAAGGTCTTCCAGCTGCTATATGGATGAAAGTGAATTCCCTTGTCGATCCTCAAATCATCGATGCGCTTTACCGGGCAGGGCAGGCAGGGGTTCAGATTGATCTTGTCGTGCGGGGTATATGTTGCCTGCGCCCCGGTATTCCGGGGTTCTCAGAGAATATCCGGGCCAAGTCCATTGTTGGCCGATTTTTAGAGCACAGCCGGATTTTTTGTTTTGGCAATGGGGAAGATTTGCCAAGTGAAAATGCGATTGTCTATTTCGGTTCAGCCGACATGATGACACGTAACCTCGACAGACGAGTTGAAACACTGGTTCCTGTTTTTAACAAAACCGTACACCAGCAAATTTTATCTCAAATCATGCTGGCAAATATTATTGATAACCAACAGAGCTTTGAGATATTGAGTGATGGTACGTCACAGCGTATAACACCGATCAAAGGCGAAAAACCGTTCAATGCGCAGGAATATTTTATGACCAATCCCAGCCTTTCTGGTCGCGGTAAATCTTTGCGGTCCTCTGCTCCACGATTAATCGCCCTTCGACGTCAACAGACAGAAACAAGTAAAGACTGATATAGCCAATGACACAAGCAACTGCGCAGGGACGGTTAAAAGGGCGTAAGCCCGTGGCCGTCATCGATATTGGTTCGAACTCCGTTCGCTTGGTCGTTTATGAAGGATTGGTGCGCTCTCCGACGGTTTTGTTCAACGAAAAGATACTTTGCGGACTTGGCAAAGGTTTGGCGAAGACAGGCAGGCTGGAAGCAGAATCGGTCGAGATGGCGCTGCGTACACTCAAGCGCTTTCACGCAGTTTGCGAGCAAATTGGCGTAGATGAATTGCAAACCTTGGCAACTGCCGCTGCTAGGGAGGCAGAAAACGGTCCAGCTTTTATCGCTGAAGCGCAAAAGATTTTGAAAAGCGAAATTTGCGTTTTAACCGGCAAAGAAGAAGCCACGTATTCTGCCTATGGTATCATTTCAACGTTTCACAAACCGGACGGTATTGCAGGCGATCTAGGCGGCGGTAGCCTCGAATTGGTTGACATATGCAATGATCGGGTAGGAGATGGCATTACACTGCCGCTTGGTGGGTTGCGTCTGCAAGATATGTCTAACAACAATGTTGCCGAAGCGACCAAAATCGCAAGAAAGCACCTACGCAAGTCTGATCTTTTGAAAAAAAATAAAGGGCGTAATTTTTATGCCGTGGGTGGGACGTGGAGAAATCTCGCCAAACTACACATGTCGACGAAGCGTTATCCCCTGCCGGTTATGCATGGTTATGAAGTTGAAGCCCATGAGTTGGAAGGTTTCCTGCATCGCGTTGCCAAAGGTGACCTCGATCAGATGAGGGGAATCTCTGCAATATCGAAAAACCGTCGACAATTGCTTTCCTATGGCGCAGCGGCGCTTATAGAGCTTATTCACTGTATGACGCCCGAGCATATTATCTTTTCGGGCGCTGGTGTGCGTGAAGGTTTTCTATACTCGATGCTGCCATCAAAATTGCGTAAAGAGGATCCTTTATTGGCCGCTTGTGGAGAAATGGCGACTCTGCGCGCTCGCTCACCTCAGCAAGCTAGCGAGTTAATTGATTTTACCGCCAACGCCTTCCAAGTTTTTGGTATTGACGAAAACGACAATCAAAAACGGTATCGGGAAGCGGCGTGCCTTCTTGCTGATATTGGCTGGCGCGTGCATCCTGACTATAGAGGTGATCAGGCGGCTATCCAGATTGCTTATGGCCCTTATCCCGGTATTTCTCACGCGGGTAGGGTATTTGTCGCGCTTGCGGTTTTCTTCCGTAATGAAGGCTTGTTCGCTGATAGTCAGGCTCCTGCAATTATAAAGCTTGCGTCGCCCGCTATGATAGAAAGGGCGCGCGTGTTGGGTGGGTTCATGCGGGTGGCAAATTTGTTTTCTGCCTCGACTGCGGGAATCCTACCCGAACTGACATGGGAAAAGAAAAAGAAGAACATCGTATTGAACATACCAGAACGACATTCCGACCTTATTGCGGAACGGCCTTTGGGCCGCCTGCAACAATTATCTAAGGTGACAGATAATAATCTAAGGTTTGAAGTAAGCTGATTGTTTGGCAATTCAGCATTGTCTGATAGCTGGTTTTACTCGATTAAATAGCGTCGTAAACAAGCCGGTGAGAATATGTTGATCCGCGCTGGTATCCATTGGTCTTCGATTGAAACGAAAATTATTAACTTCGCTTAAGGCTCACGCTCCAGTGTCACAGCCATGAAATGTGCATCATCGCGCGCGAGCGCTTGATATAGCCGCTTAATGTCAGCGATTTGACAAAGTCCTGTTCCTTTTTCGGCAACAGCTGCAGTACCGCACGCCGTTGCGAGCCTGAAAGCATCTTCAGCGTTCCAGCCGAGAGCAAGTGCATGAACCATTCCGCCGACAAAGCTATCGCCTGCACCGGACGCGCTCAGAACTTTGACATGAGGGGACGGAAGATAAAGCGTGTCATTCGTGGTTGCCAAAACGGCACCTTGATGCCCAAGTGTTACGGCAATAATCTCTGCTGCGCCTTGACGACAGAGCTTTTGAGCCGCTTTTGCGATTTCATCTGCTGAATTATAGACCGTGCCAGTACATATTTCGAATTCGCCTTGGCTGGGCTTGACCATGGTCAAACCGCCCTTTTTTAAGACGTAATGAAGCGCGTCTCCTGAGGTATCGATAACGATTTTAGCCTGGCGGGTTTGTGCCAGTTCAATAAACGTATCATAAACCGCCGAGGGAACACCACGAGGCAGACTTCCGCTAACGACGAGCCAATTCCAATCTTGGTTGTTGACCTCGGTAACGGCTTTGCGCCATTCGAGTTCATCCATTACCGGTCCTTCGGCTATGAAGCGGTACTCCATTCCGGAAGAACGTTCATGAATAACATTGTTAATACGGGTATTTCCCGCGATATCAATCTTTACACAGTTGATGCCGCGCTCATCTAATAGATGGCTCAAAACGTGTCCCATGACGCCGCCACTGGCGTATAACGCGGTAACATGTCCCCCAAGCCGATGGATGACACGCGCGACATTTATGCCACCGCCACCAGGATGAAAGCTTTCATCGGATGTTCTGATCTTTCTGGTCGGACGTACTGTATCTGTTTCGCTGGCAGCATCAACCGTCGGATTAAATGTGACCGTCAGAACTTTTTCCATAGCGTTCCCCCCAATGTAGATAAAAAAACAGCGAAATGTTCAGTCAAGCCGCTAGTAAACACGATTTTTTAGCACAATTTAAGGCTCAAGTTCTTTGGTCGATATTTTTCCATGATTGAAGTAGAAACCGAGGCGCCCATTCAGCATATCCTCGGCTTTTTTGCCAAACATATCGTACCGCCATCCTTGCATCGCTAGTACATGTTTTTCCTTGTCACCTTTTGCAATTTTTTCCAGGTCATCGCCGCTGGCGATGATACGGGCGGCAATATTGTTTTCATCTGCCGTTAACTTCAAAAGCACCCTTAAGAGATCGATTGCTGCAGCTGTACCATCGCTCAATGGCACATGTTTTTGTATTGGCGGTAGTGTGTCGGTATCCGTAACAAGTCCATCAAGAACGGCTTGGATAAGACCCGCCGCGGCTGCCGATCGCTCCCACCCCTTGCCGATACTGCGCAACCGCGACAATGCGGCTTCATCTTTGGGTTGCTGGGTTGCGATCTCAATCAAACTATCATCTTTGAGTATACGCCCCCGCGGCACGTTGCGCGCCTTTGCTTCTCGTTCACGCCAAGCCGCCACCTTCTGTAGAACAGCGAGCTCCCGCGGTTTGCGTACACGTCCCTTGACCTTTTTCCATGCTTCATCTTCTGGCACGTCATAAGTTGTGGGAGACTGCAAAACAGCCATTTCCTCGTCTAGCCACGCACTACGGCCGCTGTTTCCAAGCTGATCAACGAGAGCAAGATAGACATCGCGAAGATAGGTTACATCAGCCAAAGCATAAGTGAGCTGCTTTTCCGATAAAGGACGATGGCTCCAATCGGTGAAACGCGATGATTTATCAAGATGCTGGCCGGTGATGCGCTGGACAATTTGATCGTAGGAAATGGTTTCGCCAAAGCCGCAAACCGCGCCGGCGATCTGTGTATCGAACAATGGTGTCGGTATCAGCCCGCCCAATTTATAGATGATTTCCAAATCCTGCCGTGCAGCGTGGAAAACTTTGACGACATGACTATCAGCCATCAGCTCGAAAAAGGATTTTAAATCGATATCGGGCGATAGAGGATCCACAAGCACACTGGTATCAGGTGACGCCATCTGAATGAGACAGAGTTCAGGCCAAAAGGTGGTTTCGCGGATAAACTCGGTGTCAACCGTAACGAAATTCGATTTGCGCAATATCGCAACAGCGGCGTCTAGGTCTTTGGTATGTGTTATCAGTTTCATAGTCGAGGCTATAAACGATTATGAAGATTTTGTCTTTTGCTATCTTTTTTCATGCACAGTCAGAGCCATATCTTGACAAATGGCCGCCAAAATGCGCTTTTGCCCACAGTCTGATCGCGCTTTTAGGCGCTTGAAATAACAAAAAAGGCAAGACCATGCATCGTTATCGCAGCCATAACTGCGCCGCTCTCCGTAAGAGCGATGTAGGAACAAATGTCCGTCTTTCAGGATGGGTCCATCGTGTACGTGACCACGGAGGAATTCTGTTTATCGATTTGCGCGATCATTTTGGCATCACTCAGATTGTCGCTGATCCTGATTCTCCAGCTTTCAAGTCCGCTGAAATCGTTCGTGGGGAATGGGTTCTACGCATTGATGGTGAAGTGCGTGCCCGTTCGGCTGAAACGATCAATACCAACTTACCAACGGGTGAAGTTGAAATCTTCGCGCAAGAAGTGGAAGTTCTTTCCAAATCGGACGAATTACCTCTGCCTGTTTTTGGTGAGCCTGATTATCCTGAAGACATCCGTCTCAAATATCGTTTTTTGGACCTTCGCCGCGAAACACTTCATAAAAACATTATGCGTCGTACCGAGATTGTCGCGTCTATCCGACGTCGCATGCAGGAGGCAACGTTCACCGAGTTCACGACACCGATTCTGACAGCTTCATCCCCTGAGGGCGCGCGCGACTTCTTGGTCCCAAGTCGTATTCATGCAGGCAAATTCTACGCGCTTCCCCAAGCACCTCAGCAATATAAGCAATTGCTGATGATGTCAGGGTTTGATCGCTATTTCCAAATTGCGCCATGTTTCCGCGATGAAGATCCGCGTGCCGATCGTCTGCCGGGTGAGTTTTATCAGCTTGACGTCGAAATGAGCTTCGTTGAGCAAGATGAAATCTTGGAAACGATGGAACCGGTTATTCGTGGTATTTTTGAAGAATTTGCTGATGGCAAACCGGTCACACAGAAATTTCCGCGCATCCCGTATGACGAAGCTATGCGTAAATATGGCTCGGATAAGCCTGACTTGCGCAATCCAATTGTCATGGAAGATGTATCGGAGCATTTTAGGGATTCTGGGTTCAAAGTCTTTGCCAACATTTTGGCGAATGATGAAAAAGCTGAGGTTTGGGCCATCCCAGCAAAAACCGGCGGTAGCCGTGCATTTTGTGACCGCATGAATTCATGGGCGCAAGGCGAGGGACAGCCTGGTTTGGGTTATATTTTCTGGCGCAAGGAAGGTGACGTCCTTGAAGGTGCAGGGCCTATTGCGAAAAACATCGGCGCAGAACGTGTTGAAGCAATTCGCTTGCAGCTCGGCTTAACGGATGGTGACGCTTGTTTCTTTGCAGCGGGTGATCCGCGTAAATTCGCAACTTTTGCCGGTGCGGCCCGTACGAGAGCCGGTGAGGAACTCAATCTGCTTGACCGTGATCGTTTTGCGCTCGCTTGGATTGTGGATTTTCCTTTCTATGAATGGAATGAAGACGAAAAGCGCGTTGAATTCTCGCATAATCCTTTTTCCATGCCGCAGGGCGGGAAAGATGCTTTGGATAATCAAGACCCGCTCAGCATCAAAGCTTATCAGTACGATGTTGTATGTAACGGATTTGAAGTTGGATCTGGTGGCATTCGTAACCACTTACCGGAAACGATGGTGAGAGCTTTTGAAATTGCAGGCTTATCGCGTGATGTGGTCGAGGAACGTTTTGGTGGACTTTACCGTGCCTTCCATTATGGCGCGCCGCCACATGGTGGTATGGCAGCCGGTATTGATCGTATCGTCATGCTGTTGCTTGGCGTCAAAAATCTTCGCGAGATTTCACTGTTCCCAATGAATCAGCAAGCTTTTGATTTACTTATGGGTGCACCTTCAAATGTATCGCCCGCGCAATTGCGTGATTTATCCATTCGTCTGGCCCCAACGGCAAAAGACTAAGATCCGTCTGAGCGCTAAAGCCGTTTGATACATCAATGATGTCATTTTCAAGTATAAAAAAAGCCCGATCGAATCGGGCTTTTTTATTTATGACATTGCCAACTATTTATTGGCCTCGACTTTTATATCCAACATATCAATCAGCTGTTCTTTTGCCGTTGCCGCCGTTGCACCCAAAATTGCAAACGAAATCGGCTTGGTTGGCTTTGCGCTAATCGTCAGTGATTGTGGATTGTCTAAAAAGGTGCTCAGCTGTTCGCTGGTGTTTTTGACAAACGCAGGATGATTAATCTGGGTGCCCATCAATGGAAGCATGGTTTTGATCTGGGCGACGAAATCAGGGCGTGATATGCCATTTTGACTTGCGCCCAAGTCGAGGGCTCGACCGGTCAGGGACTTATCTTCATAGCGAATTTGCAATTCACCCAAAGAAATTTGTTGAGATACCCCCATAAGGCCAAGCATGACCACATTTTGATCGGCTTTATCGGACAACGCACTATTTCGTAGCGTCGCTATGTCTTCAAGCAAGCCAGCGGTAACACCTTCGAGATTGAGCGTTATATTCAAGTTTCCCGCATCATCGACTTTGAGTTCTGCCTTGTCGGAATCTATTTTGCCAGATTTCAGGTCCCATAGCATGTGACCATCAAAAGATCCTTTGAGCTGTTCATAGCCAAGGTTTTTAAATTTGGAAACTGTCGCTGGATCACCGGTTTGTTCAGGTTGAAAATCGAACGCATCAATACCTGAAGTAATATCTACAGTCTGCGTTCCATCTTTCGGTGTATAGATTACTTTTAAACCGTCAATGCTTAGAAACGGTGTCGTGCTTTTTGAAACAGAGATGCTGCCCACCAGTAATTTTTCGTAAGGCAGGAATTTTAGCATGGGATTTGTGTTTTTGTCGGAAATAAAACTCAGATTATCCCATTCCATATTTTGAATTTGCAGCTTGGCATCTTCCTTGTCCATCACAAATGACGGAATCTTCAGTGTTGCTGCCTTGTAATTTCCTTCATTGTCCTCTGTCACATTTTCGAACCGAAGATCACCGATTTTGATGGGTTCTGCCGGGGATTTTGCTTGTGGCAAATTGGGTTTCAACGTCGCCTCGCGGAGGATGATGTCATCCCCATCAGCTTCGCTCTTGCTGGAAGATAGAATCCATGAATTCGCTTTCAAGCTATTTTGAACGCGCTCCATGAATGCTGCTGGTTCCACAGCCCATGCTTGACTGTGGATGGAGTTTACGGCCATAAAGGCGAATACGCTCAATTTTAAAGCTGTTTTAAATTGCTTATTCATTTCGGAATCCCTGCATTTTTCAGAATAAAGATCTATTTCCTTTTGACTGGTAACAGCGAGCGTTGATAACTGCAAGTATACGTCGCTCAATAGCGGTGGAACACTTGCGGGCGATTCGTTGAATTGCTATTTCTGCTTTATGTCTGACAAAGTGATTCTATCTTCCGATAAAGAGCATATTGAGCCAGTAGAGTTGCGCTCTGCCTTGCAAGAACGTTATCTCGCCTATGCGCTTTCCACAATCATGCATCGTGCCTTGCCTGATGTCCGCGATGGACTTAAGCCTGTTCATCGGCGCATTATTCACGCCATGCGTTTGTTGCGGCTCAACCCAGATCAGGCATATGCAAAATGTGCGCGTATCGTTGGCGATGTTATGGGCAAATTCCACCCGCATGGTGATGCGTCAATTTATGATGCTTTAGTGCGTTTGGCACAGGATTTCGCAGTTCGCTATCCCTTGGTCGACGGGCAGGGAAATTTCGGCAATATCGATGGCGATAACGCTGCCGCAATGCGCTATACGGAAGCACGTATGACAGAGGTCGCAACGCTTCTCCTTGAAGGTATTACCGAAAATGCAATTGATTTTCGTCCGACCTACAATGAAGAAGATGAGGAACCTGTTGTATTACCTGGTGCTTTCCCAAATCTTCTGGCAAATGGCTCTTCAGGAATTGCTGTCGGTATGGCGACATCAATCCCGCCCCATAACGTTGCCGAACTTTGTGATGCCGCTACACATTTGATTGCGCATCCGGATGCGACAACCGACGATCTCGCCAAGTTTGTTCTTGGCCCAGACTTCCCGACAGGTGGTATTCTCGTCGAGCCGAAAAACAGTATACATGAATCCTATCGTACAGGGCGTGGTGCATTCCGATTGCGTGCACGTTGGCATAAGGAAGAGGGAAGCCGCGGCGCATATGTCATCGTTGTGACGGAAATACCATATCAGGTGCAGAAATCTCGTTTGATCGAAAAAACAGCCGAGCTTTTGCTCGCCCGCCGTTTGCCGATGTTGGATGATATACGGGATGAATCGGCTGAAGATATTCGTATTGTTTTGGAGCCTAAAAACCGTACAGTCGATCCAGAGCTTCTTATGGAATCTCTCTTCAAGCTCACTGACTTTGAAGTCAGGATCCCACTAAACTTGAATGTTCTCACATTGGGTAAGGTGCCTAATGTCCTGTCGCTCCGTGAGACCTTACAGCAATGGTTGCAGCATCGTCAGGATGTGCTTATACGCCGTTCGCAGCATCGGCTGGATGAAATAGCGCGTCGTTTGGAGATTTTAGGCGGGTATCTCATCGCCTATCTCAATCTTGACGAGGTAATCCGTATTATCCGCGAGGAAGATGAGCCGAAGAAGACTTTGATCGCTCGTTTCGATTTAACGGAAAATCAGGCTGAAGCTATTTTGAATATGCGTCTGCGTTCGTTGCGTAAGCTTGAAGAATTTGAAATTCGCAAAGAATTTGATGGCTTGAAAGCAGAAGAAGCCGAGTTACAAGAACTTTTAGCCTCAAACACTAAGCAGTGGAAAGCTATCGCAACAGAGATAGCTAAGGTTCGAAAAACTTACGGGCCGGATACACCACTTGGAAAACGCCGTACAACATTTGAGGAAGCGCCTTCGCACGATCTGGAAGATATCCAGCAGGCTATGATCGAGAAAGAGCCGGTAACGATTGTTATATCCGAAAAGGGTTGGCTTCGTGCCTTAAAAGGGCATCTAAATGATTACTCAGCTTTCACCTTCAAGGAAGGTGACAGGTTGAAAATAGCATTCCCCGCAGTTACGACAGATAAAATTGTGGTTATGAGTACGGGCGGCAAATTTTTCACTATCGGTGCGAATACATTGCCTGGTGGGCGTGGGCATGGTGAACCTATTCGTATCTTGGTAGATATGGAAAATGATCAGGACATTCTGACCGCTTTTGTTCACAATCCCCAACAGAAGCTCTTGTTGGCTTCCCATCAGGGCAATGGTTTTATCATTCCGGAAACAGATATTGTAGCAACGACCCGAAAGGGCAAGCAGATAATGAACGTCAAACTGCCTGATGAAGCGAAACTGTGCGTTCCGGTGAGCGGCGATCATGTTGCTGTTGTGGGTGAAAATCGTAAACTACTTGTTTTCCCGCTTGAACAAATACCGGAAATGAACCGCGGGAAGGGTGTGCGGCTTCAGCGTTACAAAGATGGTGGAATAAGTGATGTCCGTACGTTCAATTTGGCTGATGGACTGACTTGGCAGGATGCCGCGGAGCGCAGCTTTACCCGCCAAGCCGGTGAGTTGATTGAATGGATCGGTACGCGCGCAGGCGCGGGGCGTATGGTGCCAAAAGGTTTTCCACGCTCGGGTAAATTTTCCGGTTAGATCCGTTAGTCAGCCGCGACCGCGATAGTTAGGCACATTTTGCTCTGGTATCCAAACGTTGCTAGGGGCTGTTCCTGTTTGCCAAAAAACGTCAATTGGGATGCCGCCGCGGGGGTACCAATAACCACCAATGCGCAGCCAGCGCGGTGTTAAAAGTTCTACCAAACGGCGTGCGATGCTGACGGTACAATCTTCATGAAAAGCACCATGATTACGAAATGATCCGAGATAAAGCTTAAGCGCCTTGCTTTCCACAAGCCATTGATCAGGAATGTAGTCGATCATGAGATAGGCGTAATCAGGTTGGCTGGTAATCGGGCATAACGAAGTGAATTCCGGAGCGGTAAACCGCACACAATAGTTTATGTCACTCTGCGGATTGGCGACTTTTTCTAAAACAGCTTCTTCAGGTGAGGGAGGTAAATCCGCGGCTTTTCCTAATTGGGTAAGGTTGGCATAGATAGATTGGTTCGGTGACATGTGTATTTCCTCTTGATGCTATTTACAGAATTCGTCGCTATCTAAACCAAATCTGGCTTTTTATTGTCACGGACTGCGCTGATCCAGAATGAATCGTCATCATAGATAGTAGGATCTGTAACGCCTGCAAGATGAAATGCCTCACGTCTTTCTACACATGTCCCGCAACGTCCGCAATGATGGTCACCGCCTTTGTAACATGACCATGTCTCTGCAAATGGGACTCTATTGATCACACCATCCGCTACGATAGCTGCTTTGCTTACATTGACGTAAGGCGCATAAAGCTGGCATTGACCGTCCAAAGACAGCTGCTCCATTGCATCAAACGCAGCTATAAAATCTGGGCGGCAATCTGCATAGATGAAATGATCTCCACCATGTACAGCGGTAGCAACTGTATCAGCATTGTTGGCAGCGGCAATGCCAAAAGCGATTGATAAGAATATTGCATTACGGTTAGGGACAACAGTCAATTTCATTGTCTCTTCAGCGTAGTGACCGTCTGGCACGTCAACATCACTCGTTAAAGACGAGCCGGATAGGTTTGTGCCTATTGAGGAAATATCAATCAAATGGAACGGCACATCAAGTTTTTCAGCGCATTGCTTTGCAAAGGCAATTTCTTTTCTGTGTCGTTGGTTATAATCGAATGAAATTATCCCTTGTAGGGCTTGGCGATGAAAAAGATGGTAGGCCAATGTGATGGAATCCAATCCACCAGAACATATAAGAAAAGCTTTCATATCAAGTCCTTGTTTTGACCGGGTAGGCTGCGACCGGATAGCTTTTCGGGTATCAAATCACCGGGAAGGAGTAAAGACGTTTATTCTTCTTTCTCACGCAGTCGCTCCATGTGACGTTGGAAGCGTTGATAAACTTCGAGATTCTTCTTCGCATTGATGGAAGGGAAATAAGTGCGTGTTTGAAGAGCAGACTTCTCCGAGATTCCATCAATAATAACGATCTGCTGTTCACCATTACGATTGGCTAAAACCAGGTTCCAAGGATTTAAATCGTAAAGGATAGCGGGTGTTTCACGAATCCAGATCTCAAATTGCTCCAATGCGGATCTGATCGGAGATGGATTGTTGGCAAATATAGCAACCGGCGGGGCAAAAGCATTATTTGCGTCTTTCTCTGCTTTTACCGTAAGCCCCCATCCAAGATCTGTTTGCTGCATACCTACAACGGAAAACATGTGAGGTTGCTGGCTTTCAGGTTTAGGGTTGATACGGATAATTTCACGAAACTCATGCATATTGACAGAATTTGCACCTAGCGGTTTAAATCTTTTCTTCCATGCAGGGACTTTATGTGTCTTCGCAATCCATTCGGGTCGTGGAACTTTGATTAACAGGTCTGGATCGTCGGGATGTACAAAAACGAGCCTGGCGTTTCCTTTGAAACGAGGCTCCAACCCCGAAAGTGCAACGAAATAAGGTTTCATATCTATTAAATCCGATTATCGCGGATAACTAGCTTATTTGCCGGAGATTTGCCACCCTTTAGATGTCAGATGTTCCTGGGGACGGTAGCGTTCCTTATAACCCATTTTTTCTGACCCTGCGACCCAGTAACCAAGATACACATAAGGCAAACCAAGTGACTTTGCCCGTTTTATGTGGTCTAGGATGACGAACATACCTAAAGACGAACTTCGTAATTCAGGAGAAAAAAACGAATAAACCATCGACAATCCATCATTAATGATATCTGTCAATGCGACCGCCAATAAAGGGCCTTCGCCTTTTCCTGTAATGCCTGTGTCAATCCCGGACCCGCGATATTCTATGAGCTGCGTATCGGCCCGCGTATCCTCAACCATCATCTGATAATCCAAAACTGACATCTCGCTCATCCCGCCATCAGGATGACGGGCATTAAGATAATCGCTGAAAAGTGCATATTGCTCCGACGTTATTTTTGGAGCGCAAATCGCACCAAAAATATGGGCATTCTTTTTTGTAACGCGCCTCATTGTACGATCCGGTTGGAAGGCATCGACTACAATGCGTATGGACACACACGCCTGACAGCCATCGCATACGGGTCTATAGGCGATATTTTGTGACCTCCGGAATCCCCCCTGCGTTAAGACAGAATTCATGTCACCAGCAACAGGATCACTCAGATAGGTGAAAACCTTGCGTTCAAAACGATCTGGTAAATATGGACAAGGCTGGGGCGCAGTTAGAAAAAACTGTGGCACATTTTTGTCATGCTCTGTCATATTCCCTAAATCCGCGATGTTAATAGCTAAGATTTGCGACATTCGCCGCAAACGTCAAGGGTAGAGCAAACAAAGTCACCGGTTTATCAGGCGTAAACCTGATTAAATTTAAACCGCTGTGCCGTAGAGATCATAAGCATCTGAATTTTCGACGCGAACAGTAACAAACTCTCCTACCCGCAAAGGACGCCGCGATGTGATGTGAACGACGCCATCAATTTCAGGCGCGTCATATTTGGTTCGACCTTTTCCAGATGTACCGGATGCTTCGTCAATGAGAACCTGCAATCGCTTGCCGACCTTTTTTTTCAAGAGGCCAGCCGATATATTTTGCTGCTGCGCCATGAAACGATGCCAACGGTTATCTTTGATTTCGTCTGGTACCATATCAAGACCTAGATCATTTGCGGCAGCGCCATGAACTGGCTCATATTTGAAGCAACCTGCACGCTCGATTTTCGCTTCAGCCAACCAGTCCAGAAGTATCTGAAAGTCTTCTTCAGTCTCCCCAGGAAAGCCGACAATGAAGGTTGATCGTAACGCTAAATCAGGACAAATTTCGCGCCATTTTTCGATGCGCCGACTTGTTTTTTCCAAATGGGCTGGACGCTTCATATGTTTCAATACGTTTGACGAAGCATGTTGAAAGGGAATATCCAAATAGGGTAGAATTTTTCCTTCCGCCATCAACTCAATAACATCATCCACGTGGGGGTAGGGGTAAACGTAATGCATTCGCACCCAAATCCCCATGTCACCGAGCTCTTTCGATAGATCAAGGAACTTTGCCCGAACTTGTCGATCTTTCCACGGGCTTTCACTATATTTCAGATCAACGCCATAAGCACTGGTATCTTGAGAAATAACCAGAAGCTCTTTAACACCAGCATTGACGAGCTTTTCAGCTTCACGCAAAACATCGGCTGCAGGGCGCGAGACTAAATCGCCACGCAGAGCCGGTATAATGCAAAAACTACACCTATTAGAACATCCTTCTGAAATCTTCAGGTAGGCATAATGGCGAGGCGTCAGGCGAATACCTTGCGGGGGAACGAGATCTACAAACGGGTCATGTGCCGGAGGCGCTGCCTCGTGAACAGCCTCCATAACACTTTCATAGGCTTGAGGTCCCGTAATAGCGAGAACGTTAGGATGCGCTTTGCGTATGACATCGGGCTCAGCACCCAAGCATCCCGTAACAATGACCTTACCGTTTTCCTTAATAGCATCGCCAATATTAGCAAGAGACTCATCACGGGCAGAATCCAGAAAGCCGCAAGTATTTACGATTACAAGATCTGCTCCCTCATGCTTGCGAGCAATTTCATACCCTTCAGCACGCAAGCTTGTTATTATACGCTCAGAATCCACAAGCGCTTTAGGACAACCAAGCGATACAAAGCTAATACGTGGCGCAGACATACTTATTCCCAAAAACAATATGGATGGACAACCTTGTATCCATTGCCGAGATTATAAATTGGCCGAAAAACCTTAAGTCAAACCTTGGTAGTAGACCAGATATTTTATGACATGCGGTATATTGCTCGTTTTTCGACTTTTTAACAAAAGCGCGAATAACATGAAGTTGTTAAGTTTGCTACCGAAAACCGCTCTCCTAAACTTTCGCGTCTAACAACGTGAAAGCTTTTAAATTGCGATAAACGGTTTCCAAAAGCCTTTTAATAACGTCGGATAAGGCCGACAAGCCGGCCCTGCAACCTGATGCGATCTGGCCCGAAAATACGCGTTTCATATGCAGGATTTGCAGCTTCCAAGGCAACCGAAGCTCCTTTACGACGATAGCGCTTCAATGTTGCTTCTTCATCGTCAACAAGCGCTACGACGATCTCGCCCGGATTGGCGGTATCTCCACGTTTGATGATCACGGTATCGCCGTCAAAAATACCGGCTTCAATCATAGAATCACCTTTCACTTCAAGCGCATAATGTTCTCCAACACCAATCATATCCGGCGGAAGCGATAACATATTGGTCTGTTGCTGAATTGCAGAGATCGGAACACCAGCTGCAATACGCCCCATAACAGGAACATTGACATTCGCAACAGCCATATCATTTGCTGAAGAAGGTGTTTGCGGCATGACATTTTTCAATGTCTGTCCTTTTGTTCCTTCTATCACACTCGGCGAAAATTTACGCGTTGTTGTGAGGCCAGGAGCAATGGTATCGGGAAGCCGGACAACTTCCAATGCACGCGCACGATTGGGAAGCCGACGGATAAAACCGCGTTCTTCCAATGCAGTTATCAATCGATGAATGCCGGATTTGGAAGATAGATCCAAAGCTTCTTTCATTTCGTCAAATGAAGGTGGGATGCCGCTTTCTTTAAGGCGGTCGTGGATGAACAATAAAAGTTCATATTGTTTGCGCGTAAGCATACAGCCTTCCAATCAACGAATCAAAATAGAAACAAAACCAGAACATACTCTATATGTTCATTAATTGTTCTACAAGTGTTTTCAGACGAGAAGAAGTGTGTTTATCGTGTAACTATCAACAGGGTAACGTCAGGCCTAGATGCCGGCTCCGTCTTGCAGTCCTTGCACGCGCGTTTTGTCCGGTCTGTTCGCTATTTGGTAGACAAATGGGCGCAACACGAAATCAAGCGCGATGACGAATAATGTCCCAATAAAAGATGTTGTGAGATGGTAAATGATAAGGCCGAAGAGTATCGCTGCCAAAAGCCGACCAAACAGTATTGAAGTAACGTTTTGATTGCTCAAGGGATGAATCCAGAGCTCTATCGCTTCTTTGACGATAGCCTTATCAGAATTTTTTAGTTTCTTGTCATTAGCTTCTGGTAAGTCGTTTACAGAAGCTACTGTTCCTAACGCGACGGTTTCGTTTGTATAGGGATCAATCAGTATGAAAGCGCCCAGGGTTTTGTCATCTTGATAATTTGATGCGACTATAGGCTTTTCTGTATTGATCGTTAGCCTGCCGATTTCATTCATCGTCAGTGTACTGTCAAAAATCTTTTGATAGCTATGGATATCAGTTTTATAATCGAGTGAAATTATTTTCATTGGCGTTGTAGCTGTGCCTATACGCAATAAAAAGCGGTCTTTTAGTGAAAGCTGTATAGGTCGCATCCATAAAATGTCGGTGCAAAAGCTCCGAGAGGCATTTATGGTATCTGTTGCAGATACCAAAACATCTCCACGCGATACATCTATCTCGCTTGTTAAGGTGACAGTTACGGCATCGCCGCTGGCAGCTTCTGTGACTTTGCCATCGCTTCCGAATATATCTTTAATGACTGACCGCGCTCCACTCGGTAGGGAGATAACTTCGTGTCCGCTTTTAACCTTTCCGGTTCCAATAGTTCCGCTGAAGCCGCGGAAGTCCAGATTGGGTCGATTGACCCACTGGACTGGCAAACGAAATGGCTTGTTGGTCGTATCATTATTTTTTATCGAAACGGTATCAAGATAGTCGAGCAGTGTTAATCCGTCATACCAGCTTAAATTTTCTGATTTATTTGCTAAATTGTCTCCCAGTTTCGCACTTAACGGGATGAATACGATCTGCTCAAAAGATAGGGCGGGTAGGAGCGTTGAAAATTCGTCAACGATGCTTTTGAACCGAATTTCGTCGTAGCTCACGAGGTCCATTTTGTTAACGGCAACAATCACGGAGCGTATCCCCACCAATGATGTGATGAAGGCGTGGCGGCGCGTTTGCGGAAGGACGCCCTTACGTGCATCGATTAGAATGATTGCAAGATCGGCTTGAGAGGCACCCGTGGCCATATTGCGTGTATATTGTTCATGTCCCGGCGTATCTGCAATGATATAGGAACGCTTTGTCGATGAAAAATAACGATAAGCGACATCTATTGTGATACCTTGCTCGCGCTCTGCAGCCAGACCGTCTACCAACAATGCAAAATCAATATCGTCCCCCGTTGTACCAAATTTCTTTGAATCGCTCTCGAGGCTCGCTTGTTGGTCGTCATAGATGGAGCCAGTGTCATAAAGAAGACGGCCTATTAGCGTTGACTTACCATCATCGACAGACCCACATGTTAAGAAACGTAACAGAGTGTTCTCCTGTTCTATAGGTCCATTGTCTTCATCGGGCGCTGCGGATAGACTTGCGGGTTGCATTGCCAAGCTCATCAGAAATAACCTTCTTGTTTTTTCTCTTCCATCGAAGCTCCGCCATCCTTGTCAATGGCCCTTCCTTGCCTTTCAGATATACGGGAAAGCAGCATCTCCGCGCGAATTGAGGGGAGATCGGATGCGAAGGATTTCACTGCACCGGTTAAAGGATAACAACCTAACGTTCGGAAGCGTACGCTCAATGATTGAAGTTGTTCGCCCGGTCTGAGAATCATACGTTCATCATCACGCATGATTAGCATTCCCTCACGCTCAACAATTGGCCGAATGGCTGCAAAATAAAGCGGTACAACAGGAATTTTCTCACTTTCGATATATTCCCAGATGTCACTTTCAGTCCAGTTTGATAGAGGGAAGACGCGAAAGCTCTCTCCTGGGTTTTTCCTCGTATTGAAAAGATTCCAAGGCTCGGGTCGCTGAAACTTTGGATCCCACCGATGCTCTTTGGAACGTAACGAAAAAAAACGCTCTTTAGCGCGACTTTTTTCTTCGTCACGACGCGCTCCGCCAAAGGCCGCATCGAAACAGTATTTATCAAGTGCCTGTTTCAGCGCCGCAGTTTTCATAATGTCAGTATGCATACGGGAACCGGAATCAAAAGGATTGATATTCTGTGCGATACCTTCTTCGTTTCTGTGTATGATAAGGTTCAATCCAAGCCTTTCGATCTCCCTGTCTCGAAAAGCTATCATTTCCTTGAATTTCCAACCCGTGTCGACATGAAGTAGAGGGAAGGGGGGCTTTCCAGGAGCAAATGCCTTCATCGCGAGATGCAGCATAACCGCTGAATCTTTGCCAATCGAGTAGAGCATTACCGGATTTTCTGCCGTCGCGACAACTTCACGTAAAATGAAAATCGATTCCGCTTCAAGCCTCAGAAGGTGCGGCTTCGACGTCATCGTTGCGCTCCAGAATTACGAGGAAGTGTCTTCGTGTGATCGATGACACTGTTTGGTCCATGTTTCACATGCAAACCACATTCCTTCTGGCTTTCACTCTCCCACCACCAGCGACCCGCACGCTCAAGCTCTCCAGTTTCAACCGCACGTGTGCAGGGCGCACAACCTATGGATAAAAAGCCTTTTTGATGAAGTGTATTGACGGGAATGGTATGTGCATCTGTATATCGCTTGATATCATCCCTTTTCCAATCAAAGAGCGGATTGATTTTTATAAGATTGTGCTCTGCATCGAAGGAGACAAAATCCGATGCGTTCCTTATCTCAGACTGATCGCGGCGTAATCCGGTTACCCAAACCTTTGCACCCGATAAAACATGTTTTAACGGCTTAACTTTTCTTATGTTGCAGCAGTTCTTGCGCATTTCGGATGCATAATAAAATCCGTTGATCCCCTGATCAGCGACGAGTGCTTCTATGTCATTTTGATCGGGAAACTTAACAGCAATGCGACAGCCATATTTTTCTTCGGTTTTCTGCCAAAGTGTATAAGTCTCAGGGAATAATCTGCCAGTATCCAGCGTTACAAGGCAAATATTGAGGCCAAGATTTGAAATGAGGTGCGTCAAGAGTTGGTCCTCAATGCCGAAGCTTGTCGTCAGTACGGCCTGAGAGCCTGCCAAGCTTTCAATCTTCAGCATGCGCTCGTCAAGGGAAAGCGCTTCAAAACCAGATGCTAACTGTGTTTCAATTTCACGCAAAGTGAGCGCCATTTCTTTCGCCTTATCTATTTATGAGATCAGGCCATCAAGATAGCGTGGAATGCCGCTAAATTCGGCATTGTATGTTCCAAACAAATGCCGCCGTGGAAATGTTTTTTTTACACGACGGCAGTAAATTGTAATTTAAATTTTAATGTTGTTTGCGAGTAACTTAGAAAAAGCCTTTTCGTTGCCACCAACCAGCCCGCTTAGGCTTTTCCTCTTCTATGGTTTCAGAGGACGTTAAAACCGGCTCAGAAGGTTCGGTATTCGTAACCACCTTACGACGTGAACGGCTGGGTTTTGGCTCAATAACCTCTTCTTTTGGGCTTGATATCTGAACTTCTTCAGCTATTTCTACCGCTTCCGCCTTCACCGCTTTTTTACGCGTACGTTTGACAGGTTTCTTTTCTTCTGCTGTCACTGATGCTTCAGGCTTTTCAGTTTCGGTAATAGATGAAGAAGCGATTGCGTTCATGCTTTCAGCTTCGGGCAGTTTTTCCGCTTTAGGCTTTCGTCCACGTTTGCGAACTGGCTTTACCGTTTCGGCATTTTCAACGACTGATTCGGCAACAACGTCATCACTCTTTTCGTTGCTATCAATTTCAGCGGACGAAACCTTACTATTTTCTCCACGTTTTTTCCGTTGTCTACGTGCTTGGGGTTTTACCGATTCCGTTTGTGTCTCTTCTTGTCTTGTCTGTTCCGCAACAACAGGATTAACGGCATTATTCGGATTTTCATTGCCAGTAAAACCAACCGGCTCCGCAGCAGGAACGCGGCGTTGACGACGTGCGGCCTTGATTTCTGCAAGTGCTTGTTCGGCAAACTCACCAACAGGTTCAGCGTAAGGAATGCGACGACGATCGAAATCGCTATCGCGATTGCGTCTGCCGCCCCGACGTCCACGCCTTCTGCGGCGTCGGCTATCTTCGTCACCCTGATCGTCGTCAGTTGCGTTTACACGCTGATTTTGATCGTCGTCCCGATCACTGCGCTTTCCACGACGGCGTCTGCGACGGCGCTGGCTATTATCAGCTGGGCTTTCTTCTTCAATCTCATCGACTACCGTTTCGATTGTTTCTTCTTCCGGTTCCTCTTCTACGGGAGGAAGTGGAGGCGGTGCCATAGGCGTCCCTTCAGCAGGTGTGCCTTTGTAGATCGCTAGATGTTGTGCACCAACGGCATCATCAGCTTCGATACTGATAGTGAGACCAAAACGCAGTTCCAAATCGCCCAAAACTTGACGTTTATGATTTAGAACATAGAGAGCTGTGGCAACCGGTGTCCGAACAATTATATTGAATTGCGGATTACGTAGAAGATACTCTTCAATGGAGCGGATAACGTGCAGCGCAACCGAAGAATCTGAACGAATATGGCCGGTGCCGCCACAATGCGGGCAGGGCTGCATCGTGCTTTCCAAGACAGACGCACGAATACGCTGACGGCTCATCTCCATCAGTCCGAAATGCGAAATACGGCCTACCTGTATGCGTGCCCGATCATCTTTAAGACAATCTTTAAGCTTTTTCTCGACAACGCGAATGTTCCGCTTTTCTTCCATATCGATAAAATCGATAACAACAAGACCAGCCAAATCGCGCAAGCGTAGCTGGCGCGCTACTTCTTCAGCAGCCTCAAGATTTGTTTGATAGGCCGTTTCTTCGATCGAATGCTCTTTGGTCGAACGGCCGGAATTCACATCAATGGCGACAAGGGCCTCTGTTTGGTTGATAACCAAATAGCCGCCGGACTTCAATGTCACCTGAGGTTGCAACATTCTGTCCAGCTGGGTTTCTATTCCATTACGCGCAAAAATGGGAAATGGATCGCGATAAGGCTGCACAACTTTGGCGTGGCTTGGCATTAGCATGCGCATGAAGTCTTTTGCTTCACGATAGCCCTGATCACCCGCGACCAATATCTCTCCGATATCCTTATTATAGAGGTCACGAATGGACCGTTTAATCAGACTGCCCTCTTCATAGACCAAAGACGGTGCGACGGATTCAAGAGTGAGATTACGAACATTTTCCCATAGCCGCATTAGATATTCATAGTCGCGTTTCACTTCAGCTTTTGTACGGTTGGCACCAGCCGTGCGTAGAATAACGCCCATACCTTTTGGGACATCGAGATCCTTGACAATATCCTTAAGACGCTTGCGATCTTGTATGTTGGTAATTTTTCTCGAAATTCCACCGCCGCGCGCGGTATTAGGCATCAAAACCGAATATCGTCCTGCGAGCGATAAGTAGGTTGTCAAGGCCGCGCCCTTGTTGCCGCGCTCTTCTTTAACGACTTGAACGAGAAGAATCTGACGACGCTTGATGACTTCCTGAATTTTATACTGGCGACGCTGTGTGCGTTGATGTGTCGGTACTTCTTCCAGCGCATCCTCTGCACCAACCATTTCGACGCTATCTTCACCATTGTCGTCATGATGATCATTATCGTCATGCTCGTCGTTTTCTAAAGCTTCGGACACAACCTCTGTTTCATTGGCAGCGGCGATAGTTTCGTCGCTCTTATCCTTTTTAGATTTCTTAGAGCGCTTTTTCTTCTGACTTTTTTCAGCCGCGAGATCGTCGGCATCATTTTCGTCAATAGCAGCCTTTTCCTCTTCTTCTAAAAGGGCAAGACGATCGGCTACGGGGATCTGGTAATAATCTGGATGTATTTCCGAAAAAGCTAAAAAACCATGACGGTTGCCTCCATATTCGACAAATGCAGCCTGTAGCGAAGGTTCGACACGCGTAACACGCGCTAGATAAATATTACCTTTTAACTGTTTTTTATGTTCCGATTCGAAATCGAATTCTTCAATGCGATTGCCGCGAACAACAACAACCCGTGTTTCCTCCGGGTGGGAGGCATCGATAAGCATTTTGTTTGACATTATATGAAATCCTGAAGGCGACATGCGCAAACCCCGTCAATATGACACCGGGGATGCCAAGTTGAAAGAAGCGCAGTCTGCCAATGAAAAGGTGTTTTGTCAGGTCATCAAGATGGGTGGCTGAGCGCAAATGCCTGCTAGCATGTGCCGCTCTCGTAATTATCTTCACCATCTGTTTTGTATGACTCATACTCTTGCGAGTCTCCGGCAAAACAATTTTAAAATAGTTCGGCTACCCGAACCAGCGAAACTTAAATCACACAAACCTGTTATCAAGATACGCTGTGGTCATGGTGCCTCAGCTGTATCAAAGACCAAGAGTCTGCGGGCTTTTGCGCTGGAAAGCATTCACGCGCTTGATTGAATAATCTATCGCACATTGTTTCCCAAAGCATAAAAAGCCAATCATGCTTTTATGTCGATATCGTGATGATGACAAGTGACAATCATAAAGTGCGGCTATTAATCAGCATCTTATTGTTTTATCGGACTGGCAATTGCCAAGAGATATTGTCTTCATGCCAAACTCCTTGAAATTGCCAAATACAGCCCATAAGAACATCGATTCTCTAGAATGAGTTGAACAATACGCGACGGAAGGGAAAAGTAGGAGTAATGAGAGAGAAAGCGATACAATGGTGTTCAGGATCACGATGGAACCATTTTAAACGTTTTTTGGCTCTCTTGTTTTTACTGTTGACCACTTGTTTCATCGGACAAGTAAACGCGCAACAAGCATCTGTTCTTGGACTTGTGAACCTACGTGTGGCAGGGGATGACTCGCGATTGCGTTTGATCGCCGTATTTAACACGCGTCCGGATTATAAATTGTTGCTGCTTGATTCCCCCGCACGGTTGGTCATTAATCTGCCAGAGGTGGATTTCTCCGCGCAAAAGCAGCCACCTGCAAAAATGGGGATGGTTAAAGATATCCGTTATGGTGTTTCCGGGCCGGGTGCTGCTCGTATTATCTTAACGACCGTTACGCCCTTCAACATCGAAAAAGATACTGTTCAGCAACTGGATGGTGGACTCTGGCAGCTTGTTGTTGACCTGACAAAAGATAGCCGACTGAATTTTGATAATGCGCTGAAAAAACAGCGCGAGTTAAATTCGTCATCCAATACACCTGTGGCAAACATTGCTTTACGACCATTCCGTGTTGTCATTGATGCAGGGCACGGCGGTATCGACAGCGGGGCACAAGGAATTAGCGGGATATTAGAAAAGGATGTCACGCTGGCTTTTGCAAAAGCGCTTCGCGACCAATTAGAGAAAAAGACGGCTTTAGACGTTTTTCTTACTCGCGACACGGATGTTTTCTTACGTTTGAATGAGCGTGTCCAAAAAGCCCGCGGCTTTGGTGCTGATCTATTCATTTCAATTCATGCGGATACGATTAATACCAGTTCTCTGCGCGGTGCAACAGTTTATACGATCTCAGACAAAGCGTCGGATGATGTCGCACGCGCCCTAGCGGAACGGGAAAATAAAGCCGATCTTCTCGATGGTCTGCCGGCGGATGAAACGCCCGAGGTCACAGATATTCTGATTGATTTGACACGGCGAGAGACGCATGCCTTTTCTGTAAATTTTGCGGATCGAGTCGTTATGGGGCTTTCCCGCAGCAACATAAATTTGATTAAAAATCCACATCGCTATGCAGGGTTCCAGGTATTGAAGGCACCGGATGTCCCCTCTGTTCTGATAGAGATCGGGTACCTTTCGAACAGAGAGGATGAAAGGTTGATTTCAGATCCAATATGGCGGGCGAGGATGGCAACGGCTATTGCAAATGCTGTCTATCAGTTTGCCGAATATCGAAGTGGGCGGGCGAACAATCCACAATAAGAATAAAACCTCACTGGAAAAAGCCGTTTAAAGCCTTAACTTTGACATCAAAATGCAGAATAATACGAAATAGCCTTGTCTTTGTCGCAATTCCGATGCACATGCGGCGCGTGGCTGGCAAGTGAACGACCGTCTTGGCCTTGGTGAATTATAGAGAAAGCGACATCCGATTACAATGATGAGGTTTTTTAGATATTTTCTCGGTGCTGGTGTGGCTATCGCGCTCTGCACTCCATCTGTTCATATTGCAGCCGCTCAGAGCCAACCCCAAGATGATGAGCTGCCTGATTACGAGGTTCTGGCGAAATATGAACCGCCGGTAATGACCCGTATTCATGCTGCAGACGGTGGTCTTATGGCGGAATTCGCAACCAATCGTCGGCTCTATCTTCCGATTCAGTCGGTTCCTGATCTCGTTAAATCAGCTTTTATCTCAGCGGAAGACAAAAACTTTTACACACATTTTGGTTTGGACCCTGAAGGTCTCGCCCGCGCTATGGTTAGCAATGTGCGTAATCTCGGTTCCGGTCGACGTCCGGAAGGCGCTTCAACCATCACCCAGCAGGTTGCAAAGAATTTTCTTCTGAGTTCCGATGCGACAATGGAGCGTAAGGTCAAAGAAGCTATTCTTGCCATGCGTATTGAGCGCGCTTATTCAAAAGATCGGATTTTAGAACTCTACCTCAATGAAATCTATTTGGGGCGCGGCGCATATGGTATTGCCGCTGCCGCTCTGACCTATTTCAATAAGTCTGTTAATGAATTGACTTTGGAGGAATGTGCTTATCTCGCCTCTCTTCCTAAAGGGCCAAGCAATTATGATCCGTTCAAGCATACCCAGCGTGCCTTGGATCGACGCAACTGGGTGATCGACCGGATGGTGGAAAATGGCTATGCCACAGCTGCGCAGGGTGAACAGGCAAAAGCAAAACCCCTAGGTGTTACACTTCGTGGCGACGACACTTATATTTTTGCAGCCGATTATTTTACCGAGGAAGTCCGCCGTCAATTGATAAGCCGTTATGGCTCCAAATCGCTTTATGAGGGTGGTTTGTCGGTACGTACGACACTTGATCCGAATTTACAGGTTATGGCGCGTCGTGCTTTGCTGGATGGCTTGATAAAATTTGATCAGAACCATGGCTGGCGTGGCGCCTATAAGCACATTGATGTTTCAGGTGATTGGGGGACTGCGCTGGGTGATGTAACTGGTTTTAGCGATGTTCCGGAATGGCGTCTGGCAGTGGTTCTGTCGATGGCTCCGGATAAGGTTGAAATTGGTTTGCAACCAAAGCGTGAGGTTTCTGGGGCACTTTCCAAAGAGCGTGATATTGCAACGATTTCTGCGGGCGACATGAAGTGGGCGCTGCGGATGGTTGATAAAAACGGACGACGTTCCACTGCTAAAAATCCGACCGGCGTTTTTCAGGTCGGTGATGTCGTTTTTGTACAAAAGAAATCAGGTGCTGATAACGCCTATCTCTTGCGCCAGCCTCCAAAAGTGGAAGGGGCAATGGTTGCTATGGAGCCGAGGACAGGTCGTGTTTTAGCGATGGTAGGCGGTTTCTCTTTTGCCGAGTCGGAATTCAACAGAGCAACGCAGGCTTATAGACAACCAGGTTCTTCATTTAAACCTTTCGTATACGCAGCGGCCCTAGACAATGGTTATACACCGGCTTCGGTGGTTTTGGATGGCCCTGTCGAGATCAGTCAGGGAAATGGACAGGTTTGGCGTCCAAAAAACTACGGCGGTACGTTTGCGGGGCCATCAACACTGCGATATGGCATTGAGCATTCGCGTAACTTGATGACCGTTCGTCTTGCTAACGATTTAGGTATGCCGATCGTTTCAGAGTATGCTGAACGGTTTGGTATTTACGATAAATTGCAACCCTATCTCCCGATGGCGCTTGGGGCGGGTGAAACGACTGTTTTACGGATGGTGACCGCTTATTCTGTGATTGCAAATGGCGGTCGTTCCATCTCGCCATCGCTTATCGACCGTATCCAAGATCGTTACGGTAAGACGATTTATCGCCACGATCAGCGGCAATGCGAAGGCTGCAATGTTCAGGCATGGAATAACCAGCCTGAGCCTACTTTGATTGATGAACGTGATCAGGTTTTAGACCCGATGACCGCCTACCAGATTACATCAATGATGGAAGGTGTTGTTCAGCGGGGTACCGCTGCACGATTAAACTATCTAAAGCGTCATATTGCGGGCAAGACCGGAACAACAAACGATTCCAAAGATGCCTGGTTTATGGGCTTCACACCGAATATTGTTGTTGGCGTGTTCATCGGATATGATCAACCGGCATCATTAGGTTATGGCGGTACAGGCAGTTCTTTGGCGGTGCCTGTTTTTGGACAATTTATGGAAAGCGCCATGGTTGGACAACCTGATGTCGACTTCAAAGTGCCAGATGGTATGATACAGATGGCGATTGACAGAAAAACAGGTATGCGTGCTGAACCGGGGGACAGCAATGTCATTGTGGAAGCTTTCAAACCTGGTACAGGCCCAGCCGATGTTTATCAGGTTATTGGTGGTGCAGAATCCTTCCAGGAAGGTGTGCCGGTTGCTCCGACGTCACCACAGGTGAATAAAGCTATTCAGAGTGGTTCCGGTGGACTTTACTAAGCGGGTATTTTCTTTGACATGACCGTTTGATGTGAATAATGTCCGGCGGCGATTAAATGCTGCCGTGTCATCAAGAAGTGCCAGACCTAGCTGGTGCCCGGTTTTTAATCGCGCACCTTTTGGTTGTTGGACTTAATATTTTGGAATTGAGAATTCTTATTATGCGTGCAGAAATTGAGACTTTGGTTGATGAAATCAGGCAGGCTATATCCCTGCTGAGGAGGCATCTTTGACTGGGATCAGTCACTGAAGCGCTTGGAATATCTCAATCAGAAAGCTGAAGACCCTAGCCTCTGGAATGATGCGCAACAAGCGCAGGATCTCATGCGAGAGCGTCAAAGATTAGAGGATTCAATAAACGGTATCAATGCTTTGACTCATACGCTTGATGATAGTGTAGAGCTGATTGCTATGGGTGAAGAAGAGAACGACAGCGCCATAGTTGATGATGCTGAGACGGCTATTCGCGGTCTAAAAAGCGAGATTGATAAGCGTCAGATTGATATGCTTTTGTCTGGCGAGGCGGATGCCAATGATACATATCTTGAAGTTCATGCCGGTGCCGGAGGTACTGAAAGTCAGGATTGGGCGTCGATGCTGTTGCGCATGTATACGCGTTGGGCAGAGCAGCATGGTATGAAAGTCGACGTGCTGGAAGTTCATGATGGAGAAGAAGCGGGAATCAAATCCGCGACTATTTTGGTCAAAGGGCATAACGCCTATGGTATGTTGAAAACGGAATCGGGCGTCCACCGCTTGGTTCGTATCTCGCCTTACGATTCGAACGCGCGTCGTCATACGTCATTTGCCAGTATCTGGGTTTATCCGGTTATCGACGATAATATCGAAGTCGATGTGTCCGAATCCGATGTGCGCATTGACACCTATCGCGCTTCGGGTGCTGGTGGACAGCACATTAACACAACCGATTCAGCCGTTCGTATTACCCATATCAAAACAGGTATTGTGGTTCAATGCCAAGCTGAACGCTCGCAGCACAAGAACCGCGCTGCGGCTTGGTCGATGTTGAGAGCGCGTCTATACGAGGAAGAGCTCAAAAAACGTGAGGACGAGGCCAATGCAGTTGAGGCCTCTAAAACGGAGATCGGTTGGGGGCATCAAATTCGCTCTTATGTTCTGCAACCATATCAGTTGGTTAAAGATTTGCGTACAGGGGTGGAAAGTACGGACCCGCAGGGCGTTTTGAATGGCAATTTAGATGCATTTATGGAAGCGGCACTGGCTCAACGCGTTCATGGCGGTGGCGAAGAAGTTGAAGACATCGATTAGGCAACAGCGCCTATTCGTATGAATAAGCCCCATTTTCCGAAAAGCATAAGCTGAATGTTTTAACTGATGACCGTGATAGCTTTTCTTGCTGTCATCATTGATCGTGATACCGTTTGTATCCAACAGCATAGCACATCGTTTTCAAATCTATGGCGCGCGCGATAACGTACCATACGTTACGAACTGTAACCTATTCAACCGTTAGGGCCGGTAACAATCGGGTCTATGCCAGCTGACGCTGTGAAAGTAAAATCCTCGACAAGAGGAGCAGCTTTGGCTGGTTTATGAGGCATGGTTTGCCTTAGTACAATAGGCTGCGTGGTCGTGAAAATGAAAGTCTGTCCCGCAGACGCTGCATTGCCAACAGCAAAAAGTAATGTGCTGATTATGATGGAGTATGAAATATTACGCATAGCCTGAACCCAGAATTTTAAGGCTTTATTAGTTCATGAAATTATTAATAAAGCCTTAAAGCTCAGTCAGTCTTCTAAAGAAGACGCGGCTTTTAATACTGCTTCTGCGTGGCCTGGGACGCTTACTTTTCTCCAAGCGTCAGCAATTTTCCCGTCTGCATCAATAAGAAACGTACTACGCTCAACGCCCATATACTTTTTGCCATACATGCTTTTTTCGACCCAAACGCCGTAAGCTTCCAGAGTTTGTTTTTGTTCATCTGAAACGAGAACGACATCTAAATCATGTTTGGCTTTGAATTTATCATGTTTTGCGGGTTTATCTGGAGACATTCCGATAATCGTCACGCCGATTTTATCAAATTCTGGTTTCAGCCGTGTAAAATCAACGGCTTCAACAGTACAGCCGCTGGTATCGTCTTTAGGATAGAAATAAAGTACGACGGGTTTTCCGCGAAGTTGTGAGAGCCGAATTTGGTTTCCACCATCGCGAGGTAGATCAAAATCGGGTGCGACGTCGCCTTTTTCTGGCCTTGCCATAACACTGCCTTTCTTTTGTTGGTAAGCGTAAAAACTTCATATCAATGACAGGAATCGCCATATAATAGTGTTATAATGAGTTTAGCAAAATTCTGGTCGCCGTCTATGGCTAACGGATAACGGGATTGTTTACGATTTGTCAGATCCACATGAAGAAATCCGTTTTAATAAACGAGATATTAAAAGCCTAGATAACTTTCCTTCGGCCGTACATACCGATGGCATGAAGGTGAAAACGCCGCGTCTGCGTAAGAAACGATTGCGTCGAACACGAAGAGCGGTTCTATGGGCATCTTCCTTTTTAATTCTACTTTTTATCGTTATCGTTGTCCTACTTAAAGTCGGGATTACGGGTTCGTTTCTGACGTCGAAGATGCAAGCCGTATTGTCCCAGCAATTGGGGGATATCGCTGAGGCTACAATATCTGATGCCCGATTATCGCTCGATGAGGATTACCATATCGCGTTAGAGGCCCGTAATGTTTATGTGAAAGACATAAAAAATGGACTTCAAGTCGATCAGATTGGTGTATTCAAAGTTGGTCTTTCGACTTTGGGTTTGCTGCGCGGTAAACTGCAGATACAGCAAATTGAGCTTCATGATGCCAATGTTATTTTGCCACAGTCGCATGACAGTAATTTTATGGCCACTTTACCAAAGGATCAATTCGGTCGCGTCGATCCAGATGCTATAGCCAATGGACTTTTCCCGGCATTTGATAAAGGCACAGATCTGCTAAAAAAAATGTCTGTAAATGCGATCATTTTTAAAAATGTGTCGTTCAGATTGCCTGCGGACGATAGTGTCCCGTTGCTCATCGAAGATTTCGGATTGCGTAATCGTTGGAAAACGACAGTGTTGGAGTCGCAGTTGCAATGGGATGGTAAAGAGATCGGTTTAACTGGCAGTGCGAACTATGTCGAAGGTCATGCAAGTGATATTCAAATAGCAGTTAGATCATTACCATTGCACTTAGGAGCCGCAGATGGGGTCTCACCGTTTCTCGCGGACGGACGGACGAATAATGGGCATTTCCGGCTCAAAGGGAACATGGATTTAGGCATCGATGCCCACCGTGCAAGTCTTGGCGATGCCCCTGTAATTCATATGCAATTGACAATGCCTCAGGGGGAAATGGATGTTGGTACTGCCCAGGATATCCCTGCTGCTTTTGACATTAATCTTGTTCATACACCCTTGAGCGGTAAGATAGAGTTAGCACCGTCAAAGTTGATTATGGGTGGCGTCAATATACCGTTTGATGGTGCGCTGGGCGTTGTCCCCGCTGCAGGCAATGGAACTAAGCCAGATAATGATTATCGTTTTGAAATTGTTGCACATAACGCTCAAAGTGCAACGGAAGATGTGCCGGATATAGCTCTTAAATTTGAAACCAAACTGGCTGGTCAGTTCAATTTGTCAGAAAAAAGGGCCGTTATTGATGAAGTTGCGGTAAATACACCACATGGAAGTTTGATCGGGCAAGGCAGCTTGCGTTTCGGGGAAGGGACACCGGAAACGATATTCGTTCTTCATGTGCCGCAGATGGATGTTTCGGAGGCAAAGCAGCTTTGGCCGATAAATATCTCACCGGGAGCAAGGCGCTGGGTTGCGTCTCATATCTATGGTGGGCAGCTAAAAAATGGGACTATCGAGATCGCATTGCCGTTAGGTCTCTTTCGTTCTGGTATACCTGCGGGTCAGCTCACGGAGAAAGAGATAAGAATTCGTTCTGAAGTCCTCAATACGCGTTCTGATTTGGTGGGGGATTTACCTGCCTTGCGTGATGCATCTGGAAAGATAGCAATCGATGGCACTACAACAACCATAACCTTAGATACTGGAATAAGCTATCTCTCAAATGATCGTAAGTTGCAGGCTGTGGAAGGCACCTTAATTATACCGTGGGGGCCGCAGCGCCCTGTATATGCTGAAATGAATCTTGTGGCACGTGGTGATGTTGCAGCTGCCGGTGAGATGATTGGATATAGTCCAATCAATGCACGTAACCAACTTCCATTCAATCCTGACCGGGCTGTGGGAAACATTGAAGCAGAAATTGATCTTCGTTTTCCCGTTACACGTGATGAACCGCGTGGGGAAGTCACTTATGCGGCACATGTGGGTTTCTCAGATTTTTCTTTGTCAGAACCTTTCAATGACGTAATGGTAAGTGCTGCATCCGGTATGGCCGAAGTTAATAAATCAGGCGTTATTCTTGATGCCAGAGGACTTATGAATGATCTGCCCGCTGACGTAAAAATAGTACAGCCATTTAACCACTCAGATTGGAAAAAGAGCGAGAAAATAACACTTACTTTGGATGATTCGGTACGGAGTAAGCATTTTGCATTTCTGAACAGTTTTCTATCAGGGCCAATAACGGTCGATGTTGGCCCCGAAAATAGCGGAAAACGACATTTAAATGCTGATCTAACGAATGCGAGTTTAGAATTTCCTTGGGTGGGCTGGAAAAAAGGCAAAGGCATCGGAGCACATGCACAGCTTGATGTGCCATCTGATATTAGCAAAAAAGCGGAATTCAACGTCGATAATTTCGCGTTAACTGGCACAAATTTGCAAATTGCTGGGACTATCCATGTCAAAGATAAGAAGCTGTCCAGCGCAGAATTTACCAAGGCGAACTTAAGTCGAGGTGACAATTTAGCATTAAAAATTACGAGTTCTGGCAAGTCGTATCGCATTGATGCGAATGGGCAAAGTTTTGATGCGCGCGCTTTAATCCAACAACTGGGTAAAGTTGCCTCCAGCTCAGATGGCGGAAACGCCATTACACTCCGCGCTTCGCTTGCAAGCTTGACAGGCTTCTACGGGGAGGCATTAAATTCAGTTTCGGCTTCATATGACTCAACGTTACAGCGCGCGTCGCAGCTCAATCTAACCGCGAAGACAAGCAATGGATTACCAGTCGATGTTGAGTTAAGCAACAATCAGGGGCTGCAGTCGATCACGGCCACCAGCGCCGACGCTGGGTCTGTTCTCAGATTTATGAATTATTATGATAAAATACGAGGCGGAACGCTCAAAGCCAATTTGAGATCCTCGCCTGGTCAGCCTCTCGCCGGACCAGTGAGCGTTCGTAACTTTGCTGTTGTCAACGAACCAAAACTCGCCAAACTGGTATCATCTCGTCCCGCGACCGGTGGCAAAAGTCTTAATGATGCCGTTAAAGGCCGTATTGACAGTTCGAGCGTTGGTTTTGATGTGGCATATGCACATATCGGAAAGGGAGATAATTATGTTGTCCTGGATAGGGGCGTTTTACGCGGCCCTACAGTAGGTGCGACATTCCAGGGCGTTCTGTATGATTCTTCGGGTAATATGTCGATCACCGGAACTTTCATGCCCGCTTACGGTTTGAACCGGCTGTTTGGTGATTTACCTATCATCGGACAAGTGCTTGGCAATGGCCGTGACCGTGGTTTGATCGGTATTACTTTCAAGATCGAAGGAAATGCGAAGCAGCCGCAAGTCATGGTTAATCCAATTTCCGCGATCGCACCTGGAATATTTCGTTCGATTTTTGAGTTTCAATGATTTGACGTCTTGGCTAATGCCGTGGCCATAAGGTGCAAAAAAGCACGGGTTGCCCCGTGCTTAGAACGCTGGAACGGCAAAAACTTATACAGGCTTGACCAATACGTGTTTTTTTCTTCCAAATGAAATTTTAATCACGCCTTCAGCCGTCACATCGGCCTCGCCGATAATGCGTCCTTCTTCGCTTACCGATTGATCATTTACACGGACACCGCCCCCTTGAACGTGACGCCGTGCTTCCCCATTGGATTTAGCAAGTCCTGCCTGAACCAAAAGGGCCAATAAACCTGTTCCGGATTTCAATTCGCTTACGCTGATATCAATCGTTGGGAGGTCGTTGCCCAAGGCTCCTTCTTCAAATGTCTTTCTCGCTGTTTCAGCCGCCGCATCCGCGGCTTCCCTGCCATGCAGCATAGCAGTGATTTCTGTCGCCAACGTTTTTTTCACATCGTTGATTTCAGACCCCTGTAGAGCCGCAAGCTTGGTAATTTCATCCAGAGGCAATGTGGTGTAAAGTTTCAAGAAACGCGGTACATCCGCATCCTCTGTATTGCGCCAATATTGCCAGAATTCATAAGGTGAAAGCATATCGGCGTTAAGCCAAACAGCACCATTGAGCGACTTACCCATTTTCGCTCCCGAAGATGTTGTGAGCAATGGAGATGTCAGTGCATAAAGCTGCGGTGTTCCCATACGATGACCAAGCTCGATACCATTTATGATATTTCCCCATTGATCCGATCCGCCCATCTGCATGCGCATATCGTATCGCTTGCTGAGTTCAACGAAATCATAGGCTTGTAAGATCATATAATTGAACTCAAGGAAGGAGAGCGAATGTTCACGATCAAGCCGTAGTTTTACCGAATCGAAAGACAACATTCGATTGACCGAAAAATGACGGCCAACATCACGCAGAAATTCGAGGTAGTTGAGGTCGCGCAACCAGTCGGCATTGTTGACCATAACGGCGTCCGTAGGTCCATCACCAAAAGTCATGTAATTTGCAAAGACCTTTTTGATTCCAGCTATGTTCTCAGCTATTTTTTCCACAGTAAGAAGTTGGCGCGCTTCGTCTTTGAATGAAGGGTCACCAATCATACCGGTACCTCCACCCATGAGTGCCACTGGACGGTGACCGGTTTTCTGCATCCAGTGCAGCATCATAATCTGGATCAAGCCACCAGCGTGTAAACTCGCAGCTGTGGGATCAAATCCGATGTAACCAGTCACTGTTTCCCTGCAAAAAAGCTCATCCAAGCCCTTTTCATCGGACATCTGGTGGATAAAACCACGCTCGCTCATAATATTCAGGAAATCGGATTTAAAACCGGACATTGGTCATGTTCCTTGGTAAAAGTTTAGGGCTATTAATAAAATTAATTCTTAGATAGTCGCGTTTATCATAAATGGACCGCGATTCACAAGGAAGCAGAAAATGTCCGTAGTTAAATTGGCGATAGGTTTAATGAGCGGAACATCGATGGACGGTGCTGACGCGGCCCTAGTGAGAACAGATGGGCTTTGTCATGTCGAGGTGCTGAACCACGGTTCTGTTCAATACAGCGAAACCTTCCGCAAAAAGCTTAAAAATAGTCTCAATGATGCCGAGGCGATCACTATCTCTACTGATAGGCCAGGAAATTTGCGGCAGGTTGAAGTAGAGCTGACCGATATTCATGCTCAGCTTGTACGAAAAATATTGAAAGATGCGTGCGTAAGCTATCATGATGTGGATATCTTGGGATTTCATGGACAGACGGTACTCCACAAGCCGGAGAAGGCACTGACCGTTCAAATTGGCAATGGCCAACAGCTAGCAAATGAAACGGGTATTGATGTCATCTATGACATGCGCCAGAACGACATCGCAAATGGTGGACAGGGTGCGCCTTTAGTTCCTGTTTACGATCGAGCACTTGCAACGAAACTATCCAGCGAAATCGACTTTCCGGCCGCATTTGTAAATATTGGTGGCATTTCAAACATGACTTTTGTCGATGCACAAAACGGTTTGTATGCGTTTGATTGCGGCCCCGGTAATGCTCTCATTGATCAGTGGATGTCGATGAAAACCGGGGCGCCATTCGACATGGATGGTTGCGCGTCATTGAGAGGGACAGCTATAGACAAGATTGTTTCAAATTATGAAAAGCATCCCTTTTTCTTACAAGAAAAACCAGGGTCGCTTGATTGGCGCAGCTTCGCACCATTATCTGATATGGCGATATCTGTGGAAGATGGTGCAGCCTCTTTAAGCTATATCACGTCTTTTGGTATTATGAACTCACTCAGGCATCTCCCAGCCCGTCCAAAAACCATTATATTATCTGGCGGCGGGGTGCACAACCAAGCCATCGTAGCAGATCTTGAGCAAATGGCTGCGCAGCATGGGATCAATGTTATTAAGATAGAAGCATTGGGTTATTGTTCCGATTCTATTGAAGCGGAAGCGTGGGCTTATTTGGCGGTACGTTCTTTTTATAGGCTTCCTTTAACCTACCCGACGACAACAGGTTGCAAGCGGCCTGTCACTGGCGGGCTGATGGCTTATAGTGTGTCAGAGAGATCAAAACATCGCGGGAAGAAAGATGAAAAATCCTATCAACCGGCAGTCGATTACTCTCGGATAAGTTCGCAAGTGCTTTCCGCGATAAAAGCTCGTATTGGCAAGTTTTGGAAGGACGCGTCAGGTGAAGCCCAATTGGCTCATAGAGAGATCGTGAATTGGATTGTTCTTGATAATTTCTCAGCTTTGCCAAAAGCTTTCGCCGAATTTTGGGCAATCATCGCGCCATTCATTCATGAAATGGAAGATGTAAATTTTACTGTGTCATTCGCCGCGCCAAGAAACAGCGACAAAGCGAATGAAGCACAGTGCAATCTAACAGGCACAAAAATAAGAACTATTCTGTATATCGATAGGAATAGCGATTTTTGCGATGCCATAGATGGCAACTTGGCCCGATATATGAATTTAGAGGAAGACGACTAACGTAAGCGCTTCATTCTGGGTTCTGAGAGTTCGCCGGCGAGACGACGATCCAGATACTCAGAACAGTCTTCTATAAGTTCGTCTACTCTTCCTGCAAAAAAGTGGTTGGCGCCCTCAAGTGTTTCTTGCGTGATCGTTATACCCTTCTGGGTTTTCAGTTTGTCAACCAAACCCTGTACATCTTTCGCTGGTGCAACGCGATCAGCGTCACCGTGAATGATAAGGCCGGACGAGGGGCAGGGAGCCAGAAACGAGAAGTCATAGATATTCGGTTGTGGTGCTACAGAAATAAAACCTTCTATTTCGGGACGCCGCATTAAAAGCTGCATGCCAATCCAAGCTCCAAATGAATAACCAGCCACCCAGCAATTCTTTGAATCGGGATGCAGCGCCTGCACCCAGTCGAGCGCGGCTGCTGCATCGGAAAGTTCGCCGGCACCGTGATCAAATTCGCCCTGACTCCGGCCAATGCTGCGAAAATTAAACCGTAAAGTGGTAAATCCGCGTTGTTGGAACATATAAAATAGATCATAAACGATTTTATTATTCATCGTTCCACCAAATTGCGGGTGCGGGTGTAAGACTATCGCTATCGGGGCGTTCTTTTCATGCGATGGTTGATAACGTCCTTCCAGACGACCGGCGGGACCATTAAAAATGACTTCAGGCATAAAGCGCTCCTTAAGAAACGGATATATGAATAAGATCACACTTTTAATGGGTGAAGTTCAAATAACCGTTTGGTAAAATTGTCTGTATCTTATGTGCTAGATAGTCTCTTATGGGTGCAAATTTCAAGGAAATTGCGCTATGAGGTTGTAAATTGATTTCAAAATAAAGCTATCAGGAACTCGGCATGGCCATTCAACGCTGCTACCTAGATTACAATGCGACGACACCGCTATCGACTGTTGCTCGTGAAGCATTGATAGATGCCTTGGATATCTATGGTAATCCATCATCAGTACACCAAGAAGGAAGGGCTGCAAAAGCTCTTTTGCAAAAAGCACGGCGTCAGGTGGCCGAGAGATTGAATGCTGATGCGGAAAACATCGTCTTTACGTCTGGAGCAAGCGAGGCGGCGATGACGTTGCTAACCCCATCTTATCAAATGGGGCGCGCTGACTTAAGGTTTTCCCGCCTATATATTGGCGCGACCGAACATCCATGTATTGCTATGGGGGGGCGTTTCGATGCGGACGCTCGAACAGTCATTCGTGTAGACGGGTCAGGTCTGATCGACATGGCATATTTAAAGGACCTTCTGTCCGCACATAACAATGCGTTTGGCCTGCCGTTGGTGGCGATACAAGCAGCAAATGGTGAGACTGGGGTGATTCAGCCTATAAGGGAAATTGCTGATGTCGTAAAACAAAATGGCGGCGTGCTCATAGTCGACTTGGTTCAATATGTAGGCAAATGGCCGGTGGACGTGACAACATTTGGCGGTGATTTTTTCATCATTGCAGCCCACAAAATTGGAGGTCCTAAGGGAATTGGTGCCTTCATTTCGAATGGGGCTGTCCTTATGCCCAAACCACTCATAGTCGCTGGCGGGCAAGAGAAGGGGTTCCGGAGTGGAACCGAAGCATTACCTCTCATTGCCTCCTTTGGTGCGGCAATGGACAATGCTCCAACCCCATTGGATATTGAACTCATGGAAAAATTACGCTGCCATTTGGAGCACGGATTACGCCGTATAAGTAATGAAATAACCATTTATGGGCATCAGTCACCAAGATTAGCGAATACGACATATTTTTCTATGCCCGGTTTAAAAGCTGAGACACTACAAATTGGTTTCGATCTGGCCGGGTTCGCAGTCTCTGCCGGTTCGGCCTGCTCATCGGGAAAGGTCAAGGCAAGTAGCGTGCTGTCAGCTATGGGGATTGATCAACCTGACGGTGCAATTCGCGTTTCAACCGGTTCCTCAACGCAAGTAACAGACATTGACCGTTTTCTTGATGCATTCGAGAAAATGGTACGCAATGTCAAAAAATAGAAAACGGCACTTGAAATCGACTTTAGAACTGTTTTAAACAAGCATTCAACTAAGCTTGACTAGATTTCTCATGTTTTGCATTGAAGTCTGGTTGGTGTCACCCTAAATTCGGTTGTGCTTTACAAGTACGATCGACAACTGCCGGCTTTTGACCCGGCCAGGATGGAGAATGCCGATGCCTGCCGTGCAGGAAACTATAAGTCAGGTCCGTGAGATTGATGTAGACCAATATAAATATGGGTTTGAAACGCATATTGAAACAGAAAAAGCCCCTAAGGGGCTGAATGAGGATATTATCCGCTTCATTTCGGCCAAAAAGAATGAGCCCGATTGGATGTTGGAGTTGCGTTTACAAGCCTTCCAGCGTTGGCTGAAGATGGAAGAGCCAAATTGGGCAAGGTTGGATTATCCAAAGATTGATTTTCAAGACCTTTATTATTATGCCGCGCCAAAAAATCAAAGTGGTCCTAAGTCACTTGATGAGGTGGATCCGGAGCTTCTCGCCACTTATGAAAAATTAGGCATCCCGCTTAAAGAGCAGGAAATTTTGGCTGGGGTCAGGAAGCAAGTTGAACCCTCCGAGCTGGACGATAATATTTATGCCTCTGGACGTGTTGCCGTAGACGCGGTGTTTGACTCAGTCTCGGTGGTGACCACGTTCAAGGAAGAACTTGCACGTGCTGGTGTCATTTTTTGTTCCATATCGGAAGCAATTCGAGAGCATCCGGATTTGATTAAAGAGTATCTCGGTTCGGTTGTTCCTGTCAGTGATAATTTTTACGCAGCCTTGAATGCCGCGGTGTTTACTGACGGCTCATTTGTTTACGTGCCCAAGGGTGTTCGATGCCCTATGGAACTGTCGACCTACTTCCGCATCAACGAACGCAATACTGGACAGTTTGAACGTACGCTGATCATTGCGGAAGAGGGTGCCTATGTGTCCTATCTTGAGGGGTGCACCGCTCCACAGCGCGATGAAAACCAGCTTCATGCCGCTGTTGTCGAACTTGTCGCCATGAAAGATGCGGAAATAAAATATTCTACCGTTCAAAATTGGTATCCGGGCGACAAAGACGGTAAAGGCGGTATCTACAATTTTGTCACCAAACGTGGTGATTGCCGAGGCGATAATTCCAAAATATCGTGGACTCAGGTCGAAACTGGTTCTGCCATAACGTGGAAATATCCTTCATGTCTTTTGCGTGGTGATAATTCACGAGGTGAATTTTACTCGATTGCGGTATCTAATGGTCACCAGCAGATTGATTCAGGCACTAAAATGATCCATCTTGGAAAAAATACGTCCAGTCGGATCATTTCCAAGGGCATTTCAGCCGGTTTCTCAAATAATACCTACCGTGGTCAGGTTACGGCCCACCGCAAAGCCAGTAATGCTCGTAATTTCACCCAGTGTGATAGTTTGTTGATCGGTAATGATTGTGGTGCGCATACGGTGCCTTATATCGAGGCAAAGAACGCCAGCGCGCAATTCGAGCATGAAGCAACCACATCGAAAATATCGGAAGATCAGCTGTTCTATGTCATGCAGCGAGGAATTCCTGAAGAGGAAGCCATTGCATTGATTGTTAATGGCTTCGTTAAAGAAGTTATTCAGGAATTGCCCATGGAGTTTGCGGTCGAAGCACAGAAATTAATCGGTATCAGCCTCGAAGGTAGCGTAGGTTAATCAATAGAATCGAAGTTTGGCGCTTGAAATTGCAGCCTTAGAAACAGGATCTTAAAAATGTTGGAAATCAAAAATCTCCATGCTCGTATCGCAGAAACAGAAACCGAAATCATTCGCGGATTGAATTTAACGGTTCATGATGGTGAAGTTGCCGCGATTATGGGCCCTAACGGCTCTGGTAAGTCGACGCTTTCTTATATTTTGGCAGGTCGTGATGACTATGAAGTCACCGAAGGAGAAATTCTTTATAATGGTCAGTCGATTCTGGATTTAGATCCTGCTGAACGGGCGGCATTGGGCGTTTTCTTGGCATTCCAATACCCTATGGAAATACCCGGTGTTGCGACTATGGAATTTTTGAAAGTCGCTATGAATTCGCAGCGTAAAGCCCGTGGCGAAGAAGAACTGAAGATTCCTGAGTTCATCAAGAGAGTGAAAGAGAACGCTGCCAAGCTTGAGATGGACATGGATATGTTAAAGCGTCCGTTGAATGTCGGGTTTTCAGGCGGCGAGAAAAAACGCGCCGAGATATTGCAGATGGCTTTATTGGAGCCCAAATTGTGTGTTTTGGATGAGACAGATTCGGGCCTTGATATCGACGCCTTGAAGATTGTAGCGGATGGCGTAAACGCTCTACGCGGACCACAGCGTTCATTTCTGGTTATCACGCATTACCAGCGCTTATTGGATTACATTGTTCCAGATACAGTTCATGTTCTTTACAAAGGGCGTATTATTAAAAGCGGAGATAAATCGCTCGCGCTTCATTTGGAAGAAAATGGCTATGCCGACATCATTGGCGAAGCAGCTTGAGGTCGCAGGAGATGAGTGTGATTCCACAGCGAGAAATGACAGCATCTGAGGCGGCAATCGTTGAGAATTTTGGCCAACGGCTTGGTGATTTTCCGGGTGACAGCTCGGTTATGTCATCGCGCGATAATGTCATTGAACAATTCAAGAAAAATGGTCTGCCATCAAGAAAACAGGAATACTGGCATTATACAGATCTGCGCACATTATTGAAGACGGTGCCGGCTTTCAATGTGGAAGGTGATGGACGCGCTGTCGAGCCTTTGATCGCCAAGTCGGCCGTTTTTGCCATATTCAATGGTAAAACCCTCAATGCTCCAAAGATCGATAATGTTTCCATTGACCGTTATGCGGATGCGCTCGCCGATGATCGTTGCGAGTTGCGAACTGCCATAAGTGATGACGACTTTATCGGACAACTCAATACGGCTTTTGTTAGTGATGGTTGGCTTCTGGACGTCGCCGACGGCACGTCTCTTGAGATGCCAATTGAATTACAGATAATCCAACAGGGCGGACAATCCCATGTCTATTCGCAAGTAAACATTGGAAGTGAAAGCAATGTAACGATCATCGAGCGTCAACTGGGGAACGACGAACCCGCATTGTTAAGTTCCGTGGGCAAGCTCAAAGTGGGAGCTGGGAGTCACGTTGCATGGATAGTTGTGCGTGATAGAGATTTCGATAGCACACAATTTGCTCAGTTCCATTCAATATTGGCGCAAGGGGCAAAACTCACACTTTACGTAGTAAATATTGCGAGCCAACTCAACAGACAGGAAATTGATGTCGAATTGCAAGGTGAAGGGTCAGACTTTCAATTGCGTACGATTAATCTTCTTGCCGGAAATAGCCATAGCGATATGACGATGACAGTTTGTCATGTTGAAGAAAATTCGACATCGACTGAAATTGTTCGCAATGTTGTTACGGACAATGCGCGTGGTGCCTTTCAAGGCATGATCAGGGTCGCCCAAAAGGCCCAGAAAACTGATGCACGCATGGCTTGCAATAGTCTGATATTGTCGGACGATGCGGAATTCGACGCAAAACCTGAATTGGAAATTTTTGCAGACGATGTAGCCTGCGGTCACGGGGCGACTGTCGCAGAAATCGATCACGACCACCTATTTTACTTGATGGCTCGCGGGATACCGCTTGCCGCTGCTCGCGGATTATTAGTGAAAGCTTTTGTATCGGAATTGATTGATGATGTCGAAAACGATTCTGTCAGAGCGGCACTTTCCAAAGTTATTGATGGATGGTTGGAAACCCACCTATAGGGATATAAAGATGGCGGTAAACAACAGTGAGCAAGATTTCGACGTTGAGGCAATCCGCCAGGATTTTCCTATCTTAAACATGGAAGTCTACGGTAAGCGGTTGGCTTATCTTGATAATGGGGCATCAGCCCAGAAGCCGCGTGTTGTGCTAGAAACAATGGATAGGCTTTATACTGGTGGTTATGCAAATGTGCACAGAGGGCTTCATTTTCTTTCCAACACAGCTACCGATGCCTATGAGAAAGCCAGAGAAAGCGTACGTAGTTTTTTAAACGCCGCTAATACAAACGAAATCGTTTTTACAAAAAACGCCACCGAGGCAATCAATACTGTTGCCTATGGCTGGGCTATGCCCCGACTAAAAGAAGGTGACGAAATCATCGTCACAATCATGGAACATCATTCCAATATCGTTCCTTGGCACTTTATACGCGAGATCAAGGGTGCAAAACTGGTATTTGTTCCTGTCGATGATGCCGGCGTATTGCATATTGAAGATTTTCAAAACGCGATAACCGACAGGACCCGTCTCGTTGCTGTTACACATATGTCAAATATGCTTGGAACAGTTCCGCCTGTTAAAGAAATGATCAGTCTTGCACATCAGCGAGATATACCCGTACTAATCGATGGTGCACAGGGTTCTGTCCATTTACCGGTGGATGTACGCGATCTCGATTGCGATTGGTACGTAATGACCGGTCATAAACTCTACGGGCCAACGGGCATTGGGGTGCTCTACGGAAAAAAGGATCGTTTGGACGCTATGCGTCCATTCCAAGGCGGGGGGGAAATGATCGAGGATGTTACCGTCGATAATGTAACATATAATCATCCACCACATCGTTTTGAGGCTGGCACACCGCCTATAGTAGAAGCGGTCGGACTTGGTGCTGCGTTGCAGTATATGATGTCGAAAGATCGGAATGCTATTTTAAAACATGAGCTGGCGCTTTCAGATTACGCCCATGAACAATTACAGCAGATCAATTCGTTACGTATCTTTGGTCGCGCACCGGGCAAAGGGGGGATTATCTCTTTTGAACTGGAAGGAATTCATGCGCATGACGTGTCCATGTATATTGATCGGCAGGGTGTTGCAGTGAGAGCCGGAACGCATTGTGCGCAGCCATTATTGCAGCGCTTTGGTGTAACGTCGACATGTCGGGCATCGTTGGCCATGTATAACAACAAGGAAGATATCGACCAATTGGTAGAAGCACTGGAAAAAGCAAGGAAGTTTTTCAATGAATAGTTCTTCGGAGATCAAGCGCGCTGCTGAACCGGTGGGTACTTGGGATGATATCAGTGCACCATATGTTTCAGCAATTCCGGCAGCCGAACTTGACCGCATGACTGATGATATCATTTCGGCGTTGAAAACAGTTTATGACCCAGAAATCCCCGCTGATATATATGAGCTGGGCTTGATATACCGTATAGATATTGAAGATGATCGGTCAGTGAAGATCGATATGACGCTGACTGCCCCGGGATGTCCGGTCGCAGGGGAGATGCCAGGCTGGGTTGAGAATGCTGTAGGCGCTGTCGAAGGTGTTTCTCATGTGGAAGTGGCGATGACTTTCGATCCACCTTGGACGCCAGATCGTATGTCTGAAGAAGCACAGGTTGCGGTCGGTTGGTATTAATCTTATCTGGAAAGCGTAACTGAGATCCGAATAGGATTTAGTATTGTAGAGCCGAGAGGGATTTTATCTCCCATCTTTTGATGTTTAATAGTTATAATTACGGACACCGTTTTTTCATAATCGTATTTTAAGATTTTATGATTGAAAATTTTTACATCTGGTGAATGTTATGTCGACGCGTCGTCAATTCCTCGTCGGTTTGGCCGGAAGCTCCATTATACTCACCATAGATAAACAGACCATGGCTTCAGATGTGCCGGAATTCATACAGGCTACAGCTGTAACCAAAGTGTTTGGTGATGGCGTTCGATTCGTAGCTGTTGCTATCGAGGCACGGAATGAACTCGCATCATCGGATATTTTGTCGTGTGATTTCATTGTGGATCAACGAACGGTAACGGAAGTATTCATTAGTCGCCGTCGTGATCCGTCTGCCAAAGCGGAAACCGGTCGTTTTGTGATTGTTGAGCTATCTGCTGATGACGCAGCAGCGAAATTGAAAGAAGATGGTAAAGCTAAGCCGCCTCAAAATGGAAATAAAGCTTCTGGAATGGGCATGGCCGGCAGCGTTGTCGATAGTGGTACCTCGTTTAAGCAAGCCGAGGCTGTGGTGTTTTGGAACGAAGATTGCGAAAACCCTGCAAAATCCCACAGTACAAAGCAGCAGCGCTCCATCAAAACGACGGAAGTCGAAAATTTAATCGTCGATGACTTTAAGCAGTTTACATTCAACGATCCTCAAAATGGCAATCTTCTAGCGTATAATCTCTATTTTCCTGCTCACTATGATGATGGAAAATCTTATCCAATTGTGCTTTTTATGCATGATGCCGGAGTCACGGGTAAAGAAACCAAAACAACACTTTTTCAGGGGTTGGGTGCTGTTTGTTGGGCATCTCCCGCTGATCAAGCTAAAAGACCATGCTTTGTTCTGGCGCCGCAATATGATTGTATCATCGCTGATGATAATTCGAACACAGCTTCGGTTGTTGATAGTACAATCAATTTAATCAAAGACCTGACAAGGCATTACAACATAGATCGGAACAGAATATACGCTACCGGCCAATCAGGTGGATGTATGGCGGCAATAGCATTAAATATCAAATATCCAAATTTTTTTGCGGCATCTTTTCTGGTCGCAGGTCAATGGGATCCCGCATTGGTAAAGCCGCTCAGCTCTGACAAACTATGGGTTGTCGTTTCTGAGGATGATAGCAAAGCATTCCCTGGGCAGAATGCCATCATGAGTGTTTTAAGGGCACAGGGCGCACACATCGCGGTGGACGAATGGGACGCGCATTGGTCGCCAGAACAGTTTCGAGTGGCTTATGACGCAATCAGATTGCAAGATGCGCCTATAAATTACATTATTTTTAAAAAGGGTACCGTCATCCCTGCAGGAGAAAGTTCACAGGGTGCATCTGGGCACCGGAACACGTGGCGGGTGGCTTATACGATTGAACCAATAAGAGAATGGCTTTTCAATCAAGAAAATTGATAGTGATTGGTATTTTTTTTTCGCCAATTTGAATTTCGTTGTTGTTTGGTTTGACACAATTTCTCGAAGTCTCTCAGGCATCAAAGGGCAGGGCGCCAGTCAATCATATTGTACGGTTTTCGTACAAAAATCTTCGATGAATGCCAGGACCATGAATAATTTAAATGATCCACTTCATTCGCATCTGGTAACATGAGTCGGTTACAGCCGTTGATACGTAAAGCTTGCGGCAATAGAAACGTTTTCGACGTTGTCTCAAGGCAGTGGATATTCGTAAACAAAAGCTTGGGCAAGACTAATCAGGATCTCATCTTTTGGTGCAATCTGACATAAAATAGTTGATGCGCCGCGCTTTGAATGAAAGCGCTATCGATATGTTTAAATGGGTGAGGTCATAACCAAAACACACGGAGATATAAACGATTCATCAAATATTTTAAAACACCGAAATCATTTGGTTTTTTTGATTGAAAATACTGGTACGCCCAAGGGGAATCGAACCCCTGTTTCCGCCGTGAAAGGGCGGCGTCCTAACCGCTAGACGATGGGCGCGGACCAGTGAATGGGCTTATAGAGAGGATATTTTTTATCCGCAACCCCTATTCATGTTTTTTTTGAAAAAAAATCATTTTTTTGCCGAGCAGCTCCAATTCCAGTCACGTTTAGGGCCAACATCAACGTGAATGGACTGATGACAATATGTTCCGACTCCACCGCGTCCAGGAAGACCTCTGACAAATTTTGCTACTTCCCATTTGTTCACGTCTGGTACTTGGATATCTGCCGCTGCACATGACATATGCATGGAGCGTTTTGCCCCATTGACCTTACGATTATAAACCGGACTGCGATACCCAGAAGTAATAATAACCGGCTTTCCAAATCTTCTTTCGACGGTTTTCAGTATTGAAATTAATTGTGGTTTAAGACATGCCACTTCAACGTCTTTGCGGGCTAGTTTCAAACCATTCGGCAATGATCTTCCATAAAGGCCGACAGATGCGAGGGTGTATGACGGTGAAGAATCGCTTTCGTTAGCATCAATGTCGGTGTCGTCATAAAGACTACTGCGATGCTTAATCACTATTCCGCCGTTCGGGCGTACACCAGGTAAAACATCGTTATATTCATGTGGATCTTTTTTGGGTAGCGGAACGAGCGCTACCTTATCCTCGTCTGGACTAGGTTTGTTTTGTTTTGGATTGGCTGACCCACCAAAAAGACGCATTAAGCTTCCCTTTTGCTGACTTTCGGCATTTCGTTCGGGTATTGCTTGTGGAGTTCCCACTGCTTGTCCGTTTGTTTCGGTGTTTGTTGTTTGCGCCGGAGCCGATTCAACATTTGCTATTGTGGTAGGCGTCTGAGGGGTCGTTGGTGAAGTTTCTATTGTATTTGCAGCCGCATCAACGACCGGAGGGGCAGAAGAATCTGCCTTCGGTTTGCGCCCAAACGAAAAAAGAGCTGTTTTTTGAGCTTTTACCGGTTCTTGTTGTACGGGAGTAGGGGGAACGGTATTGTCGGCTGTCATATTTGCGGGGGCAGTCTGCGGAATCGGTACGGAACCGGCCGCATCTAGAGTGCCCTGTTCTGAGACGTTTTGCCCGTCAGTTTGGACTGCCATGTCGGTGTTACTGGTGGTCTGTACAGTCGACGGTGTTTGAGGTGTGATGTCGCTCGTGAGATTACCGCCCGTTGTACATGCATTCAAAGCGAGGGCAAGCGCGAGGTAAAGGGCTAGATGCTTTGCCGTTGTATAACGCCGACGCGGCGGTTCATTATATCCTAGAGTGAGATTTGTTTCAGCTGGCAATAGGCGACCTCAAGCTTGCAGGCAGTGACCAATCTGCGCATCAATTTTGTTCCGTTATGCCGGAAAATCTAATCAGTTTCTAGCCTGTTCGGCAATTTAGAGCACCCATTCGGTCTCCTATGGGTCACGTTACATTTCATGCTGTAACATACACCTTTGTCCGCAATAGGATGTAGAAAGTTCAAAAACCTCCATTGAACTTCGACATCATCTCTTGACGTTGGCGGCACAATAACCGAATGGTATAAATGTTTTTGTCTCTTATTTTTGGGAACATGGAAAGATGATTAGGCCTTCAATTCAGGCACGTGGGATAGTTCTTGGTGTGGTTGCGCTGATAGTTATGGGCTGTGCTCGTGGTGCGGAATTCACAGCGCCTGAACAAGCAGGTGCAGTGCGAAGCGGAGTATACCCAAAGTTTTCCGTAAAACCAAAAGCTGCGACGGAACAGTTTTCTGAAGAAGAACGCCAAAAACTCACTGATCGTCTTGATAAGGAGGCGCGTTCTCTCAAAAGTGTTCCCGGTCCTTCGGCAAACAGCTCGTCCAATCTCGCTAAGGCAAAAGAAGATGCGCGTCGAGAAGCGGAAGAGACATTGCGTCAGATTGAACAAGGCGGAAATCAAAACTAACCGCCAATTCAGTTAAATATACTTTCATCAACCCCTAACTTACCGGATAGAAAAATGTCGGAAGAATTCCACAAAGTTCGTCGCTTGCCGCCTTACGTCTTTGAACAGGTCAACCGCCTGAAGGCAGCAGCCCGAGCGCGTGGGGCTGATATTATCGATCTTGGAATGGGAAATCCCGATCTGCCGACGCCACAAAGTGTGGTGGATAAGCTATGTGAAGTGGTTCAGGATCCACGTACCCATCGTTATTCTGCATCTCGTGGTATACCCGGTTTGCGCCGCGCACAAGCAAAATACTATGAGCGTCGTTTCGGAGTAAAGCTCAATCCTGATACGCAGGTTGTAGCAACACTGGGTTCCAAGGAAGGGTTTGCCAATATGGCGCAAGCCATTACCGCTCCCGGTGATGTGGTTTTATGCCCTGATCCGACATATCCAATCCACTCATTTGGTTTTATCATGTCAGGCGGTGTTATACGTTCAATGCCTGCGACACCAGGCGAAGAGCTTTTACGAGCTTTGGATCGTGCGGTGAAACATTCGATACCGAAGCCGCTGGCGGTTATTTTGAATTATCCGTCGAATCCGACAGCTTATGTAGCAGATCTAGATTTCTATAAGGATGTGGTCGCGTTTGCCAAGAAGAATGATATCATTCTTTTATCGGATTTAGCCTATGCAGAAATTTATTTTGGTGACACGCCGCCGCCGTCTGTTTTGCAGGTGCCAGGTGCTATGGATGTGGCTGTTGAATTCACTTCAATGTCGAAAACATTCTCTATGCCAGGTTGGCGTATGGGGTTTGCTGTCGGCAATGAGAGGCTTATTGCTGCATTGACTCGGGTCAAGTCATATTTGGACTACGGCGCGTTTACCCCTATTCAGGTTGCGGCAACGGCCGCCTTGAATGGCGATGGATCAGACATTGCCGGCGTTCGCGAAATATATAGAAAGCGGCGTGATGTCATGGTTGAAAGCTTTTCGCGCGCAGGTTGGGATGTTCCGCCGCCAGAAGCGACGATGTTTGCTTGGGCACCTATTCCGGAAAAATATAAGCACCTAGGTTCGCTGGAGTTCTCAAAGCTGTTGATCGAACATGCCGATGTTGCAGTTGCGCCCGGAGTTGGCTTTGGTGAACATGGCGACGATCACGTCCGGATAGCTTTGGTTGAAAACGAGCATCGTTTGAGACAGGCAGCGCGGAATATTAAGCGTTTCTTTTCCGAAGATGGCAGTCGGGCGGTATAAATCATGGCAGATGCGTTGAAGATAGGTATCGTAGGATTGGGCACAGTTGGCGGTTCTGTCGTTAGGATTTTGCAAGAAAAAGCCGATTTGCTCACACGTCAATGCGGTCGCGCGATTGAGGTTGCTGCTGTCAGTGCGCGTGATAAAACGCGTGATCGCGGTATAGATATGAGCCGAATTGCTTGGTTTGATGATCCGCTTGCGCTTGCAACAAGCAGTGACGTTGATGTCGTTGTGGAATTGATTGGTGGCGAAGAAGGTACCGCTCGTGCTTGTGTTGAAGGCGCTTTGAAAGCCGGACATCACGTGGTTACAGCCAATAAAGCTTTGCTGGCACGGCACGGTGTTTCACTGGCAAAAACGGCGGAAAAGAGAGGCGTCCTCCTGAATTTCGAAGCCGCAGTAGCGGGGGGGATCCCGGTTATAAAGGCAATGCGTGAGTCTTTGTCGGGAAACCGCGTATCGCGTGTTTATGGCATTCTAAATGGTACCTGCAATTACATCCTAACCCGTATGTTTTCTGAAGGTATATCATTCGAGGATTGTTTGGCCGACGCTCAGAAATTGGGATATGCGGAGGCCGACCCTACATTTGATATTGAAGGCAATGATACCGCCCATAAATTGGCCTTGTTAACAAGCTTGGCTTTTGGCAGCGTTATATCCGTCGATGATATTTACATCGAGGGAATCAGTAACATTTCGTTGGCAGACATACGTGCGGCGGATGAGCTGGGTTATAGAATAAAGTTGCTTGGCGTTGCCCTAAAAACAGATACTGGCATTGAACAGCGCGTTCATCCCACCATGGTGCCGACATCATCGGTTATTGCACAGGTCCAAGGCGTAACCAATGCTGTCTCAATTCAAACTGACCTGTTGGGAGAATTGTTGCTTTCAGGACCCGGGGCGGGCGGTGACGCAACAGCTTCTGCTGTTATCGGTGATATTGCCGATATTGCCAAATCGCGTCCTGGTTTTCAACATGGGCCGGTTTTCGGTATGCCTGCATCAGCGCTTGCACCTTACAAAAAGGCACGAATGCGGGCGCATGCGGGCGGCTATTTCATTCGTCTCACGGTCAATGACCGTACAGGTGTTTTTGCAAGTGTCGCGAAACGTATGGCCGATAACGATATCTCCTTAGAATCCATCGTTCAGCGTCCTTTGGCTGAGAATCTCCAGCCGAATACAAAAACCATTATCTTGGTAACGCATGAAACGACCGAATCTGCCGTGCGTAAAGCGTTGGCGGCTATTACTGAAGATGGTCATCTGGTTGATAAGCCGCAATTGATACGGATTGAAAGGCCAAATTGAATCTTTCACCTGCGGCAAGCTATCCTCTATTATCACTTATGTTTCAGTGATAATTAAGGAATTGATCGCTTCCCCCCTTGCGGGATGCGTCAGTCTTTGCGAAAAGGCTGTATTGTTGACGTTGCGCGAGAGTGTAAGCGTTTATTGTAAATACTAATCCGGTAGGATCCTTCATATGCCGAAATCCGCTGAGCATACATTTCATGGACTTGATCGTATTTTAACACTTGAGCTGGTGCGTGTAACAGAACGCGCGGCGGTCGCTGCTGCACGTATACGCGGACGCGGTGATGAAAAGGCTGCCGACCAAGCCGCTGTGGACGCTATGCGTCAGGAACTCAACCGGTTACCGATTGATGGTACGGTCGTCATCGGCGAGGGAGAGCGCGATGAAGCGCCTATGCTTTATATCGGTGAGGAAGTCGGTACAAAAAATGGACCTGCGGTTGATATTGCTCTCGATCCGTTAGAGGGAACAACAATTTGCGCGAAGAATCTTCCTAATTCACTCGCCGTGATCGCGATTGCTGAAAAAGGTAACCTGCTTTATGCGCCCGACGTCTATATGGAAAAGATTGCTGTTGGTCCGGGATATCCCAAAGGCGTCGTTGATATCGATGCCAACCCGGCTGATAATATCCACGCTCTGGCAAAAGCAAAGGGTGTTGCAGTCAATCAAATTACCGCTTGTATTATGGACAGGCCGCGTCATGCAAAGTTGATTGATGAAGTGCGTGCAACTGGTGCATCAATAAGACTTATCGGCGATGGCGACGTCGCTGGCGTTATCCATACGACGGATCCCGACGAAACCGGCATTGATATCTACATGGGTATCGGTGGTGCACCGGAAGGTGTTTTGGCGGCAGCTGCATTACGTTGCATTGGCGGACAGATGCAAGGACGTTTGCAATTGAATACTGAAGAAAAAATTGCGCGTGCTGCGAAAATGGGTGTGTCAGACCCGAAAAAGGTCTACGCGCTTGAAGAAATGGCGAAAGGCGACGTTCTTTTTGCTGCAACTGGTGTTACGGACGGAAATATGCTCTCTGGCGTCAAATTTGCGCGTGATTACATTCAGACCGATACAATTGTGATGCGCTCCCATACAGGGACAATTCGCAATATTCGTGCGCGCCATCAAGACAAGTCCAAGTTCGACTAAAAGAATTTCATTGCGTTATTTCTAAAGGCGTAGCCCTGCAGAGGGATACGCCTTTTTTATATTGCAAGCCGCGTCACTTAAGAGTGCAGACGATTTAAATGTTGAATTGGGATATTTTAACCAGAGCTCCCGCAGTTGGTTTGATTTTTGCACCCAATAAAAAAGCGTATCCCATAAAGGATACGCTTAATTACGAGAAAAAGAAAAATCCTTATGTAAGTTTTACCGTCTGTACCCAGCCATTTTGATCTTCAACATTACCCTTTTGAATGTTGACAAGTTCGATCCTGATAGATTCAGTCATCTCGCCGCCATTGCCATTACCAATGACCGTTTCTCCGCCTTCATATTTAAACAAGCCGATAGGTGTGATGACCGCAGCTGTACCACATGCAAAAACCTCTTTTAAACGGCCTGATTTTGCATCTGCTTTAAGTTCGTCAAAAGAATAAGGTCTCTCTTCAACTGCAAGACCCTTTTGTGCCGCTAGCTTAAGTATTGACTTGCGTGTGATACCAGGAAGAATGGTTCCATCTAGTTTTGGTGTAATGAGACGATCGTCGTCCATTATGAAGCAAACGTTCATCCCACCGAGCTCTTCTATCCATTTCCCTTCCACTACATCGAGAAAAAGAACCTGATCGCAACCGTTGTTATAGGCATTTGTCTGTGCCAGAAGACTTGATGCGTAGTTGCCGCCACATTTTGCTGCACCGGTGCCGCCAGGGCCCGCACGGCTATATTCTGTGTCAAGCCAAACGCTGACAGGCTTTGCTCCGCCCTTGAAATAAGAACCAACAGGAGATGCGATAACACAGAAGATGTATTCTCGAGCGGGTCTAACGCCAAGGAAACTTTCATTGGCAAACATGAACGGTCGTAAGTAAAGGCTGGCATCAGGACTGTCTGGAATCCAATCCTGATCAATTCGTACGAGCTCATTGATAGCTGCCAAAAAGACTTCTGAGGGAAGCTCCGGCATAGCGAGCCGCTTCGCAGAGGCTTGTAAACGCTCGGCATTTGCTTCCGGCCTAAATAGAAGAACACGACCATCCTTAGCACGATAGGCTTTTAAACCTTCAAATATTTCTTGGGCATAGTGCAAGACAGCACTCGCCGGGTCGATTTGAAATGGCTTGCGAGCAGTAATTACAGCATCATGCCATCCCGCACCTTCTGACCACTTAACAAGTGCCATGTGATCGGTGAAAATCTGACCAAATCCGGGATTCTTAAGCATCTCCGTACGTTTGTCCACGTCAACTGGCGCAGTGTTTTTCTCTATCTTAAATGGAAGAACGGATGTTGCACCTGTCATGGCTCAGACCTTTTAAATTAAATGATGACTTCCCAAGTCGGGATTGAACATGAATGATCAAGTTCATTGGTTCTGACATTAGAATTTGGTTGCCATCGGTGTCAACGGTTTGCCCGCAACTTCTTATCAAATGCACTTGATCAAGTTTGTTCTGTTGTGGGGTGAACGATTTCCGTTTCAAGGAACTTTTTTCGATGCGTCCCGTTACTTGGCAGTAAGCGCTGCGCGCTTCTCGAATTCCCACTCAACGGCAACCCACTTCAAAAAAGTTAGGATAATCGGTCATGGCTGAAAGAATTCACATGAATGAAAATAATGCTACGGACACAACGAAACGCGATTCCATCAGGAAAAACTCAATAGGAAAAGGTGTTATAGCTATCTTGGCGACAATTGTTGTTCTTTGGCTAGTTTTTGGGCTACTTGGATCGTTTTTAGAAGATGGTCAGAACCACTTGCCTACTGATAATACACGAACCGGCGAACAGTCCCAGTCTTTAACCTCGTCTGGAACCGAGGGCCACTCATTCCGATCTGATGGCAGCACACAAAACACGCCTGCCATTTCTCCTGGTGATGCGAATAGTGCTATGCAGGAGCCGACCGGAACACAAGCACGTCCTGGTGCAAGTTTAACACCGGAATCCCAACAATAAGGTTGAACCAAGCAAGCTAGTGGCTAACGTATTTAGCTATCGTCCTACGAAACAGTTGCCATTGGCCTTCTTAATACGATCGCAGAGGCTTACCGCGTTATCTCTTGGGCCGACTTGAACCCGGACACGATAATATGTACCTTTTCCCGGAATTGCGGCAGATTGGATGTTAAGTGGTAATGTACCGATAATGCTACCAAACTGAGATTTGGCCTTCGTCATAGAAGTCTGCGCGAGCTCTTGTGTCGGTTGAGAGGCGATCTGAACATAATATCCTCCATTACCGACTGCCGTTGTCATGGTTTGCTGGTTCGTCGGGGTAGGCGCAGGTGGCGTTGTCGACGTTGCTGTGGGAGCAGGGGTGTTATTTTGTACTTGAGCTTTTGTCTGTTGTGGAGTGGCTGATGACTCAGTGTTAGCAGAATCAATGGATTCTGGACTGTCGTTCACAATAGCAGCAATGTTGTCTTGTTGTGTGGTGGTCGGTGCTACACCTGCAGAGCTTTGTGCTTGCGTGCCAGCAGGGCCGCTTGTAGCGGACGTTTGTGAGGGAACAGGAACAATTGTTCCATCTGGATTGACAACGACGGTTTGTACTTCACGCATAGGTACCGTTTGGTTTGATGCTGCAGCTATGGCATCCTCAACATTAGAGGGATCGACATAGGGATCAACACTTTGAGGGGCCTGTTCATTAAGCGCAGTTAAATCCTCTGGTGTTTCCGACTTATCGACAAGCGTGTCTTGGGTGCCTTGAGCGGATGCTTCAGAACCGCTTGCATGATTGTAAACATCTTGATTGTTCGCAGCGCTATTTTGATTATCGGTCGCCTCAGCCTGAACTTTGAAAGGTGCATCGTCTGCATGAATGACAGTAGAGTCACCTTCGTTCGCAGACGGCATGAAGAATTTCGACGCAGCAAATCCGACGCCAAGTAGAATTAAAAGTGCCGCACCGCCGAAAGACGCTTTTCGAATGAATGTGCGTTTTGAGGCGATTGTCGATGCGCCCAGCATGGCAGCATCCGTTGACATATCATAAGAAGTATCACCGGAATAGGTGCCATAAGGCTGCTCCTGATCATACTGATCTGCGTTTACTGCTAGATTGCTGTCTGCATTATAAGAGGCGTTTGGATTTTCATAACCCGAATTCGCATAGGCATCTTCAAAAAAAGCATTCTGATCATCCTGATCAGACCGTTCATCAATTCTATTCCCAACGCTAAAGACGTCGGCAAATTCTGTTTCAAGCGTATCGACGTTCGCCGTCGTTGGTTCTTCTTGATAGGCTATTTCTGGAAGATCGAAGGTTTCAGTCGCCTCGACGATTTCATCTGCAAATTTATAAGTGTCTACCTCGGGCGGTAGGTTACCGTCATCTACATTGGAATTTGGATAATTGGGCTCATAATAAGTTTGAGCCGTATCATCAGCCATCTGATAATCCGTATTTTCTGTAAGTGGCTGATTATCCTCTATGTAGCCAGCGGGCACTTCTTGCTGAAAAGGGGATTCTTCGGATTGCGCCAATAAGTCGACGTCTTCCGCCCCCTGAAGGTCATAAGCTTCATAGTTTGTCAGAGAAGTTGAGATTAATTGTTCTTCTTCAGACAAATCTTCCAGACCAAAGGGGTCTTGTCGCGTTGTATCGAGACCTTCATGTGCCAACGGTTGACTATTGGTACGCGCGGAATTTTCGGCAAATACGTTGTCAAATCCGAAAGGATCATCATCTGATAGCGTTAGATTTAAGTTTTGAGAGTCTTGAGGAGGCTCATGTGCAAAAGGAGCAGTCGGTTGCTCCGTGTCATAGACAGACCAATCTGTTTGAGAGTTGCTGAATTCAGACGAAGGAGGGGAGCCGGCTATTGTTTCTTGCGGCCACGGATCGATCTCATCCATCAGATCAGCCGACAACGTTTCGTCGGTTGCAAACTGATCACCAGCGCCATATGACGGTGTGGTATCTGTCGCCGTATCCGACAGAGCATCGTCGAGAGGTATCGGGTCGGCGGTCAACAAATTCTCAAGTTCGGTGTCAAAATCACTCTCATCAAAAATTGGCGCAGATTGTAAGTTGCCGTTTTGTTCGGTCGAGTTGGTCCAACCCGTTGTCGGCTCAGCTGTCACTGTTGATCGACTATCGAATGGATTTCTTTCAGCTCCGCTGGATGAAGACAGTGCTGGAGCGGGAATGTCGTCCAGATCGAAGGTTTCATCAAACAAAAAAGGTTCACTCTCGAAGCTTTCTTGTTGAGATGCTTCCGGCACTGTTTCGTCTTCATTTGGCTGATATGGACGAGAATTTGCAACCGTTTCATCAAAGCCAGCAGGTGTCTCGATCAACGACCCAGGAGAGCGTGCCTGGGGTGAAAAAGAGGGCATGTCATAGAGCTCGTTAAACGGCAGGTCTGCTTCGCCGCTATCAACTTCAGATGAAGTGGGCTCTTGCGTTAGAAAATCCAGCGCTCCGGTATCGCGTGCTGTTTCAGCTGCGTTTGGGAGGGGATCGTCAAATGACAAATCATCGGCTAGACTGGTTTCCAGCTCAGATTCGAGAAATGATAAATCAAAATCATCGCGTTCTGCATGATAGGCATTTTCCGGCGGCTGATTATCGGCTAATGGAGGCAAGCGATCGGAAGCTACATCTATCTCACCATTACTGCGGTCCAGATCGAAAAGCCTTGTTAGCTCCAGAAGCGGATCGTGATCTCTTTGCTCCTGCCCAGCCGGACGGGGGATTTTGCGATCATTATCGGTCATAGTCTTTCCCACATAGTCGGTTGCGCAATCGCGCGATCAATATATCTCGCCTGACATTGAGCGGACTTTGCCTATAAATCCGATTTTCTGCTGCGATATCAGATCTATACGCTATATAGACAACAGGCAAGCCGTTATATCCTTTACGGTGCTCACCTGTTGGTTGTTCAGCGCATTTCTGTTGGCGCATCTGCCCCGATAATATCGAGGGCGGATGACAGAACATCAGACACAGCTTGAATCAGTCCCAATCTGGCTAATGACAATTCTCTATCGTTAAGCTTGATAAATCGTAAATCGGCATTTTCCTTGCCTTTATTCCAATGCCCATGGAATATTGACGCCAAGTCATAAAGATAAAATGCAAGTCTGTGTGGCTCCTGATGCTGCGCAGCTTGCTCGATAATTCTCGGATACTCCGCCAACTTTCTTATGACTGCTATTTCGCTTTCGTCTGTGAGTCTATCAATGTGCGCAATCATCAGCTCACGTGATGGATTTTCTAAATCCATCGTTTCTTGCGCCTGACGGAATGTCGAGTAGCAACGAGCGCTGGCGTACTGAACATAAAAAACCGGATTGTCTTTCGATTGTTCAGTCACTTTAGCGAAGTCAAAATCAAGCGGTGCGTCACATTTTCTATAAAGCATCATGAAGCGTACAGGATCACGGCCAACTTCATCAACCACGTCGCGCAAGGTAACAAATGATCCAGCTCTCTTGGACATGCGAACTGGTTCACCATCACGGAACAACTTAACCAATTGGCACAGTAAGGCTGTAAGTTTTGCTTTTCCACCCGATACTGCTTTTGCTACAGCTTCAAGCCGCTTCACGTAGCCGCCATGATCGGCACCCAATATGTAGATCATTTCGTCAAAATGGCGGTCATATTTGTTTCTGAAGTAGGCTACGTCCGCCGCGAAATATGTATATGACCCATCAGACTTTACCAATGGTCTATCCTGGTCATCACCGACTTCAGTTGAGCGGAACAGTGTCTGTTCTCGGTTTTCCCAGTCTTCAGGGACCTGTCCCTTGGGTGGGGGAAGTGTTCCTTTGTATACAAAGCCATTCAAAGTTAGATCGTTGATGGCGCTACGTATTGCTTTGGCGTCGTCTGCATGCAAGGTACGTTCGGAAAAAAAGACATCGTGATGGATATTGAGTGCTGCCAAGTCGTCACGGATCATCTGCATCATTGCATCGATCGCTCTATCTTTGATCAACGGCAATAAACTATCTTCTGGCATGTCGAGAAGGGAAGGGCCATATTCGTCGGCAAGGGTCTTGCCCAAAGGCACGAGATAGTCACCCGGATAAAGACCTTCGGGAATGCTGCCGATATCCTCTCCCAACGCTTCACGATAACGTAGGAGAACTGAACGGGCGAGCACATCTATCTGGCCGCCAGCATCGTTAATATAATACTCTTTTACAACCTCATAGCCGGCAAACGACAACAAATTCGCCAAAACATCACCAATGACTGCGCCGCGACAATGGCCTACATGCATTGGTCCGGTCGGATTGGCCGAAACATACTCAACATTGACCTTTTTGCCGTCGCCTAATTTTGAGCGACCGTAAGATCGGCCATTTTCGATCATTGTTATCAGGTTTTTGCGCCAGAAATCGTCGGTCAGACGAAGATTGATAAATCCGGGACCTGCTACACTCACAGATGCGACATCGTTATCGTTTTCAATTAAGGTCGCAATCTGCTCGGCGAGCGCGCGTGGGTTATTTCCCACTGCTTTTGACAGAACCATCGCGGCATTGGTTGACAGATCGCCATGTGATGGGTCACGGGGAGCTTCAACCGTTACGCGATCTGTATCAAGAAAACTGCCGTTTTTCTCTTTTATATCAGATTGTTCGAGTAGATTTTTGATTTTTTTCTCGAAGGTCTTGAAGATGTTCATCGTAAAATTCCGTGTTGTTCAAGAATGCAATTAGGACAAATTAGACGCTTGGTCAAACAATCGTCGATGTTCGCGTATTGCATAATTGTCAGTCATGCCGGAGATGAAGTCGGAAATGAGCCGGGCTAATGGGGCGCCTGCAAGGTTGGTGGCTCTGTCTCGCCATTCATCCGGAAGTGTTTCTGGAGAGGAAAGATATATTTTAAATAGTTCAGCAACGGTGTTTTCAGCTAGGCGACGTCTCGTTAAAACATCTTCATGATAATAGAGATTCGCGAACAAAAAGGCTTTTAGCTGTTTTTCGTTGTCCCTCATCGCTGGTGAGAAGCCAACGATCATACGTCCGGCATTATGGATATCCGAAATGTTTTCCGGTTTTAACTGGTTGAGAACGGTATGAGAATGCTCGATTACGTCTTCCACCATAGTGGTTATCTGGCGACGTACCAGCTCGTATCCCACCCGTGTTGAATCCAGTTTGGGGTGTTTAGATCTGATGTCTGCGAGCAGACTTGCCGTGATATGTACGTCTTGCAATTGTTCAAGTCTGAGGAGACCCGAGCGTAGCCCGTCATCAATGTCATGGGCATTATAAGCAATATCGTCGGCAATGGCTGCGCATTGCGCTTCAAGGCTTGCAAAACGATCCAGCTCAAGATCCTGTATTGCATTATATGCCACGATTTCCGAGGGAATGTTTTTAACGGTAGAATTTTTCCCAAGCATCGGGCCATTATGTTTTGCCAAGCCTTCCAACGTTTCCCAAGTAAGATTAAGGCCGTCAAAATCAGGGTAGCGATGTTCAAGGCTTGTTACAATGCGAAGGGCCTGTGCATTATGGTCGAAACCGCCAAATGGTTTCATTGCCGCATCCAGAACCTCTTCACCGGCGTGACCGAAGGGTGTGTGTCCAAAATCATGTACGAGAGCGATAGCCTCTGCCAAATCCTCATCAAGGCACAAAGCACGTGCTAATGCTCGTGCTATTTGGGATACCTCTATCGTATGAGTTAAACGTGTTCGGTAGTGATCTCCCTCATGGGCGATGAAAACCTGCGTTTTGTGCTTCAGCCGACGAAACGCATTGGAATGGATAATACGGTCACGATCCCGTTGAAACGGAGTGCGTGTAGGGCTTTCCGGTTCTTTGTTTAACCGTCCGCGGCTTTGCTTAGGATCTGTTGCATATGGTGCGCGGGGACGGTAGCCGAAACCAATTTGATTTATATCCATTGCAACTTATCCCATCACGTCCTAAATTTATAACATATTTGAAGTTCGACTTTTACCTGTCGGCAACAGGCTAATGCAAGGATATGTTGAAAATGAGTGTTGATGTCTCAAAGTCTGCACTGGATAGGATAGCGCGTATATTGGCAAACGAGCCGGATAAGACGGCTTTGCGTATTTCTGTTGAGGGCGGGGGCTGTTCGGGTTTCTCTTACAAGTATGATCTTGTTGCAGAGGATGGCCAGGCTGATGACCTTGTCATCAATAAGAATGGGGCAAAGATTTACATCGATTCGGTGTCTTTACCCTTCATGGAAGGCGCGCAAATAGATTTCGTTGACGATTTAATGGGACAATCATTTCAAATCCATAATCCGAACGCGGTAGCGTCGTGTGGTTGTGGAACGAGTTTTGCAATATGAACCATTGCGAGGTCGCCACGGCCTTCAAATAGCCATCACCGTTGTACATTGTTGAGTTATGAAAAAACTTTCTCCCACAATCTTTCCTGTCTCTTTAGCGCTGGTATCACTAACCTTGTCGCTGACGCTTATTAGTAGCGCGAAGGCGCAAGATGGGCTGCCGGATATAAATTTGAATTTTCCGCAAGATAAGCAGGATGAGACGCAATCAAAGCCACCTCTTACCCCTTATGCAAGCCCGCAATCTCCAGAAAATCAGGCAGTGCAACAGGCCACAGAATTAACGCTGAATGCACGACTTACTGATAAAGGTGAGGATATACACCAAGGACTTGTCTGGCGAGTTTACGAACCTTTGGTTGGTGTGGATAACAAATTGCCTTTGATTGCGACCTCTGATGGAGGTACAGCGCATTTTAATTTGGAGCCTGGAAGCTATCTTGTACACGTTTCATTTGGACGCGCAGGAGCGATGCGCCGAATAACCGTTCAACGCGGTCAGAATATCGCAGAAACGATGGTGCTTGATGCTGGTGGCCTTGAACTAAACGCGACACTTCCCGAAGGAAAAATCAATCCAGTCAATCTTCGTTTTACGATTTATTCGGACGATAGTGAAAATGACGATACCGCTCTTATCCTTTCGGATATCAAACCAGGGAAAATCACCCGACTGAAGGCAGGAACGTACCATATAGTCTCAAATTATGGCTCCGCTAACGCGATTTCGCGCTCAGATATTCGCGTTGATGCTGGCAAAATCACCGAAGCTACGATGCAGCATCACGCTGCGCAAATAACACTTAAACTTGTTCGACAAGAAGGAGGGGAGGCGCTTGCAGACACGAGCTGGTCAATTACAAATGATTCAGGCGATATCGTGCGCGAAACTGTGGGGGCCTATGCATCACTCGTTCTTGCCGAGGGAGATTATGTAGCAATAGCCAAAAATAAGGATCAACTTTATCAGAGAGCTTTTTCTGTGACATCTGGCCATGATGAGGATGTTGATGTCTTGGCAAATGCACAAAGCATGCAGCCTATCGACGATTCGATGGACTGATTATACGGCTAAACTTCTCAAATAGATGAATAGAAGCGCGATTCTTGGTTTGGCAAGATGCATATGCATCTTGCCAAACCAAATTATAGTTTTAAGCTTCAATCAGACGACGTAAGTCAGGCGGTGTTGCTTCTTCAGCAAGTTGTTTGATGACCTCATCCAAAGACATGGATGTTTGGTCCTGACTTCCCAACCGACGCATGTTAACCGAACCCTCTTCAGCTTCGCGCTTGCCGCAAACTAGAATGACCGGTACTTTCTGCAACGAATGTTCGCGTATTTTATAATTAATCTTTTCATTGCGGAAGTCGGTTGTCGCGCGTAAGCCCGCAGCTTTCAATTTGGCTGCAACTTTTCTGCCATATTCGTCGGCTTCGGACGTGATGGTTGCGACAACAACTTGTTCCGGTGCAAACCAGAGAGGCATATGTCCGGCAAAGTTTTCTATGAGAATTCCAAGAAAACGCTCCATAGAACCACATATAGCGCGGTGAATCATGACGGGTTGCCGTTTTTCAGACTCCTGATCAATGTAAAATGCACCAAAACGTTCAGGCAAATTGAAATCGACCTGCGTTGTGCCGCATTGCCATTCCCGGCCGATAGCATCTTTCAGTGTATATTCGAACTTGGGACCATAAAAAGCGCCTTCGCCGGGCAATACACCGGTTTTGATGCGTCCATTGGACTTTTGTTCGATTGTTTGCAACACATCGGTCATAATGCTTTCGGCACGGTCCCATAATGCATCGGAGCCAACGCGCTTTTCTGGTCTTGTTGAAAGCTTGACTGTAATTTCTTCAAAGCCAAAATCGGCATATGTCGTTAAAATCAAATCGTTGATGCGTAGACATTCACCTGCCAGTTGTTCATCGGTGCAGAAGATGTGTGCATCATCCTGCGTAAAGCCACGCACCCGCATGAGACCGTGAAGCGCGCCTGAAGGTTCATAACGATGCACCGCTCCGAACTCCGCCATTTTTATAGGAAGATCTCTGTAAGACTTCAGGCCATGTTTGAAAATTTGTACATGACCGGGACAATTCATCGGTTTGAGCGCATAGATGCGCTCGTCATCCGTATCATCACCGGCTGGGGTGACTTTAAACATATTATCTCTGTACCAGCCCCAGTGCCCTGAAATTTCCCAAAGCGATTTATCAAGCACTTGCGGTGCGTTTACTTCGGAATATCCATGATCATCAAGGCGGCGGCGCATGTAGCTGACGAGATTTTGGAACATTCTCCAGCCTTTTGCATGCCAGAAAACTACACCGGGACCTTCTTCTTGAAAATGAAACAAGTCCATTTCCCGTCCAAGTCGGCGATGGTCGCGTTTTTCAGCCTCTTCAAGCATATTCAGATAGAGATTGAGTTCTGCCTCGCTGGCAAAGGCAGTCCCGTAAATGCGCGTCAACATCGGATTGTTTGAATCGCCGCGCCAGTATGCACCAGCGACCTTCATCAACTTGAAGGCATTGCCTATTTGTCCTGTGGACTGCATATGCGGACCACGGCAGAGATCAAACCAGTCACCCTGATAATAGATTTTAACATCTTGATCTTCTGGGATGGCGTCAATTAGCTCGACTTTGTAAAGCTCGCCCTTCTCAGAAAAAACCTTCTTCGCTTTTTCACGTGGCCAAATCTCTTTCGTAAAAGGTTTGTTACGCTGAATGATCTCACGCATTTTCTTTTCAATGGTGCCTAAGTCATCCAATGTAAAAGGCTGATTGCGCGCAAAGTCATAGTAGAACCCATTTTCTATAACGGGACCGATAGTTACCTGGGTACCGGGGAACAGCTCCTGCACAGCCTCGGCAAGCACGTGGGCGCAATCATGCCGTATTAATTCGAGCGCGCGTGGGTCTTCCCGTGTAATAATCTCGACATTGCCTGTTTTGAGTAGCGGGTCAGATAGATCGCAGATCACGCCGTCAATGCTAAAAGCAACGGCTTTCTTTGCCAATGATTTGGAAATAGATTCAGCGAGTGATAGACCCGTCATATCGGCTGGATATTCGCGTTTTGATCCATCTGGGAATGTGAGTATAACTGTTGACGACATCGGAAAACTCCTTTTATCCAGTCCCGCCAACGAATGCGGGTGGCTTACATTTATGACTTCAATGCGGTTGCAAAGCGTTTATAGCTGTCTTTTATGAACTATTTAGAAAAAAGAAAAGCTCTAATCGTTTTTCTTTGATCCAATTTTCCAATAACGCCAAGGCGTATACCAATAATGTGTGGCTGGCAGTTTAGGAGGCACGGGATCGTGCCCATGTGTGCCAAACGGGCCGCAGCGTATAATGCGAAAAAGTCCTAACCAAGCACCTGTCCACAAGCCAAAGCGTGCTATCGCTTCATAGGTATATTCGGAGCATGTGGGGAGATGTCGGCAATGATTGCCGATAAAACCAGAGAGAGTCAGCTGATAAAGGCGAACGAAACCCGTACCTAACAATCTGCCGGGTGTTTTTTTCCAAACACCATCGTAATTTCGCGTCTTCTTACTACGCGGATTTGATCGCATTTTGGCTTTCATCTATTTGATTGATACAGTCTACGACGGCATCAAAGGTAAGCATGGTAGAGGCATGCCGTGCTTTATAATCTTTAATGGGTTGCAGGCAGGCAAATTCTGCATATTGGCCGGTTGGAACATTGCCGTCATCAACGAGCATTGCCCAAACAGTTTCTCGCAAGGCTTTGAGAGACTCAGTGGTAGAGCCGATGATATGCTTGGCCATCAGGGAAGATGAGGCTTGTCCTAACGCACAAGCACGTACTTCGTGGGCGAAATCAACAACGATTCCATTGACGACGATTAAATCGACTGTAACCGTAGAGCCGCAGAGACGTGAATTTTTTTTTGCCGTAGCATCCGGATTGTCAAGTCTGCCAATCTTATCGATATGTGCGGCACATTCCAAGATTTTGCTGTTATAGATATCATCTATCATATCATGTAGCCTGTAAAATCAGTCGTTTTTTCTAAACGCACTTTGATTCTGTCTATTTGAGGTTATATAGGAATAAATAGATCAACCACCAAGTCTTGTTTGGTGACAATCCGGAGTCTTATTGCATGCAATCCGATGTGAAGGGAATGGCGGCCTCGCTAAACCAGACAACGAAAGAACACCCCAGTAGACAAGAGGCTGAAGCAGCGGTGCGGACATTGCTGCTGTGGGCGGGGGAGAACCCCGACAGAGAAGGACTTCAGGAAACGCCGAAGCGTGTAATAAACGCTTATGGTGAATTATTTGCAGGATATCAGCAATCAGCTGAAGACATTCTTGGTACTGTTTTCGAAGAAGTTGCCGGCTATAATGAACCAGTGTTGGTGAAAGATATTCCTTTCTTTTCTCATTGTGAACATCACATGGTGCCGATAATCGGAAAAGCGCATGTGGCTTACTTGCCCGACGGAAAAGTCGTTGGACTTTCAAAAATACCTAGGGTTGTCGATGTGTTTGCACGACGGTTGCAAACACAAGAAAGTATAACGGCACAAGTAGCGGATGCTCTGCATCACCACCTTGCCCCGCGTGGCGTCGCTGTCCTTATTGAAGCGGAACACATGTGTATGGCGATGCGCGGCGTGAAAAAACAGGGGTCCACGACTATAACCGCTACATTCCGCGGATCTTATCAAGATGACGCTGTTGCTCAGGCTAATTTCATGCGCATGCTGCGGGGATTTAAGTAATTTGATGAGGATGTCACGATAATGGATGCTGATAAAAAGCAACTTGAAGAAGGAACACTTCTGACGCCTCGTTTCGATCAAAATGGGCTTGTCACCGCAGTCGTAAGTAATGCTGACAATGGTAGTGTTTTAATGGTCGCTCATATGAATGATGAGGCATTAAAACTAACTCTTGAAACTGGAATTGCGCATTATTGGTCGCGTTCACGCCAAAGCCTTTGGAAGAAAGGCGAAACGTCCGGAAATATGCAGTTTGTGCAAGAAATCCGTGTTGATTGTGATCAAGACGCCATTTGGCTGAAGGTCAAAGTGCAGGGGCATGGTGCGACCTGTCATACCGGACGTGAAAGCTGTTTCTATAGGCGTATTGTTATAAACGACAAAAAAGCTTGTCTCGTCGCTGATCAAACGAGTCCAAACTTTGATCCTGACATCGTATACAAGCAATAATTTGACAATCGCATGCTGTGAATGAAGGTGCCAAGCCTTTAAAAATCTCGTGCGAATAAATATTGTAAATATATGAAAAGGGACTTGTATCGGCGTGCATGATTTGTTACATGCCGCGAGCTGATGTTTTCAGCTTCTACCACGTGCGGTCGTGGCGGAATTGGTAGACGCGCAGCGTTGAGGTCGCTGTGGGGCAACCCGTGGAAGTTCGAGTCTTCTCGACCGCACCATTAACCACCGAAGTTTTGGTTATTCTTGAAGCTCGTAGATTGTCCTTATCTCACTGTTTGATAGCGTCGGTTTCGTGTTTCATCAGATATTGTGCGCTGGTTCGGTTTTAAAGCTTTCCTGCTATATTTGATTATCTCAATCAAAATGATTCATAAATTCAGCATTTCTCCTATTGTTGTTTCATCTATCCTTCAATTTTAGCATCGGGTTTTCTTTTATTCTGTCAAATAATCCGGTATTCGGCATGTAGCTGTTGCGCTTTGGGCTATGGCTTAGTCATTCAATGATAGGCAACAAGGCTTAATCATGCAGCAGCCAACTGATATGCGGGTCGTGGCTGCTCAGCATTCTATTAAAAGCCACACAATGAACACATTCCAGCTAAATAGCCTTGGTGTGCTCTTGGTAATATAGTTTACGTGGGCATATTAAGTGGGGTGAATTCAATTTGGTAATACAGAATAATGGCGGACGTACTTCAGGCGATTGTCGCTATAAGCAATAAGCGTTGGGCTTGCCTATGGAGCGTGTGGCGGGATGTATTTCTAGATGTAAGAACATTTATCGCTTAGAATATCGGTTGTTTCGAGAAGAATGGAGATCAATATATGGCTGCGAAGGGCAAGACAAAATGGGGCTGGATTGCAATAGGCGTTGTTGCTTTGGTCGCAGTTTATAGCGGTTTGCAAACCTATTTGCATCCGGGGCTCCCCAAAGGTGTTGCCATGGGGAATGGTCGCATAGAGGCAACTGAAATTGACATTGCTTCAAAACTCGCAGGTCGTATTGCAGATATAACAGCGCGTGAGGGGGATTTCGTTCACGCGGGTGATATTGTAGCACATATGGATACGGAGAACCTGCAAGCGCAGCTTCGTGAGGCACAAGCCCAACTCAAACAGGCTGAGATAAATATCGAAACAGCCAAGATGCAAGTGGAACAAAGACAAGCAGAACAAGAGGCAGCGAATGCAACCGTTTCTCAGAATGAAGTTCAAAGAGATAATGCTGAGCGGCGCTTGCAGCGCTCTCTAACATTGCAGCAACGGGGCACTGTTTCTGCGCAGGTTAAGGATGATGATCAGGCATCATACGATGGTGCAATCGCAGCCGTCGCCGCCGCTAAGGCTCAGCTTGCAGCATCAAAGGCTGCTGTTTCCGCCTCTCAGGCCAATGTTGTAAATGCTGAAGCAGCCGTAGATGCAGCAAAAGCAACTATCGAACGGATTCAATCCGATATCGATGACAGTAGCCTAAAGGCAACGCGATCAGGACGTATCCAATATCGTATAGCGCAACCGGGTGAAGTTGTTTCGGCTGGTGGCCGGGTTCTCAACCTCGTTGATCTCGGCGATGTTTATATGACATTTTTTCTTCCCACCAATGATGTCGGCAAGATAGCCATTGGCACCGAGGTACGTATCGTTCTGGATGCCGCTCCGCAATATGTTATCCCTGCAAATATTTCCTTTGTTTCAGATGTTGCCCAATTTACACCGAAAACCGTAGAGACAGCAGAAGAACGCACGAAATTAATGTTCCGGGTACGCGCGCAAATACCGCAAAATCTGCTCGAGAAATACATCAAACAGGTCAAAACCGGTTTGCCTGGCGTAGCTTATGTCAAAACTGATCCGTCGGCTGATTGGCCCGCGATCGTCAAGAACACAGTAGCTCAATGACTGTTTTGCCTGATATCTCAAGCCCCGTGAAGTCTGGTCCTGTCGTAGAGCTCGAAAAAGTACGGCTGGTTTACGGTGATAAGGTAGCTATCGACGGCATCGATTTAGATATTCCAGCAGGTAAGATGATCGGTTTGATAGGGCCAGATGGCGTTGGCAAGTCCAGTCTCTTGTCGTTGATTACCGGTGCTCGCAAGATTCAAGACGGGAGTGTACGCGTTCTAGGCGGGGATATGCGCGACAGACAACACCGTTTAAATGTTTGTCCAGATATTGCCTATATGCCGCAAGGGTTGGGAAAAAACCTTTATCCGACATTGTCCGTACAAGAAAATGCCGATTTTTTTGCTCGTTTATTTGGGCAAGATAAGGCAGAGCGTGACCAACGCATTGCGGATTTGTGTAAACGGACGGGTTTGAATGGTTTTGAAGGCAGGCCTGCTGGAAAATTGTCCGGTGGTATGAAACAAAAACTTGGTTTGATTTGTTCTCTGATCCATGATCCGAAATTATTGGTTTTGGACGAACCGACAACGGGTGTTGATCCCCTCTCAAGACGTCAATTTTGGGACCTGATAGATGATATACGCTCTGAGAAAACAGATATGAGCGTTATGGTCGCAACTGCATATATGGAAGAGGCTGCCCGTTTCGACTGGTTGGTGGCGATGTATGACGGCAAGGTTTTGGCAACTGGAACGCCTGCCGAACTGTTAGAGAAAACCGGTACAAAAACCCTTGACGATGCTTTCATTGCTCTGATGCCTTTGGAGGCGCAAAATGGGCATACTGCGGTGGTCATACCACCAAGGCGTGAAACTGTGGATGAAGAAATAGCCATCGAAGCCGATGGTTTAACTCAACGGTTCGGTGATTTTACAGCTGTCGATCATGTAAGTTTCCGGATTAAAAAAGGAGAAATATTCGGGTTTCTTGGGTCGAATGGCTGTGGCAAAAGCACAACTATGAAGATGCTGACTGGTCTACTGCCAGCAACAGAGGGTACTGCAAAGCTATTCGGAAAACAGATAGACGCTGATGATATGGAAACAAGGCATCATGTGGGATATATGAGCCAGGCGTTTTCGCTTTATTCTGAATTGACAGTTCTGGAAAATCTGCAGCTTCATGCAAAGCTGTTTGAGATACCGGCAGAAAAAGTTAAAGTGCGAATGCAATTGATGATTGAGCGGTTCGAGTTAGGCGATGTTCTAGATGTCATGCCAGATTCGTTACCACTCGGTATACGGCAACGTATGTCACTGGCAGTCGCGCTGTTGCATGAACCAGAGATATTGATCCTGGATGAGCCGACTTCGGGTGTGGATCCTATAGCGCGCGATCAGTTGTGGCAGCAGCTTGGTGACTTGGCGCGCAATGACAACGTTACGATTTTCATTACAACGCATTTTATGAATGAGGCGGAGAGATGCGATCGTATTTCTCTCATGCATGCCGGCAAAGTTTTGGTGACCGACAAGCCCGCGGAAATTGTTAGATCTAAAAACGCTGCGTCACTCGAGCAGGCATTCATTGAATACCTTCAGGAGGCTATTGATGACCTTAATGCAAATACGCCGAACAAAGATGTAGTCGCCGAACCTGTATTGACGAGTGGAATACCGGTAAAGAAAGATAACGCAATCATTCGCGGTTTGAAAAAGCGTTTCGATGTTATGCGGATGATGAGCTATGCTCATCGGGAGTCTCTCGAATTGAGGCGTGACCCTATTCGAGCTACCATGGCTCTTCTGGGGAGCGTGATACTCATGTTTGTCATCGGGTACGGTATCAATACAGAGGTTGAAAACTTGACATTCGCAGTTCTCGACCATGATCAATCGACGATCAGTCGCGACTACATTCAACAGATATCCGGATCGCGCTATTTTATTCAAAAAAAAGATATTGTTGATTACACAGATCTTGATGCGCGTATGCGTGCGGGTGATATTAGCTTGGCGATAGAAATACCACCAAACTTTGCGCAAGATCTTGAGCGTGGCCGTAATGTTGAAGTGGGAGCGTGGATCGATGGCGCAATGCCTCAACGAGCCGAAACTGTCAGAGGATATGTGCAAGGTATGCATGCTCTTTGGCTCAAAAACAGAAGCAACATGTTGCAAGGGAAGCAGGCCACTCTTGGGGATTACCGCTTGGAAATTCGTTACCGCTATAATCCTGGTATCGAAAGTCTAACCGCAATGGTTCCGGCTGTTATTCCCATTCTTCTATTGATTATTCCGGCCATGCTATCGGCATTGTCGGTTGTCCGAGAAAAAGAGATGGGGTCTATTATCAATCTCTATGTTACTCCGGTAACCCGTTTGGAGTTTTTGGTTGGCAAGCAGTTGCCCTATATTGCTTTGGGGATGCTTAATTGCATTCTTCTTTGGCTTTTCGCTGTTTTCATATTCCGTGTAAACTTTACCGGTGGCATTTTGACGTTCATGGTTGCGGGATTGCTTTATGTAGCTTTTTCCACCGCGTTTGGCTTATTGATTTCGACATTCATGAACAGCCAGATAGCTGCAATTTTCGGTGCCGCCGTTTTGACAATTCTACCCGCAACTCAGTTTTCCGGACTTATTGATCCGGTTAGTTCGCTTCAGGGAGCAGGGCGCTTAATAGGTGATATCTATCCTACGACATATTTCATCCTGATATCGCGCGGGACTTTCGCAAAGGCTCTCGAATTTCAAGATTTGATCAGTTCATTTATCCCGCTTTTGGTGGCGGCACCGTTGCTTGTTGCCGTAGCAACATTGCTTACGAAAAAACAGGCGAAGTAACGCTATGAAGTTGGATCATATATTTCAGTTAGGGATCAAAGAACTGCGCAGTGTGTTTCGCGATCCGATGCTGCTTATTTTGATCATTTACGCATTTACACTTTCAATCTATACGGCCTCTCGCGCTGCCCCTGAAACGTTAAGTAATACACCAATAGCGATAGTTGATGAAGATAGCTCACCGTTATCAACGCGTATCGCCACCGCATTCCTACCGCCTTATTTCATAACGCCGGTCGATATTGATCAGTCGCAGATTGATTCTCGTATGGATCAAGGTGTCGATACATTTGCAGTTGATATTCCACCAAATTTTCAGCGTGATGTCTTGGCAGGGCGCTCCCCAGCAATCCAACTGAATGTAGACGCGACAAGAACAAGCCAGGCATTAACAGGTTCCGGTTACATTCAGCAAATTGTAGATGCGGAAGTTCGTGAATTTCTGGATCGATATCGGTCTAATGCACCGCAGCAAGTATCGCTCACTTTGCGGGCTCGTTTTAATCCTGAATTGAACAAGTCGTGGTTCGGCTCGATTATCAACGTTATTAACAGTATCACTATGCTGTCAATTATCCTCACTGGGACAGCGTTGATACGTGAACGCGAACATGGCACGGTTGAACACCTTCTCGTAATGCCGGTCACTCCGACGGAAATTATGATTTCCAAGGTATGGTCAATGGGGATGATCGTCCTCGTCGCTGCAACATTCTCGTTGATATTTATCGTTCAAGGTTTGTTGAAAGTACCGATAGAAGGCTCCATCCCATTGTTTCTTATGGGGACGGTACTTCAGTTATTCGCTACAACGTCGATGGGCATTGCGTTAGCAACCGTTGCTGGCTCCATGCCGCAGTTTGGATTGTTACTTATGCTTGTCTTGATGCCACTACAAATACTTTCCGGTGGCAGTACACCGCGTGAAAGCATGCCGGAAGTTATCCAAAACATCATGCTTGCCGCACCCAATACGCATTTCATCATGATGGCTCAATCCATTTTATATCGCGGAGCGGGTTTTTCCGTGGTATGGGTCAACTTTGCCGCTTTGGCACTAATCGGGGCACTTTTATTCGCATTTTCCCTCAATCGGTTCAGGGCGACACTTAAATGAAGAATTTCGGTATCAATAAAACGCTTATATTGTTGGTTTGTTTTGTTGCTCTGGCGTCCTGCGGGGGGCCTCGCGCGGTTTTATGGCATGGTAAAAATGCTACGCCATCGATGATTGCTGCCAGAGATGCAGCCATTGACAAGCCTGCATTGCCGAAAGCTGTTGTTCCAGTCTATGTTGCGACAAGTCGGCAGGCACAGGACGACTATTCACAACCTTACGGCAGCAAACGTTCAAAAGATTTGAATTATAGCCGTGTGGATGTAGGGATACCGCAAGAGCATGAAAAAGGTTTGGTTGAAACCAATGGGTACAAGCCAGATCTCAAAAAATACTTCTCAGCTGTCGCTTTACAAAAGTATGACGATAGAAGCGCTTTCAAAAAACAACTGAATGCAGCTTTAGATAAAAAGCCCAAGGGGAAAAGAGAAATTTTCCTGTTTATTCATGGTTATAACAATAATTTTGCAGATAGCACGTTTAGAGCTGCGCAATTTGCGTATGACTATTCCCTCAATGCCGTAACGGTACATTATTCTTGGCCTTCTGGTGGATCGTTGGCTTTATATGTCTATGATCGTGATAGTGCTGATTTCGCCCGTGATGGTTTAGCAGACCTATTAACGCTGCTAAGCGAAACCGACGCAAACCAAATCACTGTTGTTGCACATTCGATGGGAAATTACGTAACCATGGAAGCTTTGCGCAGCCTCGCTTTGCAGGGGAAACGTTATCCGATCGATCGCATCTCAAGTTTCTTGATGGCGGCGCCAGATATCGATGTCGATGTTTTTGAACGCCAGTTAAAAGATATTAAAAAAATGCCATCACCCACGGCTGTTCTTGTATCACGAAAGGATACGGCATTGGCTGTTTCTGGACGTTTGACCGGTGGCCATGCACGAGTTGGTGATGGTTCCAGTATCGAACTCTTACAGAGTAATGGTATTACCGTCCTTGATCTTTCCGATGTTGATGGTGGCGCACATAACGTGTTTGCATCATCGCCTACACTTATGGCATTGGCGCACGACGGTTCACTGGCTGCTACCATTATGAAAGGCACCGAGCCGACGGGTGGGCAGGCAATCTTAGCTGATGGCGGCAACGTTTTGAGAGGTACGACCAACCTTATCCTCTATACGCCGGCAAGACTTATCTCTTCCATCGGAGATTGATAAAACAGATTAAGGTCGTTTATGACATCTCATTTACGGTTAGAAAAAATAGCTCAAACGCGTTTAACCTTTCCTTCGTGGAGGCAGCTAACGCGCCTATGTTTTGGTGCCTGTTTGTTTTGGTTACTGTTTTTGGTTCCGTGGTATGCACAGGCAATAGAGGCCTCGTTTGATCAAACAGCGTTTGTAACCCGCTTTTCCCAATCGTTTGGAAAGTCTGTTAATGTATCAGTCGGTTCAGTGGAACGGAGCGGCGCAAGTGATCTTATCTTAAAGGATGTATTGATCGCAGGAAGACCGCTATCACCTGCGACATCGTTAGGGGTGGTGACGTTTATCGGTATCAGAGCGGAAGACCATGGTGGTTTTAGCATGAAAGAGGTTTTTATTCCCTCTCTTCGCTACGTCTATGAAGATAATGTTATCACTGCTGATAATGTTTTTTTACGTGATATTTCATTGCCACCCAATAAAGGGCTATACAATCAGGATATCGGATTCCGTTATCTATCGGGACAGTTTTCCCGACTTGAATTGTTCGATAGCAACAAGAAACGGCTGGCGCGTTTGGAAAATGGCCAAGTCAGGTTGCGCCCATCGATTAAACAGAATCCAGTCGGCTTCGCCATTTCTGTTCCTAAGATCACAGTCTACGTCGAAAACTTTCCAGCCGGCTCTACGCGTGAAGATTTCTTAGCTATGGGATATAAGCCAGCAACGGGAAAACTTGAGATGAAGGGCGCCTATGGAGGCGAACAAGCTCTTATGCAGCTGGATGCATTTCGGCTAACGCTCAACAATGGGGGCGTGCTAACTGTGGCATTGAAGATGGATGGAATGACATTGGATTCCTTGCTCACCATCGTTACTCTGCAACGTGAAAATGGACGCGGTAAGTTAAAAACCTCTAAAATGTGGTTTGGTATGCTGGGACAAGTACAGCGTTACAACTTTCATAATGGTAGTCTTCGCTTTGAAGATAAGTCCTTCACAGGAAAATTGTTGAAAGCTGAAGCCAAGCGTAACAACACGAACGCGAATAGCTTGAAAGAAAGTTGGAAGACTGGTCTCCCAGGATGGCTTTCCTTCGCTAAAGATACAGATTTCATGGAAGAGGCAAAAAGTGCCATGACCGCTTATCTTGATAAACCTACTTCCCTGCAGATCAGCTCGAACCCAATGGCGCGGCTTCCTGTGATTATGTTGGCTATCTCGGGAAAGCTAAGTCCTAAGCAATTGGTGCGACAACTTAATCTATCCATTGCAGCGAACCAATAAAGGAGCGACTCTGTTAGTATTTCTTTTACGATGGCGTGCTAACGTGATTGCGATAGTGGGATATAATCGTTGGCTGGATATCCCGAATGTTCAAATTAGAGACTTCAACACACGAAGATTTAGAAACACAAAGTTCATCGCCTTCAGGTGCATCTTATTTATCCGGGCTTGCTGAGCGGCTTTTACTTGTCCAAGCGCAACTGGCCAAACTTGATGGCAATTCAAAAAAAGACACGCCAAATACGCTGATAGTTAAACAGTTACAGCAGCAATTGGATCAAGTTTCATATGCCCTGGTGATGGAATACCGTATCCGTATTTCAAATGAACAAATGCTGCGTGATATCATGATGGCCTTCACACAGCAGAATGCTGCTTTGACGTGTAACTTGCACGAAACGGGCAGGCTTTTGATGCAAGAAATTCGCGCGATCCGCGAACAAACACTCAATCCCCATCCTCAACGTTATGACGGAGCGAAGGTCGAGATAGGTGACACGTCTGTTTCAAATATTGATAAGATCATAAAAGGATTGCAAATGGCTCGTGAAAAGCTGGCCGGTGATAATCCACATCTTTTCCAATAGTCCAAAAGTACCTTTTTGCCTCACACACTTTCATAAATTTTTCATACACGTTTACCGCGCTTGATAATTCGTCGGGTAAATATATGCACTTCGTTTCAGAGGACAGCTTTTGTCGCGGCAAAGCTGCTTGACAATACAGAACCTTTCAGTAATAGATATATCAGTCATAGATCAGCAAAATAAAAAACGCTGACAGACTTAGGGGAATATATTTTGCTGCGCTTTCCCATCGGTTGGAGGCTTTTCCGCCGTCCGTTTCAACATCGCAGCTCACCTGTCTGGCAGGTACAATAGGAGGCTTAAAATGAGAAATTTTCTATATATATCATCAGCCGTGGCAGCACTTTTGGCAAGTCAGCTATCGACTGCTTCCGCTGATATGCTGGACGATATCGTTAGTTCTGGTAAATTGCGCTGCGCGGTTACGCTCGATTTTCCACCAATGGGTTCGCGGGATGCCGGTAACAATCCGATTGGCTTTGATGTCGACTATTGTAATGATTTGGCTAAATCCCTCGACGTTACAGCAGAAGTTGTGGAGACACCCTTTCCAGACCGTGTACCAGCATTGATGTCTGGCCGTGCGGATGTTGTTATCGCTTCAACATCCGATACTTTGGAACGTGCGAAAGTAGTTGGTTTTTCCATTCCTTATATGGTCAATCGCATGATTGTATTGACTCGTAAGGATACTGGAATCAAATCCTATGATGATTTGAAAGGCCGAAATCTCGGCAATACAGCTAGCACATACGAAGAAGGACTGCTAAAAGCCGACATCGAAAAATGGGGTGGTGGCTCATATAAGGCTTACCAATCTCAAAACGACACTATTCTTGCCGTTGCACAAGGTCATATCGACGCTTCCGTTTTGACGGAAACGACGGCGCAAGAAGCGATAAAATCTGGTAACTATCCAAATCTCGAAATTGCTGCGATAGCACCATATGTTGCAGACTATTACGGTATCGCGACTAAGCGTGACGAATATGGCCTCATCAACTATCTAAACCTGTTTATTCACCAACAGGTGCGTACCGGTCGTTATGCCGAACTCTATAAAAAGTGGGTCGGTGATAACCCTGCGGATCTTACGACACCGCTTACTTATCGTTAAATTCAATTGGCCAACGCTTTCATAGCGTTGGCTGTTTCAATCTTGATGAATTGCAAACGACGTTTTTGCTTTTAGCTAAACGAGCGATGAATTTCGTTCGTTGGGGATGTTTGCACGTCATCAAGCGTTTCTTACAAAGATAATCGATTGGTGGGCTTAGTATGCACGGCGGTTGCTCAATTGAAAGAAATAGGTTTTCTGCTCGCGAATGTATAGAAGGTCAGATTTCTGCACCGATCGTATATAGCGATGTTCCGCTTAGTTTTTGGGGGGGCATTGATCCTGAAACCGGAATTGTGATTGATCATCATCATCCATTAAATGGTGTCTGTGTCGCAAAGCATATACTGGCTATTCCGGGCGGGCGTGGGTCGTGCACCGGCAGCGCTGTTATGCTGGAGCTGCTTCTCAATGGATTAGCGCCTGCTGGACTCATTCTCTGTGAAATTGATGAAATCTTGATTGTCGGTGTTCTCGTTGCCCGATTATTTTTCGGGAAATCGATACCCGTCGTAGTTCTAGACAGCCAAGAATTCAATCGGCTGAAGACATTCGAGACAGCATTCTTAAATGTAGAACCTGATGGTGCGTGTACGGAGAGGGACCGGAGCGCATTTGTGAGAGCTAAAACGCAGAGTCTCCAAACGAATGCGGAGCAGTTATATCTTTCGCAGGAAGATCATGCTGTTTTGGAGGGTAGGAAAGGTGAGGGTAGGCGACTGGCATTGGAGCTCATCATTCATATGGCGAAGTTGCAAAATGCTACCCGGTTAATAGACGTAACTCAGGCGCATATTGACGCATGTATCTATACTGGCCCTGCTGTTTTGAAATTTGCTCGTTTACTTCGTCAACACGGTGCGAAAACACAGGTACCAACAACACTTAATGCAATATCTGTCGATATTTGCCATTCAAAATCGTGGCAGATCAGGGGGAATCCCGCGGCGGAACTTGCTCAATGCTATGTTGATCTAGGAGCGAAGCCAAGCTTCACATGCGCCCCGTATCTACTTGATACTGCACCGAAAATGGGTGATAATATTGGTTGGGCAGAATCTAATGCTGTGATGTATGCCAATAGTATCTTGGGGGCAAGAACGCAAAAATATCCAGATTTTGTGGACGCCTGCATATCAGTGACTGGTCGTGCGCCTGAGAGTGGTTGCCATGTCACCCAATCACGTTCACCCCAAATCAGAATAAATATAGCAGTACCAGACGAAATTGATGATCTTTTCTATCCGTTAGTCGGATATAGCGTGGGAAAAATAAGTGGACGCAAGATTCCAATCTTGTGTGGTTTAGAAGCTCTTTCGCCCGATAATGATGATTTGAAAGCTTTATCAGCTGCATTTGCGACGACATCGTCCGCGCCCATGCTTCATATTCGTGGCATCACACCAGAATGGAAAATGTTCGAATATCATACGATTTCTGAAGAAGCGATAATTGATATCGCCTTATTGGAAGAAGACTTCAGAGAACTTAATGCGACCCAGAACGCGAAGGTAGATCTCATTGCGTTGGGAAATCCACACTTCTCGTTGAGTGAATGCCATAAGCTGGCACGCTGCTGTACAGGTAAAGTGAAGTCGCCAGATATTGAGATGGTCGTTACTCTGGGAAGATCTGTTCTCGAACAATTTCGGGATACTGATGATTATGAAGTTCTTCGCGAATTTGGTGTGACATTCGTCAATGATACGTGTTGGTGCATGATATCACAGCCTGTCATTCATGAAGGCATAAAAACCATCATGACGAATTCTGGAAAATACGCACATTACGGTCAAGGATTGACAGGTTGCGCGATGATTTTTGGCAGTTTGGTACAATGCGTAGACGCAGCTGTGAGCGGAATTAGGCCGGACAGACAGCCATTATGGTTGGAGGAAAGATCGACGCGAATGGATCGAGGTTAGCGACATGACACTATTAGACGTATCTCGTCGGCGACAATGTCGGGAGGAGTGAAAAAAGAATGTTCAATTACAAATTTCAATGGCGCATCGTTTGGCAAAAACTGCCTGTGCTTCTTGATGGAGCATGGGTAACGCTTTATACCGCCGCTATCGCGATGATCTTAGCGATCATTATCGCACTCGCACTTCTCTCTATGCGACGTTCCGCTTCGCGTTTGCCGCGAGCGATTGCTACGGTTTGGGTTTCGATCGCGCGGAATACGCCATCTCTTCTTCAGATATATTTCCTCTATTTCGGCCTTGGTGCTTTCGGTATCTTCATAAACTCATGGGCGGCGCTGTTAATTGCAGTAACATTCAATAGCGCAGGATATCTGGCAGAAAATTTTCGCGGTGGCATGAAAGCTGTTCCAGAAACGCAAACCCGTGCAGCGCGCTCTCTTGGCATGACACGATTTCAAGCCTTCCGTATCATTGTTGTTCCTCAGCTTCTCCGGATTGTTTACTATCCACTGACAAATCAAATGATCTGGACATTGTTGATGACATCTCTTGGTGTCGTCGTCGGAATGACCTCCGACTTGATGGCGGTCACAAAAAGCATTGCAGATAGCAGCTATCGTACATTTGAAATCTTCTTCGCTGCAGCCGTTATTTATTACTGTCTTTCAAAAATTCTTATGTTGGCGGCTCGTCTCGCAGCATGGAAAATTCTGAGATATTGAGGAGATCACGATGTTTCATACAGCTATGACATGGCAAGATCTCGTATTCCTATCAAAAGGCGCATGGGTGACGATAGAATTGACCTTCTTTTCTATGGTTCTTGGGACTGCAATAGGGGTGATTTGCGGCTTTGTACGTGCGGGATTACCGCGCGCTACCTTGCCTCTGTCCTGGTTCTTGGATATTTTCCGCAGTATTCCGTTATTGATACAGTTTGTCGTATTCAATTCTTTTAAAGGAATCATTGGTCTTAACTGGTCGAGTTTCACGATTGCCTGCATTGTTTTGGGGATATATGCAGCCTCCTATTGCACAGAAATTGTTAGAGGCGGCGTGCTCGCCGTTCCAACCTCGTTAAGTAGGGCAAGCCGCTCGCTCGGGCTTAGCTGGTTTCAAAATATCGTCTATATTGTCGTGCCGCTTTCAATTCGGGTATCTTTCCCGGGGTGGCTTAATCTGATCCTTTCAGTGATGAAGGATACCGCACTGGTGTTTTGGATAGGTATTGCCGAATTATTGCGTTCGGCGACACAGCTCAATGTGCGTCTTAACGAACCGCTATTCATATTTTTTATTGCCGGCGTATTTTACTATGTCATCAGTTGGACAGTTTCTCGCTTTGGAGCAAATCTAGAAAAGAAATGGGTAATCAATGATTGAGATTGAAAATCTACACAAATCCTACGGTGATCTGGAAGTCGTTAAAGGCGTTTCGCTGACCGTTAATAACGGCGAAGTGGTTTCGATCATTGGCGGTTCCGGTTCAGGAAAATCAACCATGCTGATGTGCATCAACGGGTTAGAGACGATTGATAGTGGTGTTATCAAAGTTGATGGAACAAGCGTTTTTGATCCGTCTACCAATCTTGACAAATTACGCCAGAAGATAGGCATCGTTTTTCAGCAATGGAATGCATTTCCACATCTTACCGTTCTGGAGAATGTGATGTTGGCACCACGAAAGGTGCTTAAGTTGAGCAAAAAAGATGCACGTGACATAGCAGTCAAACAATTGGAACATGTGGGGCTGGATTCTAAGCTGGACGTTTATCCTTCAAAGTTATCGGGTGGCCAACAACAGCGTATGGCGATCGCACGTGCACTCGCAATGTCGCCAGAATACATGCTTTTTGACGAGGCCACCTCTGCCCTCGATCCGCAGTTGGTCGGCGAAGTTCTTGATACTATGCGTATTCTTGCAGAAGAAGGAATGACAATGGTATTGGTGACGCATGAAATCAGTTTCGCTCGGGAGGTTTCCGATCGCGTTGCATTCTTCTACCAAGGAAAAATTCACGAGATAGGGACACCTGACGAAGTTATTCGTAACCCGCAAAAACCTGAAACGATCTCTTTCCTCCAGTCTGTACGTTAGATTCATTAAGCCAACATCTTTATTCGTTCGATAAAACTGTTTCTTAGAATGGCTTGATGATTGCGATCGAAGTTTCGCCTTGCGATAAGCACGCTAAGGCATATTAAGTTGAGTGATTCGTGAAGGTGATCCATGGCAAATATCGAAACGACTGGGCAAGGAGAAAGTCTTTCAGATCTCGCTTATAAAAAGTTGGAACGGCTTATGGTTACGCTGTTTTTCGAGCCGGGTAGCATTATCAACGAACGTGATGTGATCGAGGCGACGGGTATGGGGCGAACACCAGTGAGGGAGGCGATACAACGCTTTGCTTGGGAGGGTTTTTTTGTCATCCATCCCCGCTCTGGTATTGCTGTAACGCCGCTTGAACCTCAGGATTTTTCGCGCGTCCTTGATGCGCGTGAAGGTGTCGAGATGGTTTTGGCTCGCGATGCTGCCCGTTTTGCCGGAAGTCACGATCATCACAAAATGGAACTGGTCGCGCAAGCATTACAGCAATCGGCAAAAGACGAAGACCCTTATGCGTTTTTGGATGCTGACAAGATGCTTGATGAGGTTATTGGAAAAGCTGCAGGTAATATTTTTGCCGCTCGTTTTGCTGAACCTTTGCAAACACACAGCAGACGGTTTTGGTTTCGTTTTCGACGAGGAGCGGAAGGTATCCGAACCTCCGCCGATAGACATTGTGCGTTGATTGAGGCGGTTATATCGGGTGATCGGGACAAGGCGTCCGAGCGGGCAAAAGAGCTTATGCGCTATCTCGTCACTATGACCGAATATTAAGTATGTGGATGGCCTCAGTGGAAACACTATTTTCGGCCCCAAAAACCGCACAGGTCAGATAAAAAGTCCAGTCTTTCGGATTTAGATTTCGAAAGATAAAAAATAGCCCCTCAAAGAGGGGCTTTTTTCTGTATTTCAAGCTGTGGCTTAACTGCAGCCGCTCGTTGAGCCACATGTATCACATTTCAAGCAAGTACCATTCCTTACCATGGTGAAGTTTTGGCACTCTGAACACATGTCACCTGTATAGCCTTGCATCATGGCTTGCATACGCCGATCCGCATTGCGCTTCTTTGCCGCAGCGGCATTGTCTTCCGCTTTAACAACTTCGACTTCTGAGGCAGACACGTCGTCAAACAAATCATCAATTTCCGTGCTTACCTGCTCTTCATAGCTGCGTTTGAATGCTGTCGCACCATCTGTTTCAAGCGCAGTTGAGGCAGCCGATGAAATAACATTCGTCGTCTTCAGTGTGGTAACATTGGAGTTAGCAGTAGGCTGAACCGTCGATGCAGAACCTTTCGGTTCGGTCGAAGGACCAGCCATTTTGGGTTTATATCCACGCGTCCAGCCCGTCGAAATGAGGTTCGTCTTACCTTCTTTTACACCTTTGCCCAAGGCCGTATTTGAAAAGTCCGAGATATCGACGTGAGCCAAATCATGGCGTCCGAGATAGGATACAGCCAATTCACGGAACACATAGTCGAGGATCGATGTCGCATTTTTGATGGCATCATTGCCTTGAACCATGCCGGCGGGTTCAAATTTTGTGAATGTGAACGCATCCACGTATTCTTCCAAAGGAACGCCATACTGCAAACCAAGCGAGACAGCGATCGCAAAATTATTCATCATTGCGCGGAAAGCAGCACCTTCCTTATGCATGTCGATGAAGATTTCACCCAAACGCCCATCGCCGAACTCTCCTGTTCTTAGATACACTTTATGACCACCAACTACGGCTTTTTGCGTGTAACCTTGACGACGATTCGGAAGTTTTTCACGCTCGTGAATGAACTTCTCGACAATTTTTTCCACGATTTTTTCGCTTATATTAGCGGCTCGTGCTGCCATTGGCTGTTCAATCAACGTTTCAACAGCATCGTCATCCTCATCGGCGATCAGAGACGCGTTTAAAGGCTGAGATAATTTTGACCCATCACGATAAAGCGCATTGGCTTTAAGCGCAAGTTTCCAGGACAACATGTAGGCTTTTGCGCAATCCTCAACAGTCGCGTCATTCGGCATATTGATTGTTTTAGAGATCGCACCGGAGATGAAAGGTTGAGCCGCTGCCATCATACGAATGTGGCTATCGACTGATAGGTAGCGCTTTCCGATTTTACCGCAAGCATTGGCGCAATCGAAAACCGGATAATGTTCTTCCTTCAGGAAAGGCGCACCCTCAAGCGTCATTGCGCCACAAACATGCACATTCGCCGCCTCAATGTCTTTTTTTGAAAAACCGAGAGCAGGCAACATTTCAAACGAGAAGTCTTCCAATTGCTCGGATGTCAGCTTTAGTACATCTTTGCAGAAATCCTCGCCAAGTGTCCATTTATTGAAGACAAATTTAATATCGAATGCGCTTTTTAAAGCGGCGTTGAGTGCTTCGATCTTTTCCTCAGTAAATCCTTTCGCCTTCAAGGAAGATGGATTGATACCTGGGGCTTGGTTAATATTTCCATGACCGACTGCATAAGCTTCAATCTCTGCAATCTGGCTTTCTGAGTAGCCCAATGTCCGGAGCGCTTCAGGCACAGCACGGTTGATGATCTTAAAATATCCACCGCCTGCAAGCTTCTTGAATTTCACAAGTGCAAAATCAGGCTCAATGCCGGTTGTGTCACAATCCATGACCAAACCGATCGTACCGGTCGGAGCTATGACAGTGGATTGCGCATTACGGAAACCATGTTCAGTGCCGAGCTGCAAAGCCTTATCCCATGCCTGACGGGCATGTTCTATCATTTGCTGATCAGGGCAATCTTCCGCGATCAAGGCGACGGGATTAACAGCCAGTCCTTCATATCCGGTAGTTTCACCATAAGCAGCACGACGGTGATTACGGATTACGCGTAGCATATTGGCTTCATTCGGCTTATAGCCTTCAAAAGTACCGAGTTCTTTGGCCATTTCAGCCGATGTAGCATAGGAGATGCCGGTCATGATCGCTGTTAATGCACCACAAATCGCACGGCCTGTATCGGAATCGTAAGGGATACCGGATGTCATCAACAAGCCGCCAATATTGGCATAGCCGAGCCCCAAAGTACGATATTCATAAGACAAGCGTGCAATTTCCTTTGAAGGGAACTGTGCCATCATAACGGATATTTCCAACACCATCGTCCACAAACGCACGGTGTGTTCATAGGCTTCAATATCGAAGGAGCCATCTTTATTACGGTAGGTAAGCAGGTTGATTGAAGCCAGATTACAAGCCGTATCATCAAGGAACATGTATTCCGAGCACGGATTGGACGCACGGATGGGGCCGGCGGCTGGAGAAGTATGCCAGTCATTCATCGTTGTATTGAAGTGTAAGCCTGGATCTGCAGATGCCCATGCCGCATAAGAAATACGATCCCACAATTCACGCGCTTTGACCGTTTTATGCACTTTACCATCTGTACGACGTATCAAGTTCCAGTCACTATCATTTTCGACTGCACGCAGGAATTCATCCTTCAAAGACACGGAATTATTTGAATTCTGGCCAGAAACAGTCAGGTAAGCCTCAGAGTCCCAATCTGTGTCATAGGTGGAAAATGCGATATCACGATAACCTTGTCGCGCAAATTGAATGACGCGCTGCACATAATTTTCCGGCACCTGATCTTTCTTTGCAGCTTTTATTTCACGTTTCAAAGCTGGATTCTTGTTCGGATCAAAACACTCATCATTATCGGCCTCGCAATTGATGCAAGCCTTCATAATGGCAGTGAGATGCTTTTTTACGATCTTCGAGCCGGTGACGAGAGCAGCGACTTTCTGTTCTTCGTGAACTTTCCAGTCAATATAGGTTTCAATATCTGGATGGTCTATGTCAACCACAACCATCTTTGCAGCCCGGCGTGTTGTGCCGCCTGACTTTATGGCTCCTGCGGCGCGATCGCCAATTTTTAGAAAACTCATAAGGCCTGATGATTTGCCTCCACCGGAAAGCTTCTCTCCTTCGCCCCGCAACTGAGAAAAGTTTGAACCCGTGCCTGAGCCGTATTTAAATAAACGTGCTTCACGGACCCATAGATCCATGATGCCGCCTTCATTGACCAAATCATCCGCCACGGATTGAATGAAACAAGCGTGGGGTTGAGGATGTTCATATGAAGATTTTGACTTCGTTAACTTTCCCGTTTGCCAATCGACATAGAAATGTCCCTGACCAGGGCCGTCAATTCCATAAGCCCAATGCAAACCTGTGTTGAACCACTGAGGGCTATTGGGTGCAACGCGTTGTGTTGCCAACATGTAAGCGAGCTCGTCGCGAAACGTGAGTGCATCGGCTTCACTATCGAAGTATCCACCTTTCCATCCCCAATAGGTCCAAGTCCCAGCCAGACGATCGAAAACTTGGCGCGCGTCCATTTCTGATCCAAAACGCTGATCATCTGCGATCTTCTCTAACGCTGTCTCGTCCGGTACTGAACGCCATAGCCAAGAAGGAACGCTGTTTTCCTCTACTTTTTTCAGGGCAGCAGGTACACCAGCCTTACGAAAATACTTCTGAGCCAAAATATCGGCCGCGACCTGGCTATATTGCGCAGGAACGTCGATATTCTCGAGACGGAACACGATTGAACCATCGGGATTTTTGATTTCACTTGTGGCTTGACGGAACTCTACTGCAGCGTAGGGTGACTGTCCTTCTCTAGTGAAATGGCGCGCGATTTTCATTTTATGTACCTATCTATATCTTGTGTTCCGGCTGTTCGCAGGCTTTGAGCCTTAAAACTGACAAATATGTCTCCAACGCTTAAAAGCTATGGGCGACGAAATTTAAATCTTTCAGATCCTTAACCAAAGCTCGGATAGCGAATATTTGTGACCAAATATTTCAAATCCCGCTACGACGTTTTAGGACCTCTTTTCATGAGCGGTCTCTATATCCTGTGCCTATATTCAAATAGCAAACACTAAATATAGTATTAACAGCATTTTTCATTTTTATAAAAAACGCTTTGAACTCAATACGCGACAAATTTGACAGGAAATATCTGCTTTTTGAAAGCGACATCCACTGTCCAAACCAAACATACGCTACGCACTGAAAATAGTTAGAACAGAAACATGCATGGACTGCATGTGCGCTCTGGGAAACCATAAAAGATCAAAACTAATCACGCGTCAAGAGATCGTTTAGTTAAAACTGAAAACAACTAGATATAGTGTCGATGCTTTGTGAGAAGTTGTGAATTATGGGGACGAAAAGATTTGTCACTTTATTTTTGAAAAACCGCTTGATTGCGGACGTATCTAAGGAAGGCTCAGAATTTAGCGGTTTTGCGTGGCAATGTCGGCTGTGAAAAAATGCGCGGCGAACACAGCCGAATCAGAAAGCGTCATAATAGGCTACGCTCTATCCAGATCGTTTTTGAATGATTAAATTCAGTTTTTGCGCGTGTTTATAGGCGCAGTCGTCAAATTTAACCGAAAACTATGTAAGACTCTTGAGCTGATGCTATAGGCGCATATCAATGCGGTTTATAAGTAAGCAGAATATTTTTAAGTTGTGTTTCAACAACCCTGTCAGCAGCTTCACTTGGACTAACCCACTCGAAAATTCGTTGACCGCGTTCAGGCCATTTTTTCTCTTGGTGAGAATATAATACAGCGAATACATCAACACTGAAGTTTCCATTTTCGCCATCGGCGACGTCAAGTTTTACATATTGATACGCCCCGAGCGCGTTCGTCTCTGCAATACCGCGTATTCCCGCCTCTTCATATGCTTCACGTAAAGCAGCTTGGGCTAATGTTCTCCCCGGCATGGGCCAGCCTTTCGGTATGATCCATCGCCCTGTCCCTCGGCTTGTGATCAAAAGAAACTGAATGAGACCATTTTGAATACGATAAACGAGTGCACCGACTTGTAACAGGTGATCACCATCAACAGTTATCTTTTTATCCTGGGCTATGCTTGAGCCGTTCATGCTTACGTCAAATAGCCTTTTTTCGAATTGGATTCAGCAGCGTTTTGGTTGCAGCCGTGAATCCATTTCCCGGATGCATTCCCTCTCGCATGAAGAAATTCCGGAGAGGAGAGAAGTTTCTAAGAAGCTCCAATCCGGTGGAATGCGCAATTTGTGCAGGCAACATGTCTGAGAGCAATGCGCGGTTGAGTGCATGCACGGAGCCGGTACGAGCCCAAATATCGGGTTTTCTCGCGCGATTATAATTTGCTATCACAATCTCATTTCCCGGATCTTTTGGATTTTTTGCTACAGCCTCGGCAACGTTTGTTGCATCACGAACACCAAGATTAAGACCCTGTGCGCCAATCGGAGGAAACACATGGGCGGCTTCTCCTACAAGTATCGTACGGTTTGCGGCAAATGTTTTTGGCACGATACCAGAAAGAGGCCACGCCTGCGCGGGAGTTGCCACCTGAACACGTCCAAGCATCGATTGCATTCGCTTTTCAACCGCAGCAGATAACCCTTCCGATCCTAATCCTAAAAGCTCATTTGCACGCACGGGATTTGCTACCCATACAAGGCTTGAGAAATTTCCAGGGAGCGGGACTTGGGTGAACGGTCCATCTTCGGTGTGAAATTCTGTCGATACATTTTGGTGTGGGAGATCGTGGGAAAAACTCAAAATTACTGCGGTTTGAGGATATTTCCATTCTCGACACGATATTCCCGCAGCTTCACGGGCCGGTGAGGAACGCCCATCGGCTGCTATCACCAAGGATACGTTTAACTTGGTGTCATCTTCCAATAATATATCGATTATCTCGTCGTGATGCTTGTATGACTGAACCGAAGAGCGAATAATCGTTATTAATGCATTCGCTTCAACGGCTTTCGTTATAGCATTATTCAGAGCGACGTTCGGCATATTGTAACCAAATGCAAATTCTCCGATTTCAGAAGAACGAAAATTCACAACAGGGCTGCGGATCAAGCGATTTGTTCCGTCAACGATACGCATTGTTGACAGAGGCGCAGCGTATTTTTGTAAGTTCTGCCAGATTCCCAGTTCATCAAGAACTGTAATGGCCGGCATCATGAGTGCTGTTGTACGCAGATCATTTGCGTTCGTTTCTGGACCCACAAGGTAAGATTCAAACCCAGACTTGGCGAGCGTTAGTGCTGCAAGCATTCCTGCGGGACCTGCGCCAATAACTGCAATTGTTTTTTTTTGCTCTTTCGCCGGATTTGCCATTGTCGAACCTTTCATTGGCTTCATTTATTGAAAAATGCCAATCATACACTTTGGTTGAATCTGTATAGACCCAATTTGGTGCCAAAGCTATAAATTGCAACGAACTTGTTTTCTTTTTTGTCATCAGTGATAGAAAAGAGTCGAAATATGTCGTGCGCTTCATACAATGTTGTATTGAGGGTGGAAAAAGGGACGTTGAAGATTTGAAACAGAAACTTGCTGGAAAAATCAAAAATAGTGCCGACCGCTTTCGTACGAAAAAAGTCACTATGCCGCAGGCAAGGGCATTTTCGGTACACCTTCTCACCGCATCCGGATCATTCCTGGCTTTCCTGTCACTTGTAGCAGCGTCAGAAAAGCAATGGACGGCTATGTTTGGCTGGTTAGGGCTGGCACTGTTGGTCGATGGTATCGATGGACCGATAGCCCGACGGTTGGAGGTCAAATATGTTCTTCCAACGTGGTCTGGCGAGTTATTGGACAACATTATAGATTACGTCACCTATGTCCTTATTCCCGCGTTCGCGCTTTATCAAAGTGGCTTTATGGGGGCGGGGTTGTCATTCCTGTCCGGTGCGATCATCGTCATATCTTCAGCGATTTATTATGCTGACACAGGCATGAAAACAAAAGAGAACTTTTTCAAGGGCTTCCCGGTTGTCTGGAATATGGTGGTGTTTTCGCTTTTCGTTGTTGAACCTGGCGAGTGGACGGCGTTTGGCATCGTGGTGTTGTCCGCTGTCATCTCTTTTCTTCCGGTTTATTTTTTGCACCCAGTTCGTGTCATACGATTGCGTTTCATCAATCTTCCGGTGTTCCTAGCATGGTGTGCCTTTGGGATAGTTGCTATATTTTATCGCCTTGAATCACCTTTTTGGGTAAAAATAGGCATTTCGATAACGGGCATATACATTTACATTATAGGGGCCGTCATGCAGCTTTTTCCGCGGTTGGGGTTGCGGCAAAATTAGGCTGCCCACTGAATGTTTTCAAAACGTTGATTGCTGTGTTTAGCTGCAAAATCATCTATGAGTTGAGCAAATTTGTGAGTCTTCTCCCCATGTGTGGTTTTGGACACTTTAAAAAGCTCAGCTGTTCCAGAAGGAGTACGTAAAATGCAGGTGGATTTTCAAGGCGGAAAAGATATTTCTTTTTTCAAAGAGGGACGGGCCGGTATTGTAAGGTTGACGCGGCCATCTGCTTTAAATGCCATAAGTCACGATATGGTAAAGGCTCTGGATACAGCTTTGCGGAGTTGGGAGACTGATGACGATGTATCGTGCGTCTTAATCGAGGGCGAGGGAAGGGCATTTTGCTCGGGCGGTGATGTCGTTTCCGTTTATAAAGCGGGTAAATCTGGCAAGCCGGCTTATGACTATTTTTCAGATGAATATCGTTTAAACGCCTATATTGGACGTTTTCCAAAACCATATATAGCGATCCTTGATGGTATCTGTATGGGTGGCGGTGCAGGCATTTCTATTCATGGTTCTCATCGAATAGTCACTGAAAATACCGTTTTCGCTATGCCTGAAAGCGCTATTGGATTTTTCTGCGACGTGGGTGCGGGAGAGTTTCTGCCACGCTTGAGTGGCAACTTCGGCTTATATCTCGCTATGACAGGTGCACAATGTAAGTGGGGGGACTGTCTGCAGGCAGGGTTGGCAACGCATGCTGTATCTCAAGATAATTTGGACGGTTTGAGACAAATTATTATTGAGCAGGGCAATCCGCGTCCGGCGCTTGAAAAGTACTCTATTGAGGTGGATTATGAAACCAGTGTCGACGTGCGGTCATTGATCAGCGATTGTTTTGGTGCTGAAACTTTAGCAAATTGTATGGATATGCTTGCACAGAAAGTTAAGGACGGGAACAGCTTTGCACAGACATGTCTGGATACGTTGCTCGGTCGCTCGCCCACTAGTCTAAAGGTGATCTGGCGGCATCTAGCGCAATGTAGGCCATTGGGCTTAGATGATTGTTTGAAGTTAGAAAACCGCATAGCACATCATATGCTAGATAATCATGATTTCTATGAAGGTGTTCGTGCCGCATTGGTAGATAAGGATCATCAGCCGCATTGGCAGCCGGACAATCTTGTTACGGTCACCGAAGAAATGGTTGATTCGTACTTTCAACCGGTGGCGACGGAATTGGATGTTTGATGGATAACCAATTAAAACAAATATCCAAATTCGATGGTCTGACGGTTGGGTATGGTGTTTATCTACGCGTCTTATCTTTAATCTGTTTGGCTGCAGGGTGTATGTTTTGGTTGCGGCTCGTAGGGGTGTTTCCGGGTGAGTTCTGGCGGATAGACCGCATGCCTTGGCAATGGCAAACACTCAGCGCAACGCTTTCGGTGCTATACCCTGTCGCTGCAATAGGACTTTGGATGCGCTCACCTTGGGGAATCATTCTGTGGATTATGGCTGCATTGACTGAATCTCTCGCATTCACCGTCTATAGCAGCGAATTTACCTCACTACCGTTGATAGCGCTTTTGCATAGTGTGTTGTTTTTGATTTTTTTAGCACTACAGGTGGCTATTTTCTTGAAAAAACGCCGGAAAGATGAAGTCGTAACGGAATATTAGAATCATTTTGACGCAGCTTCGGCAGTGTATCACGGTGACGTGTATCAACGTGAAGAAATCCAAATTCGCGTGTGTAACTTCATTTTGCCTTAAAATGGTGTTTTCTTAATAGAAATCATGGTTATATGTCTTATCGATTGAGCGCTGGAAGATAGAGAATGACAGAAAAAATATCAAAGACCGATACTTGCCGTATCATGGGACGTCGGCTTTTTCTTAAATCAGCCCTTACCGCTAGCGTTACCATGGCTGCACTGCCAGTTTTTGCAAATTCGTCTGGTCAAACACTTCTAGCCCAGAGCGGACGTGGGCGTTGGGATGATCAATTTGATGCGGGAGCATCCGGCGGCGCGAGTGTTGCATCCAACCAGCCGGTTTTGAGTTTTGCTACCGTCGCTTTCACGCAGCAGGCTATCACGCAATATGAGGATATTGTAAACAGGGGCGGCTGGCCGAGAGTGCCAACAGAACAGGGGAAACTGCAGATAGGTGTAACCCATCCCGCGGTTGTCCCTTTGCGGCAGAGATTGGCTGCCTCAGGTGATCTTTCAAGCAGTGCGGGAATGTCGCAGTCGTTTGATTCTTATGTCGACGCTGCGGTTAAAAGGTTTCAAGCCCGTCATGGGTTACCTGCGGATGGAGTGACGGGAGATTTTACTTATAAATCAATGAACGTCGATGCGCAGGTACGGTTGAATCAGTTACGCATTAATTTGGACCGGTTAACGCCAAAAGCAGAACTTGTTTCCAAAGAAACGCGTTTCGTGATGGTGAATATTCCTGCTGCTCAGATCGAAGCTGTAGAAGATGGTGTCGTTGCACAACGCCATACTGCCGTTGTTGGTAAAATCGATCGGCAAACTCCGCTTTTGGATTCTAAAATCAGCCAGATAATTCTGAACCCATTTTGGACTGTTCCAAAATCTATTATCCGCAAAGATATCATTCCATTGATGCAGCGTAAGCCGTCTTATCTTGCGGACAATAACATTCACCTTTACAACAATAAAGGGGAAGAAGTCTCTCCTGAGAGCGTTAACTGGCATAGTGACGATGCTGTCAACCTGATGTTTCGCCAGGACCCGGGGAAAATAAACGCTATGTCGTCGACAAAGATTAATTTTGCCAACCCTTACGCAGTTTATATGCACGATACACCGCAGCAGACTTTGTTTAACAATTTGATGCGGTTTGATTCGTCTGGTTGTATTCGTATTCAGAATATCCGCGATCTGAATCAATGGATTTTGAAAAATACCCCCGGTTGGGATCGTCAGCAAATGGAATCTGTTATTGCTTCACGGAAGAATACTCCGATCAACATACCTGATCCTATTCCATTGCATTTCGTATACATTTCGGCTTGGTCGACGGGGGAGGGAGTCACCCAATTCCGTGACGACATTTACCATATGGACGGGTCTGCGGAATTGGCGTTGGATACGGCAGGTTAAAATGCACGTATATTGAAAACAGCAAAAAGAAAAACCGCCCTTGGGGCGGTTTTTTTTGATTAATCTTAAGGGGATAGTTACTCATTCGATTTATTTGAGAACTATGTTTCATGGGTAGATATCAGAAATTGCAAAGTTTCTGCGTGAAATAGGTAAGTTTGTTGTTGGCAACCGTTGGACCAGAGAGTTGGCCATTGGTGATAAATCAGCTTCATTTTTATTTTTTTCAAACACTGCCATCTGTGAATGATGTTGTTGAAGTTTAATGGGTGAAATGAAAAACGAGATCGAATCTCAAAGCAGATTGAGTCGTTTTCTACCGCAAAATCTTGCTCTGGTTTTGCTGTTTACCGCATTATGGGTTTCGATCATTTGGGTTGTATGCCTCTTTCAATCCCCCGTTTATGAGGCACAAACGCGCATTCAACTTAATAATAGTATCGATGAATTTATCGATGGAAAAAAACAACGCGCTGTTGTGGCTTTATTGTTATCTGATCCGGTTTATCATGAGGTAGCGAATGCCTTGGGCTATCCATTGACAAGTGATACGCGGAAGAAGTTTCATAGTTCTGTATTGATAAAACAGGAGGGTAGCAGCATTGGTTTGCGGTTTGTTGGCGAAGATGCTCAAACCGTTCGGCTTGGGCTTGTCACATGGCTAAGCGCATTTGAACGGCGTCTGGACGATAATCGTGCTACGGATAGGAAAACAGTCAGCCAAAACGAAATCAACCAAAGAAACGCTCTGATAGATTCTGCTCTCGCTGATTTCCGCCAAAGTTTAGGAACTATGCTGGCCAATACGCGGGCTGTTGACACTTTAGATCCGCTTTATGCGGAATTGGCTATGGCAATTGCTGATCGTACGGCGTCTGAGACTCGCATAGATGCTATACAACAGGTTTTAGATGCGCACGAAGCGCCAATGGATTTGGCATTCATTGCCAATGATGCATCTGTGGCAAGAATTACACAAAACGTTGAACGGTTAAATAGTCAAATAGCCTATATGGAAGCGCAACTTGGTCGTTCACATCCGCAGATAAAAGCGATGGATGCTGAACGAACTGTCCTTCTACAAGAGCGTGACAAAACCATCGAATTAGTGATCCAGCAACTTTATAGAGATGCTGACATGGCACTAAGTGTTGAGCAGCGTTTGCGCGATCAACTTCAGCAAGTTGATAACTTTGATCTAACCAAAGCCGATACGCTTCTATCGGCATTGGACGTTCAGCTGAAAAAATTATCTTTGCGCTTTGTCATGGAAGATATTGGTCAAACCTCGCCAACGGAACTTGGTGCCTTGCTAAACAATACTCCGGTTGAAGTGGAACGACTTTCGGTGTTCGAAAGATATCATTCGATACTGATATGGTCTGCAATTTTTGGGCTTTTGTTCTTCTGGGTGGTGATAAGTTTTTTGAGCTATTTGGTGAGACGGTTTGATAAGCAGATTGAAGTCAAACAGAGTGATGGTAAGGAGCCTAATGTGTCTCCCGTGCCAAAGGAGCTGCTTGAATTAGGCTTCAGCGACACAATGGCATTCTTGCGTCATCGTGCAGTCCATTTGGTCGCAGTGGCAGGACCAGATGCAGCAAAAGCATCTGCTAGGATAGCAATAGGATTGAAGAGTGATACGAAATCAGTCCTACTCGTTGATGTTTCTGCCAATCAGATTGGAACGCTCATCGGACCGCATAGGGGCTTTACCGATGTTCTGACCGGCGATTCCAAACTGAATGAAGTTATCTACACAGATCATGATACGGGTATAGATATCCTTCCGCAGGGCTTAGCTGCTCCCATACGTGCGAGCGATTTCTCGTCCGATATCCCGGCGCTGCTTGATGAATTAAGACATAGCTATTCTATCGTTTTGTTTGCTATGGCCAGTCGGCCGCATTTGGGCGGAGATGATATTCGTTCAAGCGTGGACTGTGTTATCATCACTTCCAAAAGCTCGGAAATTTGTCAGGATTGGCTCGATTTTTTCGACGGTACGGCAGCGAAACACTTTATCAACTTGGCTATTGATCAATAAAATACCTGTCGACGCGACGGCTTGTCGCGGTTAGAGCCCTTGTGTTCTTTTCGCTGTTGCTGCACCAATACAGCAAGAATATTGGCGGATATATCCGGCATCTGATTGAATGAAAGCTTCCTGACATGACCACAATTGCCATTGAAACCCCTGAATTAACGCCACAACAAGCACGCAATCGTAGTATGATACAAAAGTGGCTTTATATTATACTGCTATTATGTCTTGCGATTGTTCTGGTTGGTGGCGCAACGAGAATGACCGGCTCAGGGCTGTCAATCACGGAGTGGAAGCCGATACACGGTGTTATTCCGCCTATTGGTGACGCACAATGGCAAGAGGAATTTGAAAAGTATCAGCAGATCGCACAATATAAACTTGTCAATCAAGGTATGACGCTTTCTGAATTTAAAGGGATTTTCTGGTGGGAGTGGGGCCATCGCGTTCTTGCTCGGCTCGTCGGAATTATTGCTCTCTTTGGGCTGATCTGGTTTTGGGCAACGAAGAGAATCGAAAAAAGTATTCTTCCTCAGCTTATTGCCGTACCTGTCCTTATTGCTATTCAGGGGGGAATCGGTTGGTGGATGGTTGCTTCTGGACTAGGTGGAAGCGATCTAACAAGCGTTAGCCAATATCGCTTGGCGATTCATTTGGTTACAGCTTGTCTTGTTGTCATTTTTGTAACTTATGTTTCGCGCGGGCTTTCAGATTATTCTGAAAAGCCAGCAAATCGTAGCATACAGCGTTTTGCCGGTTGGCTCGTATTCCTGGTTCTATTTCAAATTTATCTCGGTGCCCTCGTTGCCGGATTGCATGCCGGCAAGGTTTATAATACGTGGCCATTGATGGACGGCCAGATCATACCGGATGGATTGTTGATTGATAATCCTGTATGGCGGAATTTGTTCGAAAACAGACTGACAGTGCAATTTATTCACAGGGGTTTTGCCTATCTGCTTCTTATAGCTGCGCTTTTCCATGCATTGCGTGTAGAGAAATTGGCACCCGGAACGACGCATGCTCGTCGCGCAATGCTGTTGCTATTGCTTATAGTGGCACAGGCGATATTCGGTATTGTCACGTTATTGACAGAAGTACCGATCAGCTGGGGACTTATTCATCAAGGATTCGCGCTTATTGTCCTCTGTTTTGCCGTTGCTCATTGGCGGGCAACCAAAGGAGCTTATCCACTTGTATCTTAGGTCAATCGCTTTTTGCATGAAAGGAAAAACGGGGGCATATTGGGTCCCTCGTTTTTCGGATGTGTGAGCTGTGAATCAGACATCTGACGCGTTAGAAAAGTGTGTCTTAATTCAATGTTTTGACATGTCGCCTTTGATTAAAGGGACTAAGCCATTCACGGTCTCCGTCCCTTCTGATCGAAAGAGGGGCTTAAGAGAATTCACACCTTTTCCATCATCAAATCAAGGTTTTGAACCGCTGCTCCAGATGCGCCTTTGCCAAGATTGTCGAGCACTGCGCTTATATTAAAGATGCCATTGTTATCATCGCCAAAAACAAAAATTTTCATGTCATCGGTATTGGCGAGCATTTCCGGGTCTAAACGGACTGTGCTTTCGGTTTCTTCTTTGCTGGCAACTGAAACGAATCTTTTGTGCTTATAATGCTCAGCCAAGATATCCCGCAAATTATCCGTTTTAACAGATTTTCTGAATTGGGAGGCATGTAAAGGAATGTTAACAACCATACCTTGAGCAAACCGCCCTACGCTTGGTATGAAGAGCGGTGTGCCTGTTAGCTGGCCGTGCGTTTTTATTTCCGGCACATGTTTATGTTTGAGGTTTAAACCATAAACAAAATAATTCGATGCAATTGCATCATCGCGGTTTGCATCTTCCATCTGTGCTATAAGTTGTTTCCCGCCGCCGGTGTAGCCAGAAACTGCATTGATACTTATCGCAATATCAGGATCGACCAAAAACGCTTCACGAAGTGGTCGTAAGATCCCTATAGCTCCGGTAGGATAACATCCTGGGTTAGACACGAAACGCGCTGCTCGAATACGTTTTTCTTGCTCCGCAGTCATCTCGGCAAAGCCATAGACCCATTCATGCGATATACGATGGGCGGTCGAACTGTCGATAATTCGCGTTGTATGATTGCCATCCAGAAGCTTGACTGCTTCCACCGCTGCGGTGTCTGGCAGGCAAAGAATAACGATATCTGCCGATTTCAACCGATCAATCCTTGCAGCTACATCGTGCCGTTCGGTGTGCGGAATGGATAATACCTGCAAATCCTGTCGCTCAGCCAAACGTTTTTGAATCTGTAGACCGGTGGTTCCGTGTTCACCGTCGATGAAAACCTTCGTTGTCATTTGATAAGTCCTGTTTGATTTGACTCGGTATTAATGCAGCTTTGATGAGTGTAAAACTATGCGGAATTTGCTTGAGATTACAAGGAAAATCAGCAGCTACCATGCCGTAGCGTAGTCCTTCAAAACTAAAATCAACTTCAACACAATGCACTGCTGCGGTAGTTTTGATATAAAGACGCGATGATCAGGCGTTATCGGTCAAAAAATACTATTGTTTATGAAGGACAGCTTTATAGCCTCGGTCATATTTTTTTGTATTGGGCGGTAAAAAGATTGCAAATTGTTTGGCCTGAATGCCATGGTATGTTATTCGGCACTAGCATGTTTTTTCTGTTATAGGATCTGTCTCATGAGCGAACAAATGAATGCCGCGCAAAAGCGCTTTTTCAATGATGATCTTCAAACTGTGGATGCAGAAGTTTTCGATGCAATTCGCGGTGAGCTCGGGCGGCAACGTCATGAAATCGAGCTTATAGCTTCTGAAAATATTGTATCACGTGCGGTTCTCGAGGCACAGGGATCGGTTTTCACCAATAAATATGCTGAAGGATATCCGGGAAAGCGTTATTACGGCGGCTGTGAATATGCCGATATCGTTGAAGAATTAGCGATTGAGCGTGCAAAAAAACTTTTTGGTGCAGCATTTGCTAACGTACAACCCAATTCCGGTAGTCAAATGAACCAGGCTGTGTTCTTCGCGCTGCTCCAGCCCGGTGACACATTTATGGGACTTGACCTGAATTCGGGTGGTCACCTCACACATGGTTCTCCGGTCAATATGTCGGGAAAGTGGTTTAATGTTGTTTCATATGGTGTTCGTAAGGAAGACCAATTGCTGGACATGGAAGAAGTCGCACGATTGGCGAAGGAACATAAGCCGAAACTTATACTAGCGGGTGGAACGGCATATTCTCGTTTCTGGGATTGGAAGCGCTTTCGCGAAATTGCGGATGAAGTTGGCGCATATCTAATGGTTGATATGGCTCATATTGCTGGGTTGGTTGCAGGTGGCGTTCACCCATCACCTGTTCCTCATGCCCATGTTGTCACAACTACAACCCATAAATCTCTACGCGGCCCACGCGGCGGCATGATCCTTACCAATGACGAGGCTTTGGCGAAAAAAATCAATTCTGCTGTATTTCCTGGCTTGCAGGGCGGTCCGCTAATGCACGTCATTGCAGCGAAAGCGGTCGCATTTGGTGAAGCACTTCAGCCGTCCTTCAAAACCTATGCAACGCACGTTGTCGCAAACGCTAAAGCCTTGTCGGCTAGTCTCAAGAAGAACGGGCTCGATATTGTTTCCGGCGGTACTGACAACCATCTTATGCTGGTTGACTTACGGCCCAAGAATGCGACGGGCAAACGTGCCGAGGCAGCCTTGGGCCGAGCTAACATCACCTGTAACAAGAACGGTATTCCATTCGATCCAGAAAAACCTTTTGTGACGTCAGGTGTTCGTCTTGGTACGCCAGCTGCAACGACACGCGGTTTCGGTGAGGAAGAGTTCCGAGAAATTGGTGAGCTTATTTCCGAAGTTCTTGATGGTTTGAAAGTTGCCAATTCGGATGAAGGCAACGCGGCCGTAGAAGCAGAAGTCCAACGTAAGGTCAAAGTTTTGACTGAACGCTTTCCGCTTTATTCATATTTAGGTTAGTTTCTGGAACGGAGTGGAAAATGCGGTGTCCTTACTGTCAATCAGAAGATACTCAGGTAAAGGATTCCCGTCCTGCTGAGGATGGTTCTGTTATACGTCGCCGCCGCATATGCTCTGTTTGCGGAGGACGATTCACGACGTTCGAACGTGTGCAACTCCGTGAGTTGATGGTAGCTAAGAAAAGTGGTCGGAGGGTTCCCTTCGACCGCGACAAGCTTATGCGGTCTGTTGATGTTGCATTGCGGAAGCGCAATGTTGACCCAGATCGTATTGAGCGTGCAATATCGGGAATCGTTCGTCAGCTTGAAAGTTCTGGCGAACCGGAAATCCCTTCTGAAGAAATCGGGCACCTCGTTATGGAGGCTTTGAAAGGCATCGATGATATTGCTTACATCCGGTTTGCTTCCGTATACAGAAACTTTCGCAATGCTAGCGACTTTCATGATGTCATTGATGAAATCTCCGATATTGAGATGACAAAAGAAACCGAAACAGATGCCTGATGCAGTTGTCGATCAGCGATTTATGGCGGCAGCCATAAGGCTTGCCTATCGTCATATTGGTCTAACGAATGAAAATCCGTCCGTTGGAACTGTTCTTGTTGCGCAAGATCGGAAAACCATAATCGGCCACGGGGTGACGGCTATAGGTGGCCGACCTCATGCTGAACCACAAGCATTGGTTATGGCAGGATCGCAAGCGCAAGGCGCCACTGCCTACGTCACGCTTGAGCCTTGTTCCCATTTCGGTAAGACACCTCCCTGCGCCAATGCTTTAGTTAAAGCCGGGATAAAGCGTGTAGTTATCGCTTTGCTTGATCCTGATGATAGGGTGGCGGGCAGGGGTGTCGCGATCCTTCAGGCGGCTGGCATTGATGTGACGACGGGTGTATTGGCGCAGTCGGCTTATGAAAGTTTAAGCGCTTACATGACAAAAAAACTTCAGAAAAGGCCTGAAGTTACACTGAAATTGGCGATTTCCGCCGATAACGCTATAGGAATAGAAAAAAAAGGCAACGTCGCGATAAGTAATGCAATCTCGCATTCTATTAGCTTTGGTTTACGCGCTTGTCATGATGCAATTTTGGTAGGCGTGTCAACTGTTCTGGTAGATGACCCGCTTTTAACCTGCCGGCTGCCCGGTTTAAGTCCGCGGTCCCCGATCCGAATTGTACTAGATCGAAATCTTCGCACACCACTGAATAGCAATATAGTTACCACGGCTGGCGAAATGCCGACATGGATTATCTGTGATCATGATTTGCCAAAAAATGCAGCTCATGCTTTTAGGAAGCGGGGTGTTGATGTTATCTCTCTTGGAACGAAGCATGGTCAGTTTTTACCCCAAGATATTTTGCAGCTACTATTCGAGAGGAATGTCGCAAGCGTTTTAATAGAGGGTGGTACGCGAACGGCTGATGATTTTTTGAATCATGATTGCGTTGATAAGCTTTCGCTTTTCAATTGCCCTATCAACTTGGGACCAGACGGTGTTGCCGCACCAAATATGAAGCATTATCTTTCAAAGTTCAAACAGACGTCTGCTGCGACGTTTGGAAGTGATCAGTATTCAGAATGGAGACGTGACGGAAAATGTTCACCGGTATAGTCACAGATGTAGGTGTTATTGAATCAGTTGCCACATTAAATGAAGGTATACGCCTGAAGATAGCTACAAATTACGATACGTCAACGATTGATATCGGTGCATCCATAGCTTGTGGCGGTATTTGTCTTACGGTTGTTGAACTGCCAAATACCGATAGCAATCGTGACTGGTTTGTTGTTGAGGCATGGGAAGAGGCAATGCGGTTGACAAATTTGACACAATGGAAAATCGGCACCCATATCAATTTGGAACGTTCGCTTAAGCTTGGTGACGAGATGGGGGGGCATTTGGTATCGGGACACGTCGATGGTTTGGCGCAGATCATTACGATGACTGCAGAAGGTGATGCCATGCGCTATCAATTGGAAGTGCCGGAAGATTTGGCGCGGTTTATTGCGCAAAAGGGCTCTGTGGCGTTAAATGGCACTTCTTTGACGGTCAACTCTGTCAATGGCAATATTTTTGATGTGTTGATCATAAGGCACACATTGGACGTTACAACGTGGGCAGACGCTAAAATCGGAGATTTCGTCAACGTAGAGATAGATCAGCTTGCGCGCTATGCCGCACGGTTGGCCGATTTTCCGATTAGTTGCTGACTGCTTCAATCAATCGTTTGACGATCGCGTTTAATAGCATTGGTCAGAAAAATCATGTATTTTGACCTTCGCTAGAAAAGCGGCTTTCGCTTTATCGAAAACTCATTTAGACCAGAACAAATTCATTCATCGCTTGGTACCGTGACAACTCGGCCTATTGATGATGACCGATCGTTCATCTGCAGGACCACATCATGACAAAAAAAATAGTCAAAAAACCACATCTTCTCATTGTTGAAGCACGTTTCTACAACGATATTTCCGATGCTCTCTTAGGAGGGGCAAAAGGGGTTTTGGCAAAGGCAGAGGCAACCTTTGACGTCATAACCGTTCCGGGTGCGTTAGAAGTTCCGGCCGCCATTGCGTTTGCTGAAAAAGGCGAGAAAAACTATGACGGCTACGTCGCGTTGGGGTGTGTTATTCGGGGAGAAACGTACCATTTCGAGATAGTTTCAAACGATTCATGCCGAGCCCTGACCGAATTGAGCGTTCGTAAACGGTTGGCTATTGGCAACGGGATTCTAACCGTTGAGAATGAGAAACAAGCATGGGCTCGTGCTAAAGACGATCAGAAAAATAAAGGTGGCTTCGCGGCAGCTGCAGCTCTGCGAATGGTTGCTTTAAAACATGAATTCGGAGTAAACCGTTGAATAATACTAGTGGTACAAATCGCTCTACGATACGGCCAGCAAACAAGCGCGGTGCTGCACGTTTAGCAGCGGTACAAGCGCTTTATCAGATGGATGTTGCGGGCACCGGCGTCATGGAAACCGCGGCAGAATATGAAGCTTATCGCTTGGGACAAGATATCGACGGTGATCAATATCTTGATGCAGATCCGCAGTGGTTTCGTGCGATTATTGCAGGTGTGGTTGAGGAACAAAAAATACTTGACCCAATGATCCGGCAACGGTTGCCTGAGGATTGGCCTTTGTCACGCATTGATTCGACCCTCCGTGCGATTTTACGTGCGGGATTATGGGAAATTAAAAACCGGCTTGATGTGCCTGTAGCCGTTATCGTTAGCGAATATGTTGATGTAGCCAAGGCATTCTTTGATGCGGATGAGCCAAAGCTGGTAAATGCGGTTCTCGACAGGATAGCAAAAGAACTGCGACCTTAGTGTTCGACAAATATGCATTTTGAAAATAAAAAAGCCCTTCCGAGAAGGGCTTTTTTATATCTGTTACTTTCAGACGAAAAATATCGCACTAAAGGATTTTTGAAGTCTCATTCAGCCAATTTTACCTACTGTTTGTTGGTAAGTTCGGAACACCTGAAGAGCCTTTGATCAACTGAGACAAGAATGACTGATCACGTCCACCGGTAGGTGTTGTCTGTGAAACACTATCAAAGATTTTTCCATCTTGGAGCCCGTAATTAGCGATCTTGTCAATCTGCCCATTTTTATTGAAGTAGATAGCAAGAATCTTGCGGTCAATGATTTTCGGTTTCATAAACTGCGCACCACGGTAGCGTGTCTGCGAAATATAATAAAACACTTCATTGTCATACATGGCTGTCAAAGATGGGGAGCCTAAGGCAAGTAAGACCTGATCCCGGCTGGACCCAACAGGTACGGAATCGAGCGCTGCTTGATCCAGCACATAGCCCTCATTATAGGTTTGGCTTGTATTGAGCACATCGGTTGATTTACAGCCAGTAACAGCTATGGCTGTGGCTGCCAACAGACCGACCATTAACCCATGCCTGGCCCGGGTTACAACGCGGATCATATGAAACAATGACATCTCCATTTTATGCATGGCGGAGGCTTACCTCCTGTTCCAGTTCTTTTTGCCTAAACTACCTTGCAACTGTTTGCAATAGATTGCATCGGATGTGGCATGCTATTATTTGATAGAATAAAGCACTACCAATTGTTTTGGCATCTTAACAAGCCGCCTAACCTGAAATAATGGCTGGACCATGGCACCAATCAGCTGAGGTCATTGTATATCGATCTTGAGGACGAATTATGAACGACAATAATCATGCAACGATGACATTTGCTATCAATTACCCCGTCAATGTCAAATCTCTGCCTGTGAAAGGCATACGCGTTGAAATCGATGCTGACGAAAAAGAACGATCAAAGCTTGCGAAGAATCATGGTTTGCTAGACGTTTCAGTTTTTTTTGGGGAATTCCAAATTCTGCCTTGGAAAAAACGTGGAATTCGCGTGAAGGGCAATCTGAAGGCCGATATATCTCAAGCGTGTATTGTTACATTGGAACCAGTGCCGCAGAAGATCGATGAAAATATTGAAGCAGTCTTCGTTCCAGATGATTCTCGTTTGCTTAAGCCTGAAACTCGCGATGAGACGGGGGAAATTTTTTTAGATGCCGAAGGTCCGGACGCTCCTGAAGTTTTCCATGGGGATTCGATTGATGTGGGGATGATCATGGAGGAGTTTTTTGAGCTCGCTATTGATCCCTATCCACGTAAATCAGGTGCGGAAGTGCAGCTGTCTGATGACGAAAAACAGGTTGAAAAGAAGCCTTCTCCATTTGCTATCTTGAAACAGCTGAAATAATTGTGACCGGTAAAAAAGTAAATTAGTTGTTGTATGATATTGTAAAAACGCTATTTTCAGCGTCATGACAGCGATGGGAAGGCGTGGGGTGCCATTCCATTGAACCTCGGCACTGCCAATCTGAATGTAATTAGGACATATAAGAGTGATCAGAATTTCTGTGGACGCAATGGGTGGCGATTATGGCCCAGAAGTTACGATTGCCGGTGCTGCAATCGCACAGAAACGTTTTCCCGATATCCACCTGCTGTTTTACGGCGTTAAGGAAGTTGTGGAACCTGTTCTCAAAAAATATCCTGATTTAGCAGAAAAATCGACTTTCATAGCGACTGAAACATTTACACGCATGGACGAAAAGCCAAGTCAGGCATTGCGCAATGGTCGAGGCAAGTCGTCGATGTGGCATGCTATCGAAGCGGTCAAAAATGGAGAGGCAGACGCATGTGTTTCGGCGGGAAATACCGGTGCGCTCATGGCAATGTCCTATTTTTGTCTGCGCATGATGGCCGAGGCCGATAGGCCCGGTATAGCGGGAGTATGGCCAACGCTACGCGGCGAAAGCATCGTTTTGGATATCGGGGCAACGATTGGTGCATCAGCTGATCAATTGGTAGATCTCGCTGTGATGGGGGCCGGAATGTTTCGCGCTCTTTATCATGTGGAAAGACCTTCTATCGGCCTTTTGAATGTGGGTGTTGAAGAAGTCAAAGGACTGGATGAAATCAAGCAGGCGGGAATGATGCTGCGAGAAGTCCAGCTTGACGGGCTTGAATACAAAGGTTTTGTCGAGGGCAACGATATAGGAAAAGGCACGGTCGACGTTGTCGTCACAGAAGGCTTCTCGGGAAATATTGCATTGAAGGCTGCGGAAGGTACCGCTCGTCAGATGGCAAAGATATTAGGCGATGCCATGCGAAGCTCTATATTTTCACGCATTGGATATTTGCTTTCTGTGGGTGCGTTTCGCAAGCTAAAGCAAAAAATGGATCCGGGCCGCGTGAATGGCGGCGTTTTACTTGGCTTGAATGGTGTCGTCATCAAAAGCCACGGAGGAACAGATGCGGATGGTTTTGCATCGGCTATCCGGGTTGGCTATGAGATGGTCAATAACAAACTCTTAGAAAAAATTGCAGCGGATCTGCGGGATTTTCACGAAAAAAAACCGGTACTCCTTCATCAAGAAGAAGACAGTGCCCATGACTTGGATAAAAATTAAACCGGCTTCAGCAATTTAATTTGTAAATTCCGGGCAAGGATTAAACTGAATGATTCGTTCTGCTATATGCGGCATTGGAAGTGCACTGCCAAAAAAGAAAGTGCTGAATAGCGATTTAGAGCAGCTTGTTGCAACATCCGATGAGTGGATTGTGCAAAGAACAGGTATTCGTCAGCGTTATATCGCGGACAAGGACGAAACAACGGTATCGCTTGGCACTGCAGCTGCGAGAGCGGCTTTGGAAAATGCTGGTTTAACTATTGCAGATATTGATTGCATTATATTGGCAACCTCCACACCCAATCACACATTTCCAGCCTCAGCAGTGGAAATTCAGAATGCTTTGGGAATGGAACATGGCTTCGCGTTTGATGTTCAAGCTGTGTGTTCTGGATTTATTTTTGCCATAACAACAGGTGATCTTTACTTGCGCAGCGGTATGGCAAAGAGAGCGTTGGTTATCGGTGCTGAGACATTTTCTCGTATTCTCGATTGGGAAGATAGGACGACTTGCGTTTTATTTGGTGACGGAGCTGGAGCAGTCGTGCTGGAGGCTTTGCCCAAGCAGAGCGGAACAAATGAAGACCGTGGCATCCTTGTTTCGAAGTTACGTTCAGATGGTGCACACGTTAATAAGCTTTATGTCGATGGTGGACCTTCCACAACGCAGACGACGGGACATCTTCGCATGGAAGGACGCGAAGTATTCAAGCATGCTGTGGGAATGATCACGGACGTTATCGATGATTGCTTTTTAGCAACGGGTATCTCGGCAACCGACCTTGATTGGTTTGTGCCACATCAAGCGAATAAACGGATCATTGATGCATCCGCTAAAAAGCTCGGCATTGATGAAGAAAAAGTCGTTATTACAGTCGGTCAACACGGTAACACCTCGGCGGCATCCGTACCTTTAGCGCTTGCATCGGCTGTGAGCGATGGTCGTATCAAGAAGGGTGATCTCGTTATGCTCGAAGCAATGGGCGGTGGCTTCACTTGGGGGGCTGTCTTGGTGCGCTGGTAATGGCAAGGCGACTTGACCAGAACTAAATAAACCGTATAAGTTCTTTAACTTCAATATTTTATGAGGCAGCTGTTATGACAGGCAAAACAGTTACACGTGCAGATTTGGCAGATGCGGTTTGCAGACAAGTTGGTCTGTCTCGTACGGAATCAGCTTCACTGGTTGAAATGATTCTCGATGAAGTGTGCGATGCAATTGTTAAAGGGGATACAGTTAAGTTGTCCTCATTTGCAACGTTTCACGTAAGAAGTAAAAGTGAGCGTATCGGTCGTAATCCCAAAACTGGTGAAGAGGTACCAATCTCACCCCGTCGGGTTATGACATTCAAAGCGTCTAACGTGCTCAAACAGCGTATTTTGGATTCTCATCGATTGAAGAAGGCGTAGTTAGCGTACCTTTGGCGCTGTCAGTTCAAGCAAAACTTTTGAACAAACACGTAGATATAGCATGTAAGCTTGACGTATGGTTTCCATAAAACTACTGTTACGACAGTCGTTTAGTGGTTGATTCGTATAATTTGCTTGAGGTCGTAAAATGGATAAAAGTCCAGACGCATTTCGTACGATCAGTGAAGTTGCAGAGGCACTGGACCTTCCTCAACACGTGTTGCGGTTTTGGGAAACGCGGTTTACCCAGATAAAACCTTTGAAGCGCGGCGGCGGACGCCGCTATTATCGTCCGGCTGATGTAGATCTCCTAAAGGGTATTCAGCAACTTTTGTATGGACAGGGTTACACGATAAAGGGTGCGCAACGTCTTTTGAAGGAAAATGGTGTTGCCTTCGTTGTAGCCTTGGGAACCGGTGACGTGGCGGCTATAGATGCTATCACGCAGAAAAAACGCGCTGAAGACTTACAAGACACAACTACAGAAGTGGTAAAGGCACCGTCCAAAGGACTATTCGGCTTTATGAAAGCCGATTCAGATGCCCAGTTGGGCACGAGCAATAAAAATCATGGAAAAGATGATAAAACATTGTTGCAAGAGACGCTTTTTGAATTGATCGAATGTAAGCGTGTACTTGATCGGGCGCGTTGAGAATCAATAAAGACTAACGTTATTGCGCTAAGTGAGATACAGGCACGCGTAAAAATGTTCGCGGTCATGGATGTTTACAACATTGCGTCGGTGAAAATTTTTGTATTTCGATATTGGATACTCAGTTCCAGGCGGAATCATTACACCCTCCGAATGATATCCGTGTGACACAAGAAATGCGCTGCTAGGCTTTATCCAACCACAGAGAGGCAAATTGATTGCGCCATTGATGGTTTGTTAGCAGCGCAACTCCCGGTCTCTTATTCTAATCTGTTCTGCTATTGCAACTATGTCGGTATAGATCCTGCATATCACTTTGTTAAATGAATGCGCTCAATGTTGCTGTTGGTCATTATGTGTTGCACCACTATGGGAACGTCGAATGCGTCTAACAAGCCACCATACAATGAGTAGTGCTACAGGTACGGCTAAAGCGGTAATGTATTCGGGTGGCGTGGTCCAGCCAAAGAAATGGGTGCCCTTACTAAGATAGCCGATCAATCCGACGACATAATATGACACTGCAGCGACTGATAGTCCCTCGACTGTTTGTTGGAGTCGTAATTGTGTTTTCGCGCGTTGATCCATGGACGATAGAAGATCCCGATTTTGTTCTTCCAATTCAACATCTATCCACGTGCGTAAAAGATTGGTCGCGCGTGTCAATTTACGTGATAAATTGGCTTGCCGATCTTCTACCGAGCGGCAGGTCCTCATCGCGGGTGCCATACGTCGCTGTAGAAACCCTATCCACGTGTCGTATCCGGTTACTGGCGCTTCGTTTAACGTATGGAGCCGTTCGGTTACAATGCCATCATACGCCCGACTGGCGCCAAACCGGTAAAGGCTTGCGGCTGCATCTGCTTCCAAACCAATAGCCAAACTTGTCAATTCATCCAACAGATGCCGATTGTCGCGTTTTTCATTGGCGCGCATATCGGCGGTGAGTGTTGCAAGCTTTTCTTCCATACTTCTTGTCTGAGAGGATAATTTTTGCGCCAACGGCAAGCCAAGCATAGCAAGGGTTCGATAAGTCTCTATTTCTATAAGGCGCTGCGATAAAGCACCGAGTCGTGCAGGGGAAAGCCCCTTGTCGAGAATCAGCATGGGAGTGAGATTATCACCATCTTGACGAAAGTCGGTGATGATTGCTGCCATACCTCCCTCGACCAACGAATAACAGAGACTCCCTGGATCGAAATCCTCAATGCGCCGCTCTGAATTTGAATTCCACGGCAATATTTCAAGTTTCACGCCAGAAATAGCCTTGCCCGGTGTGGGGAAGCCTAGACCAAAGGGTGAGTTTCCTTCCGGTAAATGCGTTTTAACGTTTAGCGGTGCTTCCCACAGATAGGTTGAGAATTCAGTATGTTTCTCCCAACGCAGGCTTCCTTTCCCCCATTGCATCGCATGATGTCGCGCAGCTGCTTCAGGTGGTGATATTCCGAGGCGTCTTGAAAATTCCGATAGGGTATTTTGATCTTGACCGCTGGCAGGATCAGTAATGAAAGCAAGCTGGATCAGCAGCATCGGCCCTTCAATAAGAGGATAGGGGCGGGCGTGAATCTCGCCGATCGCGGCTCCGCGTCCATCGTATGATGAAAACCCGAGAATGCTATTTCCACTTAGGTCAAAGCTGGTTTGTTTGGCTTCATCAATATTTGGCAACCGATTCTCCTTTGATGTCTTGCCGTGACGACACAATGTTTGTGTGATTTAGCGTGTCTTCTTAGTATGAAAGGTGAACGGAAAATAGTGTCTCTTGCGTTATAGATGAAAAAATAGCGCAGATGAAAAATGAAACGAGGGGAAGATATCTGTTTTTTTAAAGGATGGTGGGCGTGACAGGGATTGAACCTGTGACCCCTACAATGTCAATGTAGTGCTCTCCCGCTGAGCTACACGCCCATCCGATGCCGCTGCATACACCATATCAAATGCTGAAGGTCAATGCCTGAACGGCAAAAAAATGATAATATGGGAGCGAAAACGTAAATATTTTAGATAAGGCCACCTCAGGCGGCAATGAGCATCTTTTCGACTTCGGTAACGAGCTCACGGAGGTGAAAAGGTTTAGACAACACTTTAGCATCACGTGGAGTGTTGCTATCCGAATTCAAAGCAACAGCGGCGAAACCCGTGATAAACATAACCCGTAGATCAGGATCGATTTCGGTTGCACGTCGTGCAAGTTCAATGCCGTCCATCTCGGGCATTACTATGTCTGTCAAAAGCAATGAAAACGGTTCTTCCTGCAGGCGTTCGTAAGCACTAGCACCGTTGTCGAAGTCGGTAACCTCGTAACCAGCGCGTTCCAGCGCTTTTGCCAAAAAGCGGCGCATATCGTTATCATCTTCTGCGAGCAAAATTCGTTTCATGGCAATGTCCAGTTGTTGTCTATTCAAAATATGGCCTTATCTTCTTCTTACAATATAGCGTGTTTGTAAAAAAAGCGATAAAGCGACTATGAACGAATTGATTGACTTAATGGTTAATTGCCAGTTGCCGTAACAGTCCTTCAAAATGTGTTTCAATTTTGGATAATCGATATGAGTTTGGACGGATGCCCCGCATTTGAATATAGAGAACCGGCGGATTTGCGGGTGCCGTATTTGTTCAATTCTCCCCATTCAGGCCGTGTTTATCCGAAAGCATTTCTTGAACTATCAGCGCTCGATCCGTTCAGTATCAGAATGTCAGAGGATAGTTTTGTCGACCTTATCTTTAATGATGTGGTCAGACTCGGTGGCGGTTTCATGGCTGCAAATTTCCCGCGTGCTTTTGTGGATGTGAATAGGGATATATATGAACTTGATGCTGAAATGTTTGATGAGCCGCTGCCGGCTTTTGTGCCTGAACCTACGATACGTGTTTCTGCTGGCTTAGGCACTATTCCAAAGATAGTCGCGACGAATATGAACATTTACGCTGGAAAGATAGAGCTTGCCGAGGCTCTGCATCGTATTGAGAATTTCTACATCCCTTATCACCAGAATTTGGAGCGTTCACTGGCTCGAATGCGCCAGAAATTTGGTTTTGCTGTTTTGATTGATTGTCATTCTATGCCGGGAAAACTCAAATTTTTCGGCGGCATCGAACAGCCTGACTTCATACTTGGGGATCATCATGGGCGCTCATGTCCACAATCGTTTTCCACTTTTGCAGCTGACCGCCTTCGTCGTAAAGGCTATAGTGTCAGCCTTAACCGCCCATATTCCGGAGGTTTCATCACGTCGCATTACGGGTGCCCGCATGAGAATATTCATAGTCTACAAATAGAAATAAATCGCAGCCTTTATCTGAATGAGATTTCACTTGAGCCAACGAATAGGTTTGCAACGTTACGCGCAGATCTTCTGGAATTTGCTGCAGACTTGATGTCTTTTCCCGAAAGCGAATTACATATGCAACGAATGGCTGCTGAATAAAAAAAGCCGCACTCAAGGGCGCGGCGAAAGTCTAGGGAGGAAACGCCCTAAAAAGGGCATTAACAGGATTGCCTGTTGTCATATAAATACAAAAATATCATGCTATGTGTCAAATGTAATTGACTGTTTAACGGGCACCAAATAATTTATGTCTAAAGAATAGTCATGAAAATTAAAATTTATTCGCAAATTAACGGGTATTGACCTCCAAATGAGCAACCTTCCAGACTTGGAATTTTTTAGAAAGCTGTCAAACGCATCGCGAATCGCATCACTTCCTTACTTTCGGCAAATTTTGTCGGTGGATAACAAAGAACAAAACGGCTTTGATCCGGTGACGATTGCCGATCGAGAGACTGAACTTGCTTTGAGGGAAATTATCCAGCGCGAACGCCCTGATGACGGTATTCAGGGTGAAGAGTTTCCAGCGCATATTGGTAATAATGATGATGTCTGGGTAATTGATCCAATTGATGGAACGCGCGCGTTTATCTCCGGCTTGCCGGTTTGGGGGTGTCTGGTTGGGTTGAAAAGAGCAGAAAAAGCAGTTGCCGGCATGATGGCCCAGCCATTCACGCAAGAGCTCTATTACGCAAGCGGCAAAGGTGCGTTCCTCTATACCGCTTATGATGACAAAAGCCGGCAGCTTAAGACAAGCAACTGCTGTTCATTGAGTGATGCTATTCTGTTCTCAACGGCGCCGGAACTTTTTAAAGGAGAAGACGCAACCAGATTCAATGCCCTTAGTGAAGAAGTAAAGTTGCGGCGATTTGGAACGGATTGCTATGCGTTTGCTATGCTTGCGTCCGGATTTGTCGACCTTGTTGTCGAAACCGGGTTAAAACCCTATGATATAATGGCGTTGATCCCCATCGTTGAGCAATCGGGAGGTGTCATTACGCAATGGGATGGTGGGCGCGCTGAGAAGGCAGGCAATATAATAGCGGCTGCAAACCCGCAATTATACGAGAAGGCCATACAGAAATTGAACGGTGCGTGAAGCTTACCGATTGGTAGATCATTTCATCTGAGTGAATGCATATCGAACGTCGTTGGTTCGAGCATTGTTCCGGCTTTTATCGGCAAGCTTCCCGGAATGAATGCATCAAATGCAGCCCAAAACTGCGAAAGGTAACGGTTTTCACTGCGGATGATATCGTGACCAGCGCCCATAATTGTCAGGCTATCAGCAAGGCGTGTAGAATCACAAAGTTTGCGCGCTTCCCGGTCATTGGAAATGACATCTTGATTTGCCAATATGAAAAGAGTTGGTACACGCAACGCGTCATCCTGCATTTTTGCTTTTACAAAACGTGCTGTATTCAACGTATCGCACAGCCAATGGTATGTTGGTAAAAGAGTGTTTGAACCAACGGGAATGTTGGTTTGGTTATCAGTCTGATCTGGAGTTTGATCACTCAGCATCTGCATTTTGGCGGCTGCTTTCAATCGCATTTTGCCAAGACCTATATCCGTCAGTATTTGGCCGACCATATGGTGCAAGCTATCTGTTTTTATTCCAAAGGGGGCAATCAATGGCGATACGCAGAGCAACCGATGGAACTGATTGTTCACAACCTCCAATGCAGAAAGAGCAATCAGTGCACCCATATCGTATGTGAGTAGATAATAGGGTGGTGGACAGTCGGGATAGATGATATTTTGCAGAAAAAATTCCAGATCGGCAATATCAGAATTGACATTGAAACCGAAATGCCGGCCACGTTTACGTTTTTGCGCTGACGATTGACCTTGGCCCGACCAATCAAATGTCGCCGAGTAAAACCCACGTTTTCCGAGTTCTATAAACGTTCCAGTGTAGTTCTCAATGCATTCGTTGAAGCCTTGTAATATAACGATTGTGCCGAAACATTGCGTTTGGGTGTTTGCCGTGACTGCATATCGGATACGCTTTTTTTTACCACCATCCATGTAGCCTATAGATGTATTGATGGAAGCAGAGTTCTGCTTGGTATGATATCTGGCGTGCTGCACTTACGGTCTCTCACTATGATTGTGAATAGTATCTGAAACTATCTAACTTCGAAGATTTAAGAAAGGCTTGCATATGTTTGTACTATCAGAAGTGATGGGAGGTACAGCGCAAAAGCTGTCTTTTCTTTGGTTAAAAGGGCAATAAGAGCGGGACCAGTAAAATTGTAAAAAGCATGGTAATTAACGTGAAAGGAACTCCCGTTTTAACAAAATCGAAAAACTTATAATTTCCTGGTCCCAAAATTAATGTGTTTACAGGGGAGGATACCGGCGTCATAAAAGCTGCTGAGGATGCTAGAGCTACAGTCATCGCGAAGGGATACGGTGAGGCATGCATCTGTTGAGCCAAGCTAATGGCAACCGGTGCCATGAGAACAGCTGTTGCCGTGTTTGATATAAAAAGTCCTAGCAATGCAGTGACTGTAAATAGTGCGGCTAGCAGGAAGCGCGGGCTCGCTCCGCCTGCAAATGACAGGACGAAGTCAGATATCATAGCTACGCCACCGGTTTTTTGCAATGCTAGAGAGAACGGCAACATGCCGACGATAAGGATAAGACTTTGCCAATGGATAGAACGATAGGCCGTGTCTAGATTAATGCATTTTGTCAGTCCCATGAATAAACAAGTAATCAAGGCTGCTATAACATTTGGTACTAATCCGCTTACCATGAAGAAAACCATTAAAAGCAAACCTATAAGAGCATAGGGTGCTCGCGCAGAAGCTTCGGTGGCATTATCAATCTCCTGCGGTAGATCTAGAATAAACAAGTCGCGTTGATTTGCTCCTAGTCTTTTGATATTGCGCCACGGCCCAATGACGAGAAGGATATCTCCCGGCTTAAACGCAATATTTGTAAGGCTTCCACTAGCGGCTTCGCTCCCTCTTTTTAGTCCGATGATTGTAAGTTCATAGATCTTGCGGAAGCCGATATCTGAGATTGTTTTGTCAATCAGGCTCGAGCCCGCAGGGATCATGACTTGAGCCATGCCAATCTGCTGGGTGCTGTCAGACATGTATCGACCGCTTAACTTCATCCTTTGTAATTTGTATTCACGACAAAGGCTCGCGACTGTTTCGTCAGAAGGGAGGTTGGCTATGTCCATAAGCAGTATGTCATCACGCAGAAGCAGTGTGTCGGGGCGCGGAGTGATCAGTTTTTTTGCCAAACCAGATGTGCGTTCAATTGCCAAGATATTGACGCCGCTTGCTTGTCGTAAGTTCAATTGTTGCAAGGTTTTTTTGATAAGAGGTGATGTTTTCAGAATTTTTATACGGGCTTCACGACGGTGTAGATGATACTCATCTATCCAGTCTGCAATGTGAGGGCGCTTAGTCGATGTGGCCGACGAAATGCTTTTTCCCCAAAACCGACGCGCGTAAAACATATAGAAAAACGCAATAACGAGAAGTGGGATGCCAAATGGACTGAACGAAAAGAAAGCAAATCCGTTTAAGCCATGTTTTGCCAGTTCACTTTGAACAATGAGATTTGGGGGTGTTGCTACCAATGTTAACATCCCGCTGAGCAGTGCGGCGTAAGCCAGCGGCATCATTAGTCGAGCTGATGAAATATTTGCTTGTCTGGCGATCCGTAGCACTACGGGGATAAATATTGCCACTACGCCCGTTGAACTCATGAATGCGCCGATCCCGGCGACAGATATCATCAGGAAAAACAGCAATCTGTTTTCACTTGAACCCGACTTCTCGACAAGCCAGTCACCGATTTGTTGCACGATACCTGTCCGCGCAAGGGTTTCACCGACTACAAACAGAAGCGCTATCAGAATGACCGCGGGATCCGCGAACCCGGATAATGCCTCTTCAACAGTCAATATTCCGCTTAACGGTAAAGCGCAAATCATGATAAGCGCAACAGCGTCCATGCGGGGTTTGTTTGCTGCAAACATAATGATCGCAACAAGCAGCAGCGTGAAAACAATCGTTAATTCTTGGTTCATGAAAAATACCCGCAAACATATTATCTCTATCGTATCTAATAGAATAGATCTTGAAAGTCACAAATCCAGCAACCAAATATTGAGAGCAGTCGCCATGATGGGGCTGCTGGTCACTTTAAAACCTGCCAATTTGGAGGTTGTTATAGACCAATTTATACGTCGCTCTGAAGGAGGGCAATATTATGCGTCAAGTGGATTTTACACCTCTATATCGTTCAACCGTCGGTTTCGATCGTCTGTTTAATATGTTCGACTCAATGTCACAGCCTGAAAGTGCTCAGTCTTATCCACCTTATAATATCGAGCGCTTAAGTGAGAATTCTTATCGTATTTCTATGGCGGTAGCGGGGTTTTCTGAAGATGAAATCGATGTGGAAGCTCATCGCAATCAACTAACCATCAAGGGCGAAAAAACAGCGGAAGACGATAGTGAAATAACTGATTTTCTTTACCGTGGTATTGCGGCGCGCGCGTTTGAACGGCGGTTTCAACTTGCTGATCATGTAGAGGTCATTGGTGCGCAGCTCAAAAATGGCTTACTCCATATTGAGTTAAAGCGCGATATCCCTGAAGACTTAAAACCGAGGAAAATTACTGTTCAGGCCTCAAATGCGACGAACACCAATAAACGTGTTCGCAAGACTGATATAGAAATGGAAGCAGCCGAATAAACTTACTGCCTATCATTTTGAGAGATTGCTAAAAAACAGGCGTAACAGGATTTACGCCTGTTTTTTTCTGTGAATGATATTTTTAGATGAAACAGGGTATGGCTCTACTACATGTGTCCTTCGTTGAAGAAGGCTGGACCATGGTGAAGGCAGCGGTCGAATTTGCCTTTATCCCTAGGGCAATAAACATCATCTGATGTTGGAAAGGCCTGTTAGCAAAAAGCGCTATAGTGGAGCATTTTTATGAAATGCAAAAATATTTATGATTGTAAGAAATAATGATAATATAAAATTCTTTTTTTTGTAATATAATTTCAAATTTCTTCCAGCTTCCTTGAAAGTTTAGAATCTTTCTGACATAGAAAAGTTATGAAGGTCGGGCTGCCTTGGAACTCACGGGTGGATTCTGATAATTCGATAGATTTTAAATCTGCGTTCTCGGATTGTGGAAGGGTATTGAAATGACGAATAAAAATGTCACGCAAGGTCAAGTTGCGAACGAAGACGCCCTCCTTATATCGCATAAGCGGGATGAGGTATTTACGCCGTTTGGACATCCATTCGCGCAAGGCTTGTATTCTCCACAGAACGAACATGATGCATGCGGTGTGGGCTTCATCGCTCATATGAAAAATCAAAAGTCTCATAAGGTTGTCGAAGACGGGCTTTTCATGCTCGAAAACTTGACCCATCGCGGCGCGGTAGGCGCAGATCCGTTGATGGGCGACGGTGCTGGCATATTAGTCCAGATACCAGATCGTTTTTATCGTGAGGTTATGTCCGAGGAGGGGGTTCAGCTTCCGAAGGTGGGTCAATACGCTGTTGGTCACATTTTTATGCCGCGTGACGACACTATGCGCGCTCATATCGAGCAGATCGTTAAAGAAGTTATTGCGCTAGAAGGGCAGCGTTTTATCGCGTTTCGTGATGTGCCTGTTGATAATTCTTCATTATCGAAAGCGCCAGCTATAGCAGCGACCGAGCCTGTGCATCGTCAAGTCTTCATCGGTCGTGATCCGGCTATAAAATCAGATGACGATTTCGAACGTCGACTTTTCGTTTTGAGAAAAGTCATTTCCAACCGCATTTTTCACGAAACTGGCGGAAGAGATAACGGCTTTTACATTGTTTCAATGTCGGCACGTACAGTCATTTATAAGGGAATGTTCCTAGCGTTCCAGGTTGGTGCTTATTATAAAGACTTGCAAGATGAGCGTTTTGAAAGTGCTGTGGCGCTGGTCCATCAGCGTTTTTCAACGAACACTTTTCCCTCGTGGAAGCTTGCTCACCCCTATCGCATGGTCGCACATAACGGTGAAATCAATACATTGCGCGGAAATGTTAACTGGATGGCAGCGCGCCAAGCTTCCGTTGATTCAGAGTTATTCGGAAATGATATTTCAAAACTTTGGCCAATTTCATACGAAGGGCAGTCTGATACTGCGTGCTTTGATAATGCGCTGGAATTCCTCTATCAAGGGGGGTATTCTCTCCCGCACGCCATGATGATGCTCATCCCTGAGGCTTGGTCTGGAAATGGGCTGATGAGTGATGAAAGACGCTCATTCTATGAGTATCACGCTGCTTTGATGGAGCCTTGGGATGGTCCCGCCGCAGTTGCTTTTACTGATGGCAGACAAATCGGCGCGACTCTAGATAGAAATGGACTGCGACCGGCCCGTTACATAGTGACTGATGATGACTATGTCATTATGGCATCAGAAGCAGGTGTATTGCCTGTTGACGAAAAGCGTGTTGTTCGCAAATGGCGGCTACAGCCAGGTCGCATGCTTCTTATCGATATGGAAGAAGGGCGAATTATTTCTGATGAGGAAATAAAAACTCAGATTGCTACTAAGCATCCCTATCAACAATGGCTAAAAAATACGCAATTGATTTTGGAAGATTTATCCCCGGTTGAACCACGATCTCTTCGTAAGGATGTTTCCTTGCTTGATCGGCAGCAAGCCTTTGGTTACACACAAGAAGATACAAAGCTTTTGCTTTCCCCAATGGCGACAACAGGTCAAGAACCTATTGGGTCAATGGGGGCCGATACACCTATTTCGGCCATGTCGGACAAATCAAAGCTGCTTTATACCTACTTCAAACAGAATTTTGCTCAAGTTACAAATCCGCCAATTGATCCTATCCGCGAAGAACTGGTGATGAGCCTGGTGTCTTTTATTGGTCCGCGTCCGAACATATTCGATTTGGTTGGTACTTCACGCCGCAAACGGTTGGAGGTTCGGCAGCCAATCTTGACCAACGGAGATCTGGAAAAGATTCGTGCGATCGGTCAAACAGAAGATCGTTTTGACACGAAAACCATTGATATTACCTATTCCGTTCAGGAAGGAGCGGAAGGTATGGAGGGGGCGGTACAGCGTTTATGTGAGCGCGCAGAAGCCGCGGTCCACGGCGGTTACAATATTATCATCCTGTCGGATAGGCAGGTTGGCCCAGACCGCATTCCCATTCCCGCGCTGCTTGCAACGGCAGCCGTTCATCATCACCTTATCAGGAAAGGTTTACGGACGTCGGTTGGTTTGGTGGTTGAAACTGGTGAGCCGCGCGAGATCCACCACTTCTGCTGCCTTGCCGGTTACGGTGCTGAAGCTATCAATCCTTATCTGGCATTCGATACATTGATTGATATGTATAAGCGTGGCGAATTTCCGCACGAAGTTGCTGAGCACGAGGTTGTCTATCGCTATATCAAATCTATCGGCAAAGGTATGTTGAAGGTTATGTCCAAAATGGGCATATCAACGTATCAATCTTATTGCGGCGCACAAATTTTTGATGCAGTCGGTCTGAAACAATCATTCGTTGACCGTTTCTTCACCGGGACTGCTACAACCATTGAAGGCGTTGATCTTCTGGAAGTTTCTAACGAAACAGTACAGAGACACACCTCAGCGTTCAGCGACGACCCAGTGCTGAAACAAGCATTGGAAGTTGGTGGAGAATACGCCTATCGAATCCGTGGTGAGGCTCACATGTGGTCACCGGATGCGATAGCAGATCTTCAGCATTCCGTCCGCACATCAAACCCGGAATTATTTACCTCCTATTCACGCCGTATTAATGGTGAATCGGCTCGGGCAAAAACGATCCGTGGTTTGTTTAAAATCATGACCGCTAAAGATCGTGGTGCGAAACCAATATCAATCGATTCAGTTGAACCAGCCGCCGATATTGTAAAGCGTTTTGCAACAGGTGCTATGTCATTTGGCTCCATTTCACGCGAAGCCCACACGACGTTGGCGAAGGCAATGAATAAAATCGGTGGTAAATCCAATACAGGTGAAGGTGGAGAGGAGCCTGATCGTTTCTATCCGCTTCCCGATGGTACGCCAAATCCTGAGCGTTCGGCGATTAAGCAGGTCGCATCTGGTCGCTTTGGTGTGACCGCGGAGTATCTTGTAAATTCTGATGTTATTCAGATCAAGGTGGCACAGGGTGCAAAACCGGGTGAGGGTGGGCAGCTTCCCGGGCATAAAGTCGATGCAACCATAGCAAAAACAAGACACTCTACCCCGGGTGTAGGCCTTATTTCGCCACCTCCACATCATGACATCTATTCGATTGAAGATCTTGCACAGCTGATCTACGATCTGAAAAATGTCAATGAATATGCGGATATTTCCGTTAAGCTGGTTTCGGAAGTAGGAGTCGGAACAGTTGCAGCCGGCGTTGCCAAAGCACGCGCAGACCATATCACTGTATCTGGTTACGATGGCGGCACTGGTGCATCACCGCTCACATCTCTCAAGAACGCAGGGTCACCATGGGAAATGGGGTTGGCCGAAACACAGCAAACACTTGTTCTTAATGGTTTGCGATCGCGTATAACACTTCAGGTTGACGGCGGACTGCGTACCGGTCGCGATGTGATTGTCGGTGCTTTGCTTGGCGCCGACGAGTTTGGATTTGCAACAGCGCCGTTAATTGCGTCTGGTTGCGTGATGATGCGTAAATGCCATCTTAATACATGCCCGGTCGGTGTTGCAACACAGGATCCTGTTCTAAGGAAGCGCTTCAAGGGTACACCAGAACACGTTATCAATTTCTTCTTCTACCTTGCAGAAGAAGTGCGCGCGATTTTGGCCGAAATGGGCTTTAGCAAGTTGGATGATATTGTAGGACAATCTGATCTTCTCGATAAGCAACCGGCTATAGATCATTGGAAAGCCAAGGGATTGGATTTCAGCCGGATATTTTATAAGCCTGATGCTGATAAGAAGCAGATTTATCACACAGAACAGCAGCACCATCCTATTCATGACATTCTTGATCGCAAACTGATCGAGATGGCCAAGCCCGCGCTTGAAAATAAGCAGGTGGTGGAATTCGAAACATTGGTACGTAATGTTGATAGATCGGTCGGTGCCATGCTCTCTGGAGAGTTGGTGCGACGCTATCGTCACCGCGGACTGCCGGAAAATACCTTGAATATCCGTTTTATCGGAACTGCAGGACAATCTTTTGGTGCATTCCTTGCAAAGGGTATAACGTTTGAGCTTGTCGGTGATGGAAACGACTATGTCGGCAAAGGGCTTTCAGGTGGACGTATTATCGTCAGGCCGCCTGAAAACACGAATATCATCGCAGAAGATTCTATCATTGTTGGCAACACAGTTCTCTACGGTGGAATTGAAGGTGAATGCTATTTCCGGGGGGTGGCTGGCGAACGTTTCGCAGTGCGTAATTCGGGTGTTGCTGCAGTTGTCGAAGGTGTAGGTGACCATGGCTGTGAATATATGACTGGTGGTGTCGTTGTAGTGATCGGTCAAACGGGTCGTAACTTTGCCGCGGGCATGTCTGGCGGTGTCGCTTACGTCTTAGATGAGGCTGGTGATTTTGCGCAACGTTGCAATATGGCAATGGTAGAGTTGGAGCCCGTGCCTGAAGAGGATGATATGTTGGAAAAGTTGCACCATCATGGGGGCGACTTGATGCATAAAGGCCGTGTGGATGTGTCTGCAAATATGACGCATCACGATGAGGAGCGTTTAGCTCAGATGATTGCTAATCATCATCATTACACCGGATCGACGCGCGCCAGAGAAATTTTGGATAATTGGGAAAGCTATCGTCCGAAATTCGTAAAGGTTATGCCGGTCGAATACCGTCGTGCTTTAGAAGAAATGGAACAGATGCGGATGGGGACAGCCGCGGAGTAAGTCCGCAGGTTCAGTTTCAACGCAATCATTTAGATACGGAAACGACAATGGGTAAAGTAACCGGATTTCTTGAAATAGACCGTCAATCGCAAAAATACCAACCTGCATCAGATAGGATTCGGCACTTCCGTGAATTTGCTATTCCTATGACGGACAGTGAAGTACAAAAACAAGCTGCGCGTTGTATGGATTGTGGCATTCCCTTTTGCCATGGTTCGACTGGATGTCCCGTCAACAACCAAATCCCTGATTGGAACGATCTCGTTTATAACGGGAACTGGGAAGAGGCCATACAAAACCTGCTTTCAACAAATAACTTTCCGGAATTCACGGGTCGCGTCTGTCCCGCTCCGTGTGAGGAAGCTTGTACGCTTAACCTCGAGGATATGCCGGTTACAATCAAAACGGTGGAACAAACGCTAGCAGACAAAGCCTTTACCTTAGGCTATTTTGCACCACAAACAGTGTCCTCCAAAACAGGTAAGAAGATTGCGGTTGTTGGATCTGGCCCTGCCGGCCTCGCCGCTTCGCAGCAACTTGCGCGCGTGGGGCATATGGTTGATGTTTATGAACGTGAAAGCAGACCAGGTGGGCTATTGCGCTACGGCATTCCCGATTTCAAGATGGAAAAGCATTTAATAGATCGTCGGATTGAGCAGCTTGAAGGTGAGGGCGTTACATTCTTCTGTGGTGTGAATGTTGGAGTAGATAAAGCGGTCGATGATCTTCTTGGTGAATATGACGCAGTTCTTTATTGCGGCGGTTCGGAAACCCCCCGTATTGCAGAAATACCAGGGGCAAGTTTTCATGGTGTACATGATGCCATGCATTATCTGGTTCAGCAGAATAAGCGCGTAGGGCGTGAGAACATAGAATCTGTCGGTTGGGCGTCGCCGGCAATTGTCGCTGACGGAAAGCACATCGTTGTCGTCGGCGGGGGCGACACTGCATCCGATTGTGTTGGAACTGCGTTTCGACAGGGAGCAGTTAAGGTTACACAGCTTGATATTCGGCCACAACCTCCAGAAAAAGAAGACAAGTTAAGCGTTTGGCCTTATTGGGCGACAAAGATGCGAACATCGACGAGTCAGGCTGAAGGCGCAGAGCGCGAATTCCAAGTTGCGACATTAGAATTTATCGGGGAAGAGGGCCATCTCACCCATGTAAAATGCTGTCAGGTGGATGCACAGCGTAAGCCTATACCGGGAAGCGAATTCTTTATACGTGCTGATCTTGCATTTATCGCCATCGGATTTGCCGGGCCGTTTGAAACTGGGATCTGTTCCGAATTGGGCGAGAAATTGCAGATAAAAACAGATAGGCGCGGTGCCCGTTCTGTGGCAGCCAATGATGTTGATTACAAGACAAGCGTTGAAAAACTTTTTTCAGCTGGTGACGTGAGACGCGGACAGTCTTTGGTTGTCTGGGCCATCCGTGAGGGGCGTCAAGCTGCACACGCAATTGATAGATTTCTTATGGGTAATACGGTTCTGCCGCGTTAAATAACCTAACGGTCGAACTCGATTTCTTATGAGGGTTCGGCCGAAAACGACTCTCGGTCGATAAGTATCTTAAATTGCACGGGTTACGTTAAGATAACGAAATAGATATTTCTGCCGCAGGATCCCTAGAAAACTCGGCATAAATTTTGGTAGGGCTTTCGATATTTCCCGTGCATCTCTATTTTTCCTCAAATGAACGTTATAAGTTAAAGCGTGCGATAAACGCTGAAGACTTCGTTCTGTATCGTGCATTGAACGGGATGGAAAAAATTGGTCGGAGCGGCGGGATTCGAACCCACGACCCCTTGACCCCCAGTCAAGTGCGCTACCGGGCTGCGCTACGCTCCGAACCGACAAAAGCCCTATAGGCTTGTGAACAAAGGTTCAAGTGAAAATTGTAATTTTGATCGCTATTTTCGGTTTTAAGCACAAAATTAGATCCTTTAGCATTTACAGATAACGCTATGGTTTGTCCGTTACTGATTTTAAGTACGCTAAGAGGTCATCGATCTCCTGATCATTTTTTATCTTTACAGCTGCCATGCGTGTACCTTTTATCATTCCGCGGGGGTCGTGAAGATATGCGGTAAGGCTTTCTTTGCTCCAGATAAGACCATTTTTTCCCGCATCGACCATAGCGGGTGAATAGCGATATCCTTCTGCTGTACCCGCGGTACGGCCTATGACGCCCAATAAGGTAGGACCAACCTTGTTTGCATTCTTGTCTGCATAATGGCAAGCGACACAGCGACGAAAAATTCTGTAACCATTTTCGATATCTTGGGCATGCACGTCAGGTATCAATGTTGATGCACTCAAAAACAAAGTGAAAAAAAATGAGAAGAAACGCATCGCTCGCTCGTATCCTTTTAGCTTATGTTCAATGGCTATAAAATCGATAATCATACTGACCAATATAACATGATGGTTTGTTTTTGTATCGGATTTTGCTGGAATGTTCAGCTTGTATGCTCTAGCTTAAGTTTTATCGTCTATAGGTTCGTTGCACTGGCATCACTTGAACGTAGTAGTTTGCAATACCAAATACAGATGAATCGGATAATTAAAGAGAGAAAAAGCTTATGGCTCGTTTTTCAGTCATTACGTTGACGGAAGCCGCACAGCAGCGCATCAGGGACATTATGTCTAACAACAACGCGTGCGGAATAGTTGTCGGGATAAAAAAAGGCGGCTGTGCGGGCATGGAATATACCGTTGAACTAGCCAAAGAAACAGTTGCGGGCGCTGATGTTGTTGAAGCCAACGGTGCTCGCGTATTTGTCGCTAGGGAAGCCGTTCTTTTCCTTCTTGGCACGCAAATGGATTTTGAAGTGGGGGCGCTTCGAACTGGTTTTGTTTTTAACAATCCTAACCAAACGTCCGCATGCGGGTGTGGTGAATCTGTAGAAATCAAACCGGCTTCGGAAAATTTACGCAACCAAATGAATGCTTAGCTTTGATCATAATTCTCAAGTTTCAGATTTAGCTTCATTCCATAGATCTTCCAATTTTTCGGGGCTGCTTTCTTCAATCTTTTCGCCACGGGATCCGAGTTTTTCTTCTATGTAGGTAAAACGATTGCGGAATTTCTTATTCGTCCTAGCCAATGCATCTTTTGGTTCGATTTCAAGTCTGCGTGCTAGATTGATAAGCGTAAAATACACGTCACCAAGTTCTTCTTCCACATGCGTTTTGTTTCCAGTTAAAACAGCTTCTTTTAGCTCACTGATTTCTTCTTCAAGCTTTTCGAATATAGGCTCTGGGGTTTTCCAGTCAAAGCCAACTTCTGCAGCGCGCGATTGAAGGCTAAAAGCCTCTTTTTCGGTGGGTTGAGCCGTCCTAACCGTTGCCAGATGGCCTGATTGTGTGTCATCAGCGAGCCCAGCATGCATTCGTCTTACGAGCCGATCACGCTTTTCCTGCTGCTTTATGCGGTTCCATTCTCCGGGAACCAATCCGACTTTTTTCTGCTGTTCACTACCAAAGACATGAGGGTGACGACGGATCATTTTTTCAGTAATCGCCAATACGACGTCACCGAAATCGAAACTTCCTTCTTCCTCAGCCATTCGAGCGTAGTAGACGACTTGTAGAAGTAAGTCACCCAGCTCTTCGCATAGGTCCACTCTATCACCACGCTGGATAGCATCCACAACTTCATAAACTTCTTCGATGGTATAGGGTACAATCGTTTCGAAAGTCTGCACGATATCCCAGGAGCACCCCGTTTCAGGATCACGGAGCGCTGCCATGACTTCGATCAGTTGTGTTATATCCCGTCCAGGCTTCATACGAATTCCTCACTCAATAATCATTGACTTGTCAGAAATAAAGAATTCCTACATAAATGCCAGACTTCTTTATGACGTATGGGATTACATTTATGAGCATTCTGGTAACGGGCGGAGCGGGGTATATCGGATCACATTGCTGCGTTGCTCTAATGAAGGCCGGCTATGACGTCGTTATTATCGATAATTTTGATAATAGTCATCCGGAGGTATTGCGTCGCATAGAAAGAATTAGCGGTCGCGCGCCATTTAATGAATCTGGAGACATTCGCGATAGAGGCTTTGTAGAAACTGTTATTGAGCGTCACAAATGTAGCGCCGTTATTCATTTTGCCGGTTTGAAAGCGGTGGGTGAGTCGCAGATTAAACCAGATCTCTATTATGATTGTAACGTTGTCGGGAGCTTGCGTTTGTTGCAGGCGATGAAAGCAACAGGCGTAAAAAAACTTGTTTTTTCTTCAACAGCGACGGTTTACGGCGACCCCAAATATCTTCCTTATGATGAAAAACATCCCCTTGTGCCAGCAAGCGTATATGGTCGTACCAAGCTTATAGTTGAAAATATTCTCCGTGATTTTTATGCTGCGGATAATAGCTGGGCGTTTTCGATTTTACGCTACTTCAATCCGGTAGGTGCGCATGAAAGCGGTTTAATTGGTGAAGATCCCAAAGGCACGCCAAATAACCTCATGCCGATTATAGCCCAAGTTGCGTCTGGACGACGCAAAAAACTAATGATTTGGGGTAATGATTACGATACAAAGGATGGGACCGGTGTTCGGGACTACATACATGTTGAGGATCTTGCAGAAGGCCATTTGCGCGCTTTGAACTCGCTGGATCAGGCCGGTTGTGAAGCGATCAATCTGGGCTGTGGCAAGGGGTACAGTGTGATGGATGTCATCAAAACTTTTGAACATATCTCGAACCGTAAGATTACTTATGAAGTCGCACCAAGACGAGACGGCGATATTGCCGAATTTTACGCTGATCCGAGTACGGCACTTAAAAAATTGCATTGGCAAGCCAAAAAGGATTTACGTAGCATGTGTGCTGATATGTGGAATTATCAGTTGAAAAACCCAGACGGGTATAAATAAAGAACTGAACTAAAAAAGGAACAAAAACATGAGAATTAGTGCCCGTAATGTTCTTAAAGGCAAGATTGTCGAGATAAAAAAAGGCGCGACAACTGCCCATGTTCGACTTGATGTCGGAGGTTCGATTGTTACCGCCTCTATCACAAACGAATCTGTCGATGATCTACAATTGGTTGTTGGTAAGGATGCCGCTGCTGTCATCAAATCATCGGATGTCATGATTGCAGTAGAAGACTAATCCTTCCTAGTCACCCCACCTTTTATGGAACCACATCCATTGACCTGGGTATTCTCTTATCCAGGTCTCAACTGTGTCGTTTAGCTTTTGAGCTGTTGCCGCAACATCAATGTGGCCTTCACTATCTCTCGGCAAGTCCATCCGATCATATAATTCAAGTTTATAGCGGCCGCCCGGTAGGCGTATGCAGCGAGCAGGATAAACATCACAATCATATTGTCGTGCGAGCTTTACCAACAATGGGTTGGTTTTTACAGGACGCCCAAAAAAAGTTCCTGGAATACCACGGCGGAATTTTTGATCGACCAGCATTCCAACATTATCGCCTTCTGCCAATTTACCAGCAAGAGCCCATGCGGCACCGGCTTTTGAAGGAACCAAATGGCCCATATTGGTTCGCCGCGCCTTCAACACTCGTTTTGCGATGTAAGGATTATTTGGCGGACGAAAAAGCGCTGTTACATTCAAATCGTATGCAGCGGCACAAATTGGAAGAAGCTCGAAGTTACCGGTGTGGGCTGTGAAGAATATATGCGGCTTCTTTTCATCACGCAGTTTTAAGAATATGTCGATTCCATCAACCTCTACCAAACCTGGTTCTTTCGCATCAGGATCAAAATCAAAAATCTTATCGAGAAAAACATATTCTGCGAATAATCGCCCCATATTCTCCCACATTTCCAAGGCAATCTTTCGGATATCTCGCTCATCCATTTCGGGATAGGCTTTCGTCAGATTGTCTAATGCTATTTGGTGTCGGGGCAGGAAAGGGCCAATGGTACGGGCAAACCAACAAAAAAACGCTATGCCGGCCTTCGCTGGCAAATAACGCATCATAGCAAGCAGCCCCGCAACGAAATGCGCCCAAGACCAATCCCACCAGTCCTTAAGCTTATTGCGAATGCGATATAAGAACAGTTTTAAACGCAGTTTAAACATGCGTCAATCTATTTTCAAAATAATTTTGCCGAATACATCGCGGCTTTCCATACGCTTGAGCGCAGTATCAATCTCATCGAAACCTACAATTGTATCGATAACCGGGTGAACAATACCTTGCGCCATTTTCTGCATTGCATTCGCCATATTTTCCATACGGCAGCCGAAAGAGCCAAAGATTTTTAATTGCTGCTGAAAAAGCTGCATTAAATTCATGGAGGTGGAAACACCTGACGTTGAGCCACACGTTACCAAGCGCGCACCTCTTTTCATGCAAAGCATGGAACCAGCCCACGTGTCGGCACCGACGTGTTCAAAAACAACATCGACCCCCCTTTTTTTTGTCAGTTTACGGACAACACCTTCAAAACGGTCTTCCCGATAATTAATCACATGATCTGCGCCAAGTGCTTTTGCTTTCTCGATTTTATCATCAGATCCGACAGTTGTTATAACGGTGCACCCCATACGTTTTGCAAGCTGAATAGCCGCCGAACCAATACCCGAACCGCCTGCCTGCACAAGGATAGTCTCCCCGGGCTGAAGTTGGGCATTATCAAACAGCATATGTTCTACGGTCCCAAACGTCACAGGCGCTACCGCTGCCGCAATTGCATCACACTCAGGTGGAGCAGGAACAAGCAAGCGTGCCGGAAGATTAACCGCTTCACATGCAAAACCGTCTAAATGAAAACCATGAACACCGCTCACATGCGTGCATAGGTTGTCGCGGCCTTCACGACAAGCTTTACAGAGGCCACAGGTTTGTGCGCCATAGATCGAAACAATCTGGCCGACTTCTAAGTTTCCAACGCCATTGCCAACCGCTTTTACGACGCCTGATGCTTCAGCGCCAATGACCAAAGGCATTTTCCTTTTGGCGAAAGCCATTCCGCGCCATCCCCATACATCAATATGGTTGAGAGCCACAGCTTGAATACCAACCGTAACTTCACCCGATCCGGGAGGAGGAGGAGAGGCTATATCTGTAATTTCCAGACGCCGGTCGTCAAGCAATTGCAATGCGCGCATCATCATTCCCCTTTTCGGTAAAAGCCAGCCGGCTAATATGTCAATATTAGGAGTTACCCTCTAAAAGCCTTAATAACAAGACTGCTATTCTGTCCGCCAAAACCAAACGAATTGGAAAGTACCGACCCAACTGCTGCTTGCCGACTGTGATTTGGAACCACATCAAGCAGAATAGCCGGATCAGGGTCATCATAATTGATTGTTGGTGGCAAAATGCCTGACTGGATGGTCATCAACGAAAAGACAGCTTCAATCGCGCCAGCAGCAGTTAAAGTATGGCCAATCATTGATTTGTTCGACGACACGGGTATGCGTTCTAATAAATCCCCGAATACCGTGGATAGAGCTAAATACTCCATCTTTTCATTTTCAGGCGTCGACGTCCCGTGAGCATTGATATAGTCGATACCATCAACATCCAATCCTGCGTCACTTAGAGCGGCATGTACAGACCCTATCGCGGGCGAAGCGTCTGGCTTGGAACGTGTTCTATGAAAATCATCGGCCGTTTCACCGCAACCCGCCAAAATACCGAGGACGGTAGCCCCGCGTTTAATTGCGCTTTCAAGCGATTCCATGACCAGAGCGCCAGAACCTTCTGCCATGACAAATCCATCGCGATCGCGACTAAATGGCTTCGAAGCTTTCTCAGGGTGTTTATTTTGAGTAGAAAGAGCTGATAACAAAGAAAAGCGAATAAGAGCCTCTGCAGAGACAGAACCATCTGTTCCTATCGTCAGAGCGCGGTCGGTTTCTCCGCGCCTTATTGCTTCGACACCAAGCTGAATTGCTGTTGCTCCCGACGCACAGGCTGTTGATAGGGTGACTGGCAATCCTGTCGTACCAAAAATATCTTGTAACCGTTCCGCGATATGTCCAAACTGCGTGGTCTCGAAGAACACATTATGAAGTTTCTCGCTACAAACAGCCAGTAGTTCCGCATAAGAAGGCTCTAGGTTTGAAGCTGCTTCTTGGTCGAGCGCAAAACGGGCTCTCCAATCAAGTTCCACAGGAGGAGCAGCGAGAAACAACGGGCCGTTAAAGTTTCCGCAATCAAGTCCAGCCTGATTTATCGCTTCTTCACCTGCAAGAACTGCAAGTTTTTCAGAAAGTGCCGATGCACCGATTTTACTCTCTTCCAAGAAATCGACGGTACCAGCAATTTGCGTATTCAGTCCATCAATCGGAAATCGTGTAATCGTATGGATGCCACTGACACCATTTGTCAGTTTGGCCCAATTTTCAGCTTTACCCTGTCCAAGCGATGTTACAACACCAGCTCCGGTGATCGCTACAATCGGCCGCCCAAGATGATCTTTATATTCGCTCATTGAAAAATCCTTAGGCTACAGTCAGTCGTGCCAAACCCTCGGCCCGATTTGTGCCAACGGTGGAAACTACGACGCTTCGAAGTTCTCCTTCGAAAGGTTTTTCGGCCTCACTGAGCGCCGGAAATCCGGCCCTTTTGTTGACCGCGATAGCTGAAAGCGCGAGTGACAGCGGAAACTGAGCTTCACGCAAGTGTCCAAAAACACTTGAGATGCCACGATAAACGAAGCCAGCTTTATCTAACACATCTTTTTCAGTCTGAGTTACCCCAAGAACACCTGATGCACCGGATACAGCAAAATTGGAATCTGCTTTTACAAGCTCCAACATGGACGCTAAAGTCGTTGTTAACGGTTTCTTTTGCCGATTGGATTGATTGGTTTTGATGTCACTGATTTTCGCATAAATATGCGCGCCGCGGGCTCTCGCGTGATCTAAGCTCTCCAATACAAGAAACACACCGCCAGAACCCGTGATTAGTCCACCGCCTTGGCAATTTTCTCGCTGCCATAAAGGCGACCACCCATCACGTTTGAGTAAACCACCCAATTCTTGTCCAAGCAACATATCGTAATGTTGTGCATTATAGGATCCACCGACCAGGGTGTGAGTGCTCTGCCCAGAAGAAATCCGCGCGATTGCAATCTCAATCGCAGCCAACCCACTGCCTTCCTCACCCATAAAAGTACGCGAGGAACCTGTTACCTTGTGAACGATTGATATATTTCCAGCCAATAGGTTTGACAGTTGCGCAAGAAAGAGTGTCGGACGCAATTCAGTGGAAAGCATCTGATTGAGCATTATACCGCGGTCTGATACCTCACGTCCTTTGGCAAGGATTTGCGCATCCACCGTGACATCACGCTCACCGCCGCCAGCAGCCACAATCATATCCATCGTCGACAGTAGGGAGGCTTCGCCTTTGATGCCTGCATCATCCAGCGCGAGCCCCGCAGCGTATGTGCCAAGTCGCTGCCAAGTTTCCATCTGACGCTGGTCACTGCGTTTTGGAATTTGCGTATTCCAATCTACGTCGCCTATCGCGTGTACAGTATAAGGATGGAAACTTGTCTGATCCAGATTAGGTGTAACCGAAGGTGAATTGAGCAGCTCCCAATGTCTCTCGGCGCCTTCGCCTAAAGAACTGATCAACCCAATACCTGTGACTACTACATCTTTCTTCTGCATGATCTTAAGCGATTATCCGGCCTGTTTTGCGGCGACAAGTTCGTCGATTTTTGCGCAAAGGTTTTTCAGGACGAAATATTCTTCTGTCGCAACTTTGCCTTCGTTGACTTCCTGCGTCCACTGTTCCAATGGAATTTTTATTCCGAAAGCTTTGTCTATCGCAAAGACGATATCGAGAAAATCCAAACTATCGATGCCAAGATCATCAATCGTGTGGCTTTCCGGTGTTATCGTATCGCGATCAATTTCGCTTGTTTCAGCGATGATGTCGGCAACTTTGTCAAAAGTGGAGGACAATGTGCAATTCCTTTTTTGTTTACGGCCATGACAATCGGCCTTTATCAGACTCTATCTAGCGTCTTTCTTGCGCAAAAAAAAGACTTAATCCCGAATTTGCATCGGTTTTTCATGACCAAATGCAATATCAATCAGGCTCATTTATGTCCAGTGTTTGACGCAATATCACATATGCATCGTATCAGGTCGGAATTTGACGGGGAAAGCTGCGGAAGTAATTCGCGGGCTTTTCAACCTTTTGTGTGACCTGACTGCGTTTTCTATTTGCTTCTAAAACCGCCAGAGCGGTCATATTGACCACTCCACGCGATGTAACCGATGGGGTAAGGATATGCGCAGGTCTTGATGGGCCTAACAATATCGGGCCAACGTGAAGTGCATCTGTTAGGTTTTTCACGACGTTTAAAGTGATGTTTGCTGCGTCTAGATTTGGGAAAACAAGGAGATTTGCTTCGCCTTTTAATCTTGATCCTGGAAAAACACGGTCGCGGAGCGTTTGCGACAGTGCTGCGTCACCGTGCATTTCTCCATCTGATTCGAGATCCGGATAACGCGCGGCTAAGATTTCGCTGGCTCGTCTCATCTTTCGCGCACTGGCGCTATCTTTGGACCCAAAATTTGAATGGGATAGCAATGCCACTTTTGGCTCTATACCAAAGCCGCGTACCTCGTCAGCTGCGAGTGCCGCAATTTCGGCCAGTTCCTCTGACGTTGGATCAGCGTTAACATATGTGTCCGTGAGAAAGAGCGTTCCTCGCTGTGATATTAACAAGCTGAGGGCAGAAAAGTGGCTGACATTTTCGTCAATTCCAATGATCTGCTCGACAAGTTGCAAATTGCGTTCAAAACGACCGCCCAAGCCACAAATCATCGCGTCAGCTTCGTCTCGCATAACAGCAAGAGCAGCAATGGCCGTTGTCGATGTTCTGACGATTGTTTTTGCAACTTCAGGAGTTACCCCGCGACGACCAGTGTAATGCAAAAACAAATCAACATAGTCACGATAGCGCGGATCGTCTTCTGGATTGATTAATTCAAAATCCGTACCTGGCCTGATGCGTAAGCCAAAGCGCTTCAAGCGTGCCTCTACGACATTTGGCCGCCCAATCAAAATCGGCATAGCTGTTTGCTCTTCCAGTACAACTTGTGCAGCCCTTAGCACCCGCTCGTCTTCACCGTCAGCATAGATGACGCGTTTGCATTCGGCAGATTTCGCAGCAGCAAAGACCGGCTTCATTATCAACCCAGAGCGGAATACGAACCGATTTAATTCATCGAGATATGCCGCCATATCTTTAATAGGACGCATTGCGACGCCGGTCTCCATTGCCGCTTTGGCGACCGCGGGAGCGATGCGTAATATGAGACGTGGATCAAAAGGCGAGGGGATCAGGTAATCAGGACCAAAACCCGTCGTTTCTCCAGAATATGCGCGTGCAACAACGTCGGAAGATTCTTCGCGCGCCAACGCGGCGATCGCATAGACAGCGGCGGCTTTCATCTCCTCGTTGATGGCAGTCGCACCAACATCAAGGGCACCGCGAAAAATATAGGGGAAACACAGAACATTGTTCACCTGATTCGGATAATCAGATCGTCCAGTACAAATGAGTGCATCAGGCCTAACAGCCCTTGCCTCTTCCGGCATAATTTCAGGCGTTGGGTTTGCCAAGGCCATAATCAATGGTTTAGGTGCCATCTTTTCCAGCATTTCGGGTTTCAAGACACCACCGGCCGAGACACCTAAAAACACGTCGGCATCTATTATTATTTCGTTTAATTTTCTGGCTTCCGTTTTTTGTGCATAGATGCTTTTCCAGCGGTCCATAAGCGCTTGCCGGCCTTCATAAACGACGCCTTCAAGGTCACTGAGCCAAATATTTTCCACCTTTGCTCCGAGGCGGACGAGCAAGTTTATGCACGCTAATGCCGCAGCTCCCGCCCCTGAAGTTACTATCTTTGCGTCTTCGATCTTTTTATTGGCAAGGTCTAGCCCATTTATCACTGCAGCGGCGACGATGATCGCGGTGCCGTGCTGGTCATCATGAAAAACTGGGATATTCATTTTTGCGCGCAATTGTTCTTCGACTTCGAAGCATTCTGGCGCCTTTATATCTTCAAGATTGATGCCGCCGAAGGTCGGCTCCAATGCTGAGACTGTATCAACCATGCGCGGGATGTCGTTGGCGTCAATTTCAATATCGAAGACGTCAATATTGGCAAACTTCTTGAATAGAACGGCTTTTCCTTCCATTACCGGCTTTGAAGCAAGTGGGCCTATGTTTCCAAGTCCTAGGACCGCGGTGCCATTTGAGATGACCGCGACAAGATTGGCACGCGAAGTGTATTGTGCAGCGAGTTCGGGGTCATCGTGTATAGCCATGCAAGGTGCTGCAACGCCCGGCGAGTAGGCGAGGGCCAAATCACGCTGGTTACCAAGCGGTGTCGTCGGCTGAATTTCTAATTTTCCCGGTTTGGGATAACGATGATAGAATAATGCGGCTTCTTCTAATTCAGCACGTTGCGCATTAATGTTTTTATTTGTCATAGCAGTTATCCGATTTTAGAATGCGCTGGCGTAAGCGCCGCCATCAATTATGAGATTCTGTCCGGTGATGAAACCAGACTTTTCTGAACAGAGAAATGCACAAGCGTGCCCGAACTCCTCTGGATCGCCAAAGCGGTTAGCAGGGTTCTGTTTTTTCCGTTCGTTTACGAGGTCTTCTATCTTGTCATCACTTTTAGTTGCCGACGCTGCGAAGCCTTGCAGCAGGCGATCTGTCGCAAAAGGACCCGGTAGAATATTGTTAATTGTCACATTATGACAAACGACAGTTCTGGCGATACCTGCGAGGAATGAAGTGAGACCTGCACGGGTGCCTGACGATAGATCAAGCCCGACAATTGGCGCATAGACCGATGTCGATGTTATATTGACGATACGCCCGAACCTACGTGACACCATCCCATCAAGAACCGATTGAATTAATTCAATTGGCGTTACCATGTTTTGCGCAACACCGGCAAGTATGGCTTCGCGATCGAGTTGCCTGAAATCTCGAAACGGTGGTCCTGCGTTATTGTTGACAAGTATGTCAGGCGTAGGACAAGCATTCAAAAGTGCCTCCTGACCTTCCGCTGTTGACACATCGGCTGCCACCGTTGTTACCCTCACGCCTGTCGCAGTCGCGATTTCAGTGGCGGTGGCATGGAGTGTTTTGCTATTGCGGCCGTTAATGACCACATCACATCCTTCTTTAGCCAAAGCTAATGCGCAAGCCTTCCCAAGGCCTTTGCTGGAGGCGCATACAATTGCAGTACGTCCTTTAAGTCCCAAATCCATAAATTTGCCTCCATTGTCGCTTTAATATCGACAACCAAACAGGGCCAGTACAGAAACTGGCGCATATTTAGTCCAGCGATTTACATAGCTATTTGTATTCGCGAATCTATGCCAATAGCAAGGCACAGTGTACAGGCTTGCGGAGAATGCATTCTACACGAATTAGTGAGGGTGTGACTTTGATGGTTAATGACGTATTAATCTTTGTGAGCGAGGATGCACAACAGAGATTCGCTATATGAATAGGGTATTGGACGCAATTTATGAGTGATCCGGCTAATCAAGCACGACAACAGAATGCGGCCGCAGTCGAATATTCGGTTGAAGGTTCCGTTCTGTCAGTTTCTTGCCACGGAAACTGGAATACGCATACGGTTCATCTTGTTGATGATCGAGTGCGCATGTTGGAGGTTACAGATTGCAAGCGGGCGGTTCTAGACGCATCCGGTATGACCGGCCTTGATACGGCTGGTGCATGGGTACTAGAGCGCTTGTATGTCAAGCTCAAAGAAAAAGGTGTGGATGTGGAACTGCAAGGCGCGCGTGAAGCGTGGCACTCCCTTTTGGTGACAGTGGGGCACAGTTTTGAAGATAGAGATGATAGTCTCAGCGTTGCCAAGCCTCCCGTATACATCCGTTTTTTTTCTTTTTTCGGCGAAAAGGTCGTGAATGGCGGGAACGACTTTCTTCTCGCTATGCATATACTCGGGGCGACTATTCGTGGTTCGCAGATGAAGCGTGGAAGGGGATCGGGCATTAGTTTGCCCGCTGTCGTGACACAAATTGATCGAATGGGCGTTGGTGCGGTGCCAATTATCATTCTTATGTCATTCATCGTTGGCGCTATCATTGCACAGCAGGGTGCCTTTCAGTTGCGATTGTTTGGTGCTGAAATTTTCGTCGTGGACCTTGTCGGTATTCTAGTTTTTCGGGAATTGGGTGTACTTCTCACGGCCATAATGATTGCAGGTCGTTCAGGGAGCGCTATTACTGCAGAAATTGGCTCTATGAAGATGCGGGAGGAAACGGATGCACTCAAGGTTATGGGACTCAATCCGATTGGGGTGCTTGTATTTCCTCGCCTTGTAGCATTGGCTATCATCCTTCCTTTGTTGACGGTTGTGGCAGATTTGTCTGCATTGCTCGGAGCTTGTGTTGTTGCCAACGTCTATTCAAACATTTCATACGAAGCATTTATGACGCGGCTTAATGACGCCGTCTGGACAACCACTTATTTTGCGGGTTTAATCAAAGCGCCGTTCATGGCGTTGATTATCGGTATTATTGCGTCTGTCGAGGGTTTGAAAGTCGGCGGTAGTGCAGAATCCTTAGGACAGCGAGTTACATCTTCTGTCGTTAAATCTATTTTTGTTGTGATTGTGATAGATGGGTTTTTCGCAATCTTTTATGCTGCAATTAATTTTTGAGTGGGAACGCGGTGCAAAAAAACAAACAAACTCCGTCAACACTTGATCTGAATACCGATAAAATTATTTCGGTACGGGATGTCACAGTCCAATTCGGGAATAAAAAGGTTCTTGATGGTCTTGATCTCGATATCCATCGTGGAGAGATACTTGGTTTTATCGGTCCTTCGGGGGCAGGTAAATCAGTGTTGATGCGAACAATTTTAGGTCTTAACCAAAAAGTATCTGGGAAGATCGAAATTTTGGGGCAGGACATAGATCACATAAGTGATCGACAAAAAGTCGAAATTGATATGCGCATGGGCGTGTTGTTTCAGCATGGTGCCTTATTTTCAGCGCTGAATGTGCTGGAGAATATCCAAGTTCCTATGCGTGAATATCTTGATCTATCCCCAAAATTGATGGACGAGCTTGCGCGTTTGAAGATTTCTCTCGTCGGACTTGAGGCTGATACCGCGGAAAAGTTCCCTTCCGAACTCTCAGGCGGTATGATTAAACGTGCGGCTTTGGCGCGCGCTTTAGCACTTGATCCACATATAGTGTTCCTGGATGAGCCGACATCTGGTTTGGATCCGATTGGCGCCGCTGATTTTGATGAATTAATTGCGGATTTGCGCGATACTATGGGGCTTACCGTTTATATGGTAACACATGATCTAGACAGCCTGTACGCGGTGTGTGACCGTATAGCCGTACTTGGGCATAAAAAGGTTATGGTTGAAGGGACTATTGAGGATATGTTGCAGGTTGACGATCCTTGGGTGCAATCTTATTTTCGCGGTAAGCGTGCCCGTCAAATTAATCCGACGGAACATCGCCGTAGAACAGTTATAACGAAAGAAACGGCAGGATAAGATGGAAACTAGGGCAAACTATGTTACGGTTGGTATATTTACCGTCATCACGCTTATTGCCGCCTTTATGATTGTTTTTTTCATTTCGCGGATGGGAGAAACGCGGCATTTAGAGCCTCTTGATGTGCGTATCCCCGGCTCTGTAACCGGCCTTGGAGAAAGCAGTCAGGTGTTCTTCAATGGTATTCGAGTAGGGACCGTTCGCCGTTTGATCCTTGACGATACGAATCCCAACATGGTTATAGCCAAAACCGAGATCAATGGTACGACGCCTATAACCCGTTCGACAGTAGCTACCCTGGGATTTCAGGGGCTAACCGGTCTAGCCTTTATTGAACTTAAAGGTGGCAGTTTGAATGAACCGAATCTCCTTGAGGAAGCTAAGCGGGAAGATACGGTGGCGCGTATTGATGCTGATCCTTCAACGTTTAATAACCTGCTTGCTACAGCTCAAGATATTTTTGCCCGCGCTAATTCTGCTTTGGGTGAACTGGAAGGCTTTATAAAGGATGTTCGTGAACCATTAACAGAAACTGTGAAAAATACGCGCGATTTTTCCCATACACTCAGCAACAACACCGATAACGTACAGAAGATTATGGATGATACACGTCAGATGATGGCGAGGTTGAATACTGCCTCAGAAAAAGCCGATGCGATAATGGCGAAGCTTGACACAATGCTTTCTCCGGATAACCGCAATAGCGTGGTTGTCCAAGCTCAAAAAACCCTTCTTTCTATTCAGGACGCGGCTGATACACTTAATAATCACATCGGCCCTATAGCTAACAATCTGGAGAGATTCTCGGGTCAAGGCTTACGGAATGTTGAAGCATTGGTGAATGACAGTCGTCGTTCTGTTGACCGTATTGAACAGGCGATTTCAGATCTGGAACGCGACCCACAACGAATTATTTTTGGCGGTACTGGAACCGTACCACAATATGACGGGAGAACACGTCGATGATATTCATGCCGCGGAAATATAGAAGAGCGTCTGCGATTGCTGCAGCATCCTTACTGGCGACTACAGTGTTGTCGGCATGTGGTTCGGCCCCGCGCGACACGTTCGATCTCTCCGTCAATACAGTTGCAACGGATATCAATGCCAAGCATAAAAAAATACAATTATTGATTGCAAAACCTAGTGCAGTCAAGGCGCTGGATGGGCAGGACATCGTCATCCGTGAAGGGGAATCTATCGCTTACCTCAGACAGGCGCAATGGAGTGATCGACTTCCTGATCTAATTCAAGCCCGTTTGGTTCAAGCCTTCGACAATAGCAACCGTTTTGGTGGCGTTGGAAGACCGGGGGATGGACTAGCCGTTAACTATCAGATTTTGACTGATATCCGAGCCTTTGATGTCAAAGTGTCTGGTGCACGCCGCATCGCTACGGTGGAGATTGGCGTAAAAATCATGGATGATCGAAATGGAAGTATCAAGGCAACGAGAGTGTTTACAGCGCAGTCATCGGTAACAGGTACAGGCAACGATCAATATGCTAGAGCATTGAATACCGCATTTGAAACGATGACGATGGACATTGTGAATTGGACGATCTCCAGTATTTGACAGATATTGAACTGCTTGTTCATTCGCTAGATTTTCAAACAAAAAAGGGAAATCCATCGGATTTCCCTTTTTTGTTGTTCATCATCCTCTGACTTACTGGATACGACCGCTGGCATGAGCAAGCATCGTGTAAACCTTTCCGGTGTCAGAAGTCAGATAGTTGCGCACTGTCGCATTGTTTCCGGTGTCACGTGATACGTCTCGTAACAATTTCTCAAAATCAGCGATATACTGATTGACCGAGCGGCGGAATTCGCTATCAACCGCATATTTCTGCCTAATTTTTTCGAATGTTTGTTGACCATTCAGTGTGTAGAGGCGTTGCGTATAGATATTACGCTGACCGCGACGATAATGATCCCAAAGCTCCACAGCCGCGTTATGGTCAATGGCGCGCACGATATCGACTGAAAGCGAATTTAATGATTCAACAACATGATCGGGCGTACGTGTTTGTTTCACCTTAGACATTGTTGCAACATTTGCCTCGTCACCACGAGAAGCTCTGGCTAGAAGGTTTGATACCCAACCATCTCTCGTTGTTGATGCTGATGCGTAAGGTTGTGTAAACGTTTTTGCAGCTACATTCGCTTTATTGTATGCATTATCCGGACGCATTTTTACATCGTTTAATACTGGCGCATCATTTCCACGATTTGGTCGTGATATTCCAATATTTTTTGCATTTTGCTGCATTGCGCCGGACAATTCCTGAAGAGCCTTTATCTGGTCAGCTACAGCATGGCGCATTGAATCAGTCGATTCTTTGGTTTGGCTTGGCAGCATACGCATGCTCGTGTGAATATCATTACTGGTTTTTGCCAGTTCTGACTTAATTGCCTCTGCAGAACGGCGGATATCCTCCGTTGCTCCAGAGAAGCGAGCTGCAGCATCATTCACAATTTCGGTAAGGCTGTGTTGCATCTGTGCAGCCGAGTCACGAGCTCCTTTATCAGTACGCTGCAACGCTGCACCTATCACGCTCTCATAATGAGCAATCACCTGATTGATTTCGTCTGATTTAAGCGCCAAAGCTTCGCTTAATTGCGAGAGTGCATTTTGCTTGTCTGCGAGTGTCGCATTCAGCGTGTTTTGCGACTGATCAAGCATTTGCACAGCCTGATTTAATACACCGGCATGCTGTTCGAAGTTCTGAGTCATTTGGCTAATTTGCTCAAATGTATGCTGCGACAGTCCCTGCAACATTTCAACATTGCCGTTTAGCATATGACTTGAATTGTTAAGATGTTCGGCAATCTGTGTGCTATTCTGATAGAAGTGATTGGCTGTTTCATTGAACTGCCCATCAATATTCTGAATGGATGAAATCAGGTTGTGTGCATTTTCGCCAATGCTCTGCACGGATTGATCCATTTGACCTAGCAAAGCAGATACATTGCCAATCAAATCTTCCTTCACGGAAGATACTGCCTGTAATGTTTCAGCACTCCGTTGAGCAAACGCGTTCATGAGTGCTTCATTTTGCGCATAAATACGTTGCTCGGACTCTTGTGCTGCAACGTTGAGCTGCTCGCCGAAATGGCTTGCAAGAGTGCCAAGCGACGAACTTGTCTGTTGAGCCGCTTGTGCCAAACTCTCTGTCATATTCGTCAAGTGATCAACTTGTCCGGTTATCTGAGAGGCTGCGTTGTTGGTAGCCGAGTTAAGTGTCTCGCCAATCGTATTAAGCTGATTACCCAAGCTATTTTGCAACTGTTGTACAGTTTCATTCAAGAACAAGGAACGATCAGCGAGAGACTGTTCAATTGACGAAGCGGATGTTGTCAAGGTTTCATTAAACCGGTCTGCGTGCTGCTGAATGATTGTTTCAGCGCGCATCATCTCTTCATTTAGTGAAGTGGTCAAGCCAAGGCCAGCCTGCGCGAAGCGGCCAGCAGCTTCATCGACCTGTTGGTTTAATGAAGATAACAATTTATCGCCCACGGCAGTTAACGTTTCACCGGCTTGGGCCGTTTCTGCAGTAAGAGTGGAGGCAACGCGTTTACCGGACGCTGAGAGCACACTTTCAGCTTTTACAGCTACATCAGCAAAGGAAGACACAAGTTCCTCACCGACTGTGGCGATTGCCGTCTGTACTTTGCCAGTGTGTTCGCTAAGCGAGGAAACAACGTTATTGCCGATAGTTGATAGCGTTGTGCGAAGTTTTGTAGCTTCTTCATTAAACGACGAGATTACCCCTTCACCAGATTGAGAAAGCAGCTGGGCAGCTCGCTCAGTCTCAGCTGAGATATTGGAGACGATTTTTTCACCCGAATTGGAAACTATCTCTGACGCTTTGTTGGTCACATCCGTCAACGATGTTAATAGCTCGCCATTGGTTTCTGAAAAGACGCTGTTGGCCTTTTCTGCTTGGGCGGAAAGGGTCGATACGATAAGGTTACCGGCAGTAGCCACAATATCGGATGCCTTGTCTGTCGCTTTCGATAAGTCGTCAACGAGTTTGCTGTTCGTATTTTCAAGGATTGAAGATGCTTTGGTTGTTTCTGCGGACAGGATACTCACCAGCTTTTCACTGGCATCCGTAACAGTCACGGCCGCTTTTTCAGCTTCAATTGAGAGGCTGTTGACCATCTGATTACGTGCTGTGTCAATGATATTTCCAGCCTTTTGCGCCTCTTCACTGAAAGATGTCGAAGCCGCAACAAGGTTTTCACGCAGATTACCGGCCAGCGTAACGGCGGATGTTTCGAGCGCTTGTCTAACGTTTTGAACACCTACATCCAAGGCTTTCTGCATGGTCTGTGTACGCTCATCCAAAATCGCGGTTTGCTCAGAAAATGACTGTTTTATCTGGTCATTGTTTTCAGTGACAACGGTTTTGAGTTCGTTGGATCTTTGCGCCAACACCGTCGTCTGTTTTTCCAGAGATTGGCTTACATCGCTAAGTGTACGCGATAGGTTTTCCTCGAGCATTGTTGCTCGCTCGGAAATCTGACGGCTCTGATTGGTCAAGTTCTCGTTGAGCGAACCAATACGGGTGTCAATAGAGTCAATGAGTGAACCATTCGATTGGCTCAGCGCCGCCTTTAAAAGTTCGGTGTGGCTTTCCAATGTTTCAAGGTGTCCGGCGAAAGTCGCTTTCAGGACTTCACCATTACTGTTGACAGCATTTTCCACCAAAGAAACCTGCTTACCAAGCGCATCACCAAAATGTAGATCACCTTCAGCGATAACTTCGCGGATATGGTCTATACGTTGTTCAAGAACTCGTGCCTGATCGGCCAACACTTCATTCAATGCTGAACTGTTTACTGTTAAAGAATCACGTAATGCATCGGCGCGAACATCAATATTCCTCGCTTGGGTATCCAAAACGTCTTTTGCGGTCTCAAAACTTTTCGAGATTGCCGATTGAAGCGCTACAGTTCGTTCGTCTATGCTATTTACGTGATCACGCGCATGTTGATCGAACGTACGAACGTTTGCCACCAAGACTTCTTCAATATCTGTGACATGTTTGGACAATACGTCCATTTGCCCCTTGACTGTATCCGCAAGTTTATCCGTTTCACCTTCCAGCATGGAGGATATCAACTCGCGACCTTCTGCCAGCTGCGATTTGAAATCATCTGAACGGCTTCGAAGCACATCGGCAATAGACGTGTTAACGCTGTTAACTTCGTCCGCAAGCGACTGCTTACTGTCACTTATGGCAGTCAGAATATTGTTGCGGCCTTCGGTAAAAGTATTTGCAATATCGATTGTGCGCTCTTTCAACGTTTCATTGATTTGGCTTGCACGTGCTTCAAGGATGTTACCGAGTTTTTCCGTGTTTTCTTCCAAAGTCTGTGCGCGAGCGATAAAGGAATGGATGATCGAACTGCTGCGTTCGCCCAACGAGGTGTCAACCTCAGCTAAACGCTTTTCAAACGCTTCAATTGCTGCGACAGTTGTATTGTCGAAGCGCGAAGATAGAGTTTCTGCACGCTCTCCTAGGCTGGAGATCTTCTCGTCAAAATCATTTAGAGAACGATTGCTACGATCTACCACAGCTTCGTCTAATACTTTGAATTTTTCATCGAAGTTCGATAGAGCAAGCTCAGCCGCTGCCTTCATGCGGTTTGCGATTTCTTCAGCGCGCAACTCGGCTTCTGCAGCACCATCGCTAAAAGTATCTGCAAGCTTTTTTCCATTACTATCAAATCGTTGCGCTGCAACGTTGAACCGTTCTTCGAGATTGTCAAAAAGCTCGGCATTTTGCTTTTGTATCTGTTGAGCCGTCTGACTAAACTTAGCGGCAAGCTCACCGCTCACACCTTCACCCGCGTGTGAAAGTCTGGCAACGAGATCTTCGCCTTGTTTCTGCAGTGTCTGTGAAAGCGTGAGCGCAACACTTTCTACATTTGTCGCGATATTTGATGTAATAGACCCAAATTCATCGTTGAGCTGACTCTGTGTGCCACGGATCGTTGATTGAACACGATCAGCATGACTGAGAATAGCTTCGCGCTCGTTACTCAATTCACTTATCAACGTGTGGATTCGTGTTTCATTTTCGGCATAAGCGCGTTCAAGGTTATGTACTTCACCTTGAATGAGCGCCTCAAGTTCCACTGCACGCGATAAGGTACGTTCGATTCCCTCGCTCATTGCAGCAACTTCCTGGCGCACTGTCTGGCCCAAGGAGATAACCTGATCTTCAGTTGTTTTCTGTGGTTGACTTAACCGCAATGCTGCATCGGTCATCGCAGCTGCGACATTCTGCAACTCATTTGAACGTTTTGCCAGCTGAGCAAAACCCCAGAACATCAAAATAGGTACAGCCGTTCCAGCAGCCACCGCCATACCAACAGGCGTGACGGCAAACGCGCCAAGTGAACCAAGTCCGGCCGGCGCCAAATTGCTAGCAACAAAAGCGCCGCCAGCGGCCCACATAGCGCTTAAAGCTGTAGTGCTCCAGTAAATACGTGAAGACGGCTTGCGAGCAAGACTACGGCGGGCAGTCGCTATAGTTACGTCGTCATTTGCAGGCCGAGGTTGAGACACGACCATTGTATCCCGTACCGTGCCACCAGATGTATCACGCGCGGGTTTTTGTCCAAAGAGCTGTTCGGCTACCGATTCATCAACGGCAGGCCCTGCTGCACCTCTACCAGCAGCAAATGGAGCGTTTTCAGCAGCCAATTCTTCTGTTGCCAACGCGATTTGTTCTGCAAGGTCGTCCAGATCAATAAGGCTTTCGGTGTCATCTATCGCAATATCATCGATAGCGGCGTCATCAAAATTGAAGTCCAGCGCTTGCTCTAACGCTTCTTCGACTTCGACTTCGATCTTTTGTGCCTTGGTCCTGCGTGCCATATCTGCCTCTTTACTCGATACACATTGAAAGGATAAGGGGCCTTCCAATAAAGGTTACCTATCCTATCCTTTAAGGATTTAGAAAGGAATATGTTCTTGTCCAAAGTTTGAAAAGTTTCAGGTTAAAGTTAACGCCGCTGTTGCAGATAAATATATTTTGCTATAAAAATGAATAAAAACATGAGGTTATATGTAGGTGGTGCCTGTGCGAATATTGTTTATAACGCAACCAGATAAAAAGCAATTTGCTGTGGATGGTGTTGAAGGGGCGACGCTAATGGAAACAGCTGTTCAAAACGAAGTGCCGGGCATCTTGGCTGAATGCGGCGGTGCCTGTTCATGCGCTACATGTCATGTGATCATTGACGATAGTTGGATTGACCGCGTTGGATATCCCAATTCAATGGAAGAAGATATGTTGGATTTTGCATATGAAACCCAAGATAATTCACGCCTGTCCTGCCAGATCGTTTTGGATGGGACGATGGACGGTATGATAGTACACGTCCCATCGCGTCAAGCTTAAAATATCTTATTTTTTAGTTTCTTGCAGTTGGTTCACGCGGGCTATCAGGAGATTGTAAAAACGCTTTTCAAAATTTATCGATTCTACACGATCAAACTGTTTTTGTGCCTCATCATGTTTTTTCAAAATTTCTAATGTTGTTTTTTCTATATTGCGACTAAGTGTAGCGCAGTCCTTTTGATAGGGTAGGGCCTGTATTGCATGCTCAATTTCTGACGCATGAGCACGTGCAATGACGATATGACTTTCTTCATGACGCTTAATGTCGCGTGATAATGTATCCCAGACAACCGCCATTTCGACGGATTTCGTCTTATTTCGCTGCTGCCATCTTGGCAACAAGACTTTCGCCCGAACATCAACATTCACATGGTCGACTTTGCAATATTTTCCGCTGCGAACGAGTTTTAATTTGGGGTCGAATGATATGGTAGTTGCCCCGGGATGATGTTGTCCTGTGCTTTTTAGATATGGACCTTTGCGTGTCAATGCTTTGTCTAACTGTGCAGCGGTCGTTCCAGAAATGGTATAATATTTAACAGTTTTGTAAATCTTGGCTGCTTGTGCACCATTGGGGAGTGCGGCAAAGAGCAGATAAGCGGTTGCTATCGCACTCAAAGTTTTTTCTAACATCATTCATCCTGCTTTGTTTGGCATAATATTCTATCAACAATGATTGCATGAATGTGGTAAAATTGCATTCGGAAAATTAAAATCTGAAAGACGACGACGATCAGTATGATGACGAAATGGAAGATCGGTGGTGGCAATTCCATCACATTATCAGAAACTGCAATAATTATGGGAATTCTGAATGTTACACCAGATTCCTTTTCTGATGGTGGAGCTTATGTGCACCTTCAAAATGCTATAGATCATGCGGATCATATGATTCTTGATGGTGCTCACATTATTGACATTGGTGGCGAATCTACTCGCCCAGGGTTTGATGTTTTGCATCCTCAAGATGAGCAGCAGCGGGTTTTGCCAGTCATAGAAGCGCTTCATGGCTTAGGCAACGCGTTACTATCGATTGATACTTATCATGCAAAAACTGCTGAAAAAAGTATTCAAGCAGGTGCTCATATTGTGAATGATGTTTGGGGTCTGCAAAAAGATGATGAGATGGCCAATATCATCGCGCAAAGCGGGGCAGGCATTGTTGTTATGCACAATTCGCGTGACCGAGAGGTTAAGTCTGATTTAATCGAAGATCAGAAGTTCTTCTTCGATTTATCACTTAATATAGCATCTAAAGCAGGAATATCCGATGATGCGATTGTTTTGGATCCCGGATTTGGATTCGGTAAGGATGCGAAGCAGAATTTGGAAATCATGCGAAGAGCATCAGAGCTTCATTGCTTTGGAAAGCCTCTTTTGGCAGCTACATCCAGAAAGAGGTTTTTAGGGGCAATTACCGGTCATGAGAATGCTAGACAGCGAGATGTTGCAACATCAGCAACATCAGTAATTTTGAGGCAAGCCGGATTTTCGATATTCCGGGTTCATGATGTGGGGATCAACAGAGATGCATTAGCGGTCATTGATGCTTTGCTCATGGCGAAAGGAGAGAACCCGTGACGCGCGCTTGGATTGCAATGGGCGGTAATGTAGGGGATGTGCAAACCACGATGAAACGGGCTTTAGAAAGTCTAAGACAATCGCGGGCCATCAAACTCAATGCCGTGTCATCTTTTTATCAAACACCGCCTTGGGGAAAGGTTGATCAATCTAGCTTTCTTAATCTTTGCTGCGAGCTTGAGACTGACCTTGCGCCAGAAGAACTTCTTCGTCTTTGTTTGCGCATAGAGCAAGAGCAGGGCAGGGTACGCGAAGAAAAGTGGGGGCCACGTACTCTAGATATCGACTTGCTTTTCTACGAAGGCGTTGAGGAATATCAATCCCCACGTCTCTCACTTCCGCACCCTTTTTTGACCCAGCGTCCATTTGTCTTGCAGCCGTTGAACGAGATAGCACCCGATCTCGTCATACATGGTAAGCCGGTACAAGAATGGAATGAACGATGCCGCGATCCTAATATTGTGATACTTACGACACAGTGAGCGTAGTAGATAAGCGAATAACCTAATATTGTTAATGACGAAATTGAAAAAAGCCGTTAAATGCGTTTTTCATGTTTGGCAGGGTGCGATCTTGCCTGTAGTTCCTTTTGAGGTGTCATATGCCGCGGGCATTTTCCAAATCTTCAGTTCTTATATCAGGTTTGCTTTTGGCTATTTCGGGTTGTACCGTCACGAAACCGGCGGGCGACAATTCCGCGCCACGCTTTGTCTCGCTCAATCCCATTCGGAATGTCGATCCGGATTTAGCACAAGCCTGCGTCAATAGCGCAGCCAATAAGTATTATCTTCCTACTCGTGTCATCAAAGCTGTCGACTCGCGTAAAGCAGGTGATGGCTCCACACAAGTTATCCTAAAAGTGGATTTGCGTGATGCGGTCTGCACGGTAAGTTCGGGCGGTGTTGTCAAGTCCGTAATTGATACTTCGCCAAAAAGCGCAGATCAGATAGCAGCTGAGGAACAAGCTGCGAAGGATGCTGCCACAAAAACCTCTGTACCTGCCAAAAACAGAGTTAAAACCTCACAGAGGCAGAATACTGATTCGTCGACTGTAAACGTTGCTGCCTCAACCAAGGCTGTCACGGAAAAAACAGCATCTACCGCTATCGCCAAGCCTGACGCGGCTGCTCCATCGGGGCAATCACTTTACTAAAGGCCGAAAGGATAGGATCTAGGCGTGTAAGCCCATAAACGATCTTGATGGTTGAATTTTCGTGTTTGACTTGAGCCGACAATCACAACTGATCGGCTTGTGACGCTATTTGGATCGAGTTCGCCTAGCTCGGTAATCGTCGTGATCTCGCCCTCGCGTGTAACATCCGTACCTACCATGATTAAGCGGTCAGGCGGGCAATGTTGGCGTAACAGCGCTATAACATCATAAATTTGGTGAGGTCTCGCTCTTGAAACGGGATTATAAAGGGCCATCACCATATCAGCCTTCAATGCTGATATTAGCCGTTCCTCAATTTTGTCCCAAGCTTTCAGATTGTTTGAAAGTGAAATTACCGCGAAGTCGTGCCCTAAGGGCGCGCCAATCTGGCTGGCCGCAGACTGTGCGGCTGTAATTCCGGGTTCTATCTGTAAACATACATTTTTCCAGGCAGGCTCCTTGCTTAGCTCTATACATTCCATGACGGCTGCGGCCATGGCAAATATACCGGGATCGCCAGAAGATACGATCGCCACGTTGCGACCGGTCGCTGCAAGTTGTAACGCTTTGTTCGATCGATCGAGTTCCTCGCGATTATTACTTGGATGGACTGTTTGATGGGGGGCATACGGACCAGCCAGCTTTATATAATAATCATATCCAAAGATGTCTGTTGCGCTGGCTAATGCAGTGCGTGCAGAAGATGTGAGGTATTTCTTATTTCCAGGACCAAGGCCGATCACGGAGAGAACTCCGACTTTGTTTGGTTTGCTCCGGTAAACAAGAGTGTTTTCGTTTCCCTTCGTTCCTTCCTGTTCAATAACGATCCTGAGGTTAGCTTGTGAATCCAAAGGCAGGGACGATGTTTGAAACCACGGGTGTTCACCAATGACGGATACAGATGCACCCGCTAATAATGCAGAGATGAAACCAGAAGCATGCTCTCTATTCATGAGTTCGAGATCGTCTGGTGGTGTTAGTAGATTGATGCCAAAACGCAGTGGGCCACTCGTCGTAATCGCTGCATAACTTTTAAGTGTATCGGATAGTTTATAGGCCAGATCGTTGGCGCCGCACGCTCCACCCAATAACGGCACCACTGTCGCGGCATCTTCGCTGATGCATAGGACTGGTGGCTCTTCAAATTTATTTTTCAGCAGGGGAGCCAATAGCCTTATAACAATACCGGTTGAGCAGAACGCGATGATGGGACGTTGATCTTGAAATGCTTGGACGATCGCATTCGACATGGTGTCAACGACAGTGCACGAATCGTGAGGGACGCGTCTTGTAGAGTAAATATCCACATTGTTTAGGCGCGCCGCTATCGTTAAGGCATGTTGCAGTGCATTTTCAGAAAAGATAAAAACTGCAGGATTTTTAAAACTCAACGGATGCAAAATCTTAATCCAATGTCCTTTGGGGAATGCCCGGTATCAAAATGAGAGAGAAATAGGGTGAAGAGTCTTCGTCAACCTCCGACAATGAAACAATTTTTTGGTTTTCCATCGTAGCGCGTTCAATGTATAAGGCACGCTCGACCATTCCCAACTTCTTCAAAATTTTTCTCACTTTCCCAAGATTGCGACCGAGTTTCATGATAGCAAATGCGTCACCATCAGCGAGTTTGCGCGTAAGTTCGCTCTCACTTGAAACGCCGGATAGAACAGTGAGTGTTTGATTTCGATAGCATATAGGGGTCTGAAATATTGCTGCCGAAGCGAATATGGAGGATATGCCAGGAATAATCTCTGTTGCATAATCTTTGCCGAGCTTATCATAGATATACATGAACGAGCTAAAAAATAACGGGTCGCCTTCGGCCAGAACCACAACCCGTTTTCCGACTTTCAAAAAACTGCTTATATACTCGGCTGTTTGGTTGTAGAAATCATTTAATATATTGTTGTAACCATCGGAAGAACTGTCTTTTTCCGTTGTTATTGGGTAGGTGATTGGAGCCAATTCGGCGCTATCAGGTATCCATTGTTTGGCTATCTTTAACGCATTACTATTTCGTTTTTTCGTTTCATGATAAGCGATCACATCGGCCGATTGTATAGCCTTCATACCTTTCACTGTGATCAGTTCAGGATCTCCAGGGCCAACGCCCACGCCGTACAGTTGTACTGTTTTCTCACTCATTCTTTTTCGCTCGCCAATGCATTGATCGCAGCGACCGCCATTGCACTACCACCACGTCGTCCATGTACAACAATATAGGGTATATCAAATGTGTTGTTTTCGAGAGCTATCTTCGACTCGGCTGCACCAATAAATCCGACAGGAAAACCAATAATAAGCGCAGGTTTTTCAAACCCTTGTTCAATTAAGTTAAGAAGATGAAATAACGCGGTAGGAGCGTTGCCAATCGCTACGACGGCACCCTTTATATATGGCTCCCATAGTTCTACCGCTGCTGCAGATCGTGTGTTCCCGATGGATTGCGCTCGTGCTTGCACTTCTGGTTCCTGCAGCGTGCAAATGACACGATTATTAGCCGGAAGTCGCCTTTTCGTAATACCTTCCGATACCATTTTTGCATCACAAAGGATAGCTCCACCTTCGATAAGGGCATTTTTTCCTACTAGACCCGCACCTTTTGAAAAGGCAATGTCTTCGACAATGTCGACCATACCGCAAGCATGGATAACTCTAACCGCTAACTTCTCAATATCTGGTGAAAATCGCTTCAAGTTCGCTTCGCTACGGATCGTAGCAAATGACTGACGATAAATCTCCTGTCCATCTTTAATATAGTCGAACATGTTGAATTATGCCTTTTGATTTTCTGTGTTCATATATCGCGCTATTTCAGCAATACCCATACCATCAGCTAAACGAATGCCAAATGTATGTTCCGCAGATTCGCTTGCTTTGTATAAGCTATAAACACCGTCTTGTGTTGCTAAAGCTGTGAAAGCAAACGGAACCGTTGCCACGCACGATTTGGCGCAAGCGGTTAAATGTATTGGTTCAACACAGGGAAAATCTAAAAGCTCAATCAGTTGGCGCCCATCCCTTTGGACATTAGAGAGTCCTGATCGGCAAATGGGACCGCCCGCGCAGCAATAAACTTTACTGGCTGCGCTTTCACAATGTGTAGTAAATCCCGCCCTTGTTAGAAGCGTTTGAATGCTTTCTGCCTCTCCGCGGCTGCAATCGGGTATAATAATTCCTTGATGATGTGTAATGCGAATAGGTGTCTTGATTTCGCGCTGATCTGAAAGATCAGCCAATTCATGCATTTGACCAGCAGAAACTCGGCCAAGAGCAGGGCGTGCTCCTACATAATGAAATCCGCTTTGGATCTGCGGGAAAATACCAATGAGCGCTTGTTGACGAGATGTTTCCAGGTAAGATTTTCCTGCCGCATCAAAACCACATTGATCAATGACGGCGGATAGAAACTCTCCCAATCTGTTCGCCGCGATAAGGTGCTTCATGCGTGTGATCGTAGGATGTTTTTTTTGAATGTCGATGAAAGCTAAAAGGCATGTTTCAATAAATGGAATAACGGAATCTGCCGAAATATTCCCTAAAGCACTACAATTTTCTGGGTGCTGAAAAGGACGGGAAGCGAAACCGAAATTACATCTTTTCCCGTCGTTGATATATTCTACCCAGATGTCCGCCACGTGATCGTGAACGGCGGTGCTTTCCCCGCTATTAATCAAGAACGAGAATTTTGGTGATAATTCAGCATATGTTTCCCGTGTTTGTAATTTGTAGAGAAGTTCTTTTCCTATGCGTCTCGTGTCGCATAGCATGGAAGTGTCTATTCCGGCAGTTGGAGCAACCATGACATTACGAATGTCATCACCCTTTGGTGTTAATGGTCCAAGCCCCAATGCAAGCAATTTTTCAATGAGCTTTGGTTTATTGCTTTCATGCACCGCTCGGAGTTGAATGTTGCCGCGGCTTGTCAACTCAATATAGCCATTAGAAAATGCATCAGCAGCATCGGCAATTCCTAATATTTGTGCCGTATTTAATTGACCAAGCGAAAGTTTTATACGGCAAATGCCACCGTCATTTGCTTCGGGCATACGGAAAAAACCAGGGCAAGCCCAGCGTCTGTCGTTGTCGACCAATTGAAAGACTGTAGCCTTCGTGGGTAAGGATGTTGGAGGTTTCATTTCCACTTGCTCTTGAGCGCGCCAGAATCTAATAAAAGATAATAAGTAGAAATGGGTTGCCAAGCAACGAATATGAACAAAAAACATTGGCTAACGATCATTGGTATCGGCGAAGATGGCTGGGAAGGCCTTTCGATACATCAACAAAAGATAGTGCGGGAGGCTAGCTACATCTTCGGCGGCAAGCGTCACCTGAGCTTTTTGCCGCAAAGTTTGGAGGCTGAGCTTTGGAATTGGGCAACACCTTTTGAACGCGCTATTGACGATCTATTGCGCTTAAGATCGGAAAACGTGGTCGTATTGGCAAGCGGTGATCCAATGTTTTTTGGGGTAGGTGCCACGTTGGTCAAACGTTTATCAATTGAAGAATTGGTAATATTGCCAAGCCCATCTTCGTTTTCACTGGCCGCTGCACGTCTTGGTTGGGCACTCCAGGATACCATTTGTCTTTCAGTGCATGGACGACCGTTGGGCGTCGTCAATCGTCATCTGCAAGACGACGTTCATATGCTCATTTTGTCTGAAAATGCCCAAAGTCCAATGGCGTTATCCAAAATATTGACTGATCGTGGTTTTGGAGAAAGCAAAGTTATCGTTTTAGAGCATATCGGCGGCGAAAGAGAAAGAATTCGACAAGCGACCGCCGAACAGTTCAATCTCACCGACTGTACAGACCTGAATATAGTAGCCGTGCAATGTATTTCATCGAATGATGCGGCTGAATATTCTTCATTTTGTGGGCTCCCCGATCGGGCGTTCAGGCACGATGGACAATTGACTAAACAGAATATCCGCGCGCTTACGATGGCTCATTTGGCACCGCGAAAAAACGAATTGTTATGGGATATCGGCGCTGGATGTGGTTCTATATCGATTGAATGGATGCGCAGCGCCGCAAACTCAATGGCTTTTGCGATCGAAAAAGATGTCAAACGCCAAGAAAATATCCGCTTCAACGCAAATCAATTGGGTGTTCCAAACTTAAAAGTTCTAGAAGGTGAAGCGCCTTTTATATTTGAGGGATTAGAGCGTCCCGATGCGATCTTTATCGGTGGAGGGCTAACCCATCCTCAGTTGTTTGATATGTGTTGGAACTGTCTGAAAGACGGTGGTCGGCTTGTTGCAAATGCGGTCACGCTTGAGACAGCGGCTCTGCTGCAAACATATTCGAAGCGTCTTAATGCCAGAATGATCTCCATCAGTTTATCTGAAGCGTCGGGATTAGGAAGGTTTCAGGTTTGGCGTCCGTCTTTGCCGCTCACAATGATGATTGCCGAAAAGCCGGTGCATCGCCGAAAATAAGGCGCTCGAACGCCGTAATAAGAATACAGTTTCACGTTGACATTTGATGTTTTTTCGTTCGATATGCGTTGATTATTATTCATGCGGTTCGCAACAAAGGTATAAAAACAATGGCTGAACGATCGCAGCACCTCCAAGATCTATTTTTGAATGCAGTTCGGAAACAGAAAATCTCTCTGACAATTTTTTTGGTGAATGGCGTTAAATTGACGGGTATTGTCACATCATTTGACAATTTTTGCGTTTTGCTTCGTCGTGATGGACATTCACAACTGGTTTATAAGCATGCAATCTCAACGATTATGCCAAGCCAGCCCGTGCAAATGTTTGAAGGTGAAGAAGCTGAGTAGGCGTTTTGTTTCGTGCTTCGTGAAGCTTTATGTTTACAAGCACGTTAATTCATTATGATGGATGATAACGATAGAGCGGGAAAACTGATATCACGCGAAACTGTAGCAACGCGTGCTATCGTTATTGTGCCGGTTCTGTATGAAAAAGATGCTGAAAAACGCCAGCATGAACGCTCAATCCAATCTCGTATTGAGGAAGCAGCGGGACTTGCTCGTGCAATACGTCTTGATATTGTCGACTGTCAGTCTGTCAATGTTGCGGCTCCTCGCCCCGCAACTTTGCTTGGGCTTGGCCGAGTTAATGAGCTTGCAGACATTATATCAGACAAAGACGTCGAGCTTGCAGTTGTAGACCAGTCGCTTTCCCCCGTGCAGCAACGGAATCTGGAAAAAGCTTGGAATTGTAAAGTCATAGACAGAACCGCGCTTATTCTTGAAATCTTCGGCGATCGCGCCCGAACGAAAGAAGGTGTGCTGCAGGTTGAGTTGGCGCACCTTAATTACCAGAAGGGGCGACTTGTTCGTAGCTGGACACACTTGGAGCGCCAACGTGGCGGTGGCGGGTTTCTCGGTGGCCCCGGTGAGACACAGATAGAAGCGGACAGGCGACTGTTGCAAGATAAGATCGTTCGCATCAGGCGTGAATTGGAAACCGTGGTGAAGACGCGTGCTCTGCATCGTGCAAAGCGAAAAAAAACACCACACCCTGTTATTGCATTAGTTGGTTATACCAATGCTGGAAAGTCAACGTTATTCAACCGATTGACAGGTGCAGACGTTTTAGCCAAAGATATGCTTTTTGCCACGCTTGATCCTACTTTGAGGCGAATAACTTTGCCGCATGGCCAAACTGTTATCCTTTCCGATACCGTTGGCTTTATTTCTAATCTTCCGACGCATCTCATCGCTGCTTTCAGAGCAACATTGGAGGAAGTAATTGAGGCGGATCTGATTTTGCACGTTCGAGATATGTCTGATCCAGACCATCGTGCGCACGCACAGGATGTCTTGGACATCTTGTCCAGCCTGGATGTCGATGTTGATGATCCCAAGCACATTGTTGAGGTCTGGAACAAGGTTGATCTGCTCGATAGTATGACGTTTATGGCTCTAGAAGATACCGCCCGCACTTCGATAAACCAAGCGTTGACGGTCTCCGCGCTCACGGGGCAGGGCATTGATGCACTTCTGTCACTGATCGAAAGAAATGTATCTGGAGAGATGCTTAACATAGAACTCGTTTTGCAGCCAGATCAACTATCTTTACTCGATTGGCTATATACCAATGCAGGGCAGGTTGAACAAACTTCGCGAGAAGATGGCTGTGTTCTGGTGAATGCTAGGTTGAGTGCTGAAGCCCATCGCAGATTGGAAAAACTGCTTGCCGCATCACGTTGATCTATTGTCATTAATTCATTGGTTTGGGGACAATGTCTATTTACGCATTGAACGGAATAGAACCGGTTATTGAAGATTCAGCGACTTCATGGGTTGCGGATAGCGCCGATATCATCGGTCGGGTTACACTTGCCCGATATAGCAGTGTCTGGTTTGGCGCGATCTTGCGCGGTGACAATGAAATGATAGTTATCGGGGAAGGTTCTAATATTCAGGATCTCGCGGTTATCCATACAGATGAGGGGATTAATGTCAGTGTCGGACGCGATTGCACAATAGGACACCGGGCGATTATACATGGTTGTGTCATCGCTGATCGTTGCCTCATTGGAATGGGCGCAATCATTATGAACCATGTAGAAATTGGAACGGGATCTATTGTTGGGGCAGGGACGATTGTAACTCAAGGAAAAATATTTCCACCTAATTCTCTTGTTTTAGGCAGTCCAGCACGTCTTGTTCGCGAATTGAATGATGATGAAATTGCCGGAATCGCTGCTTCGGCTTTTCGTTATCGCGAAAACGCCATGCGTTTTAAACGAGGCCTGTTGCCAATCTCATAGTCTTTGTTGCTTTTCAGCGTAGATATTATCGCACAGTCCGGCTATATCGTCTAAAAATATTTGACCGCATTATGCTCTTCAGGGAAACACAATATGAAATTTTTACCTGACAAATTTCTTAGCGCGTTAATTTTGGCCATATTGATCGCAAGCGTTGCACCGATTTCGGGTGTACCTGCCGAGTGGTTTTCTTTATTAACGAAGATATTTGTTGGCTTATTGTTTTTTCTGCACGGTGCTAAGCTGTCTCGGCAAGCGGTCGTTGCTGGCATAATTCATTGGCGGTTGCATCTCACTGTCCTGGCATGCACTTTTGTCCTTTTTCCACTTCTCGGACTCGCTGCGGGTTGGCTCGTTCCAGGATTGAAGGAATCCACCTTCTATGCCGGCATCATCTATCTATGTGTGTTGCCGTCTACAGTCCAATCGTCAATAGCTTTTACGTCGATCGCGGGTGGAAATGTGCCGGCGGCCATCGTGTCTGCTTCCGCTTCCAATATATTTGGCATGTTTTTGACGCCTTTACTTGTTGGCATCCTCTTTACAACTAGCAGTGGCAGTGGCGGGATATCAACGACCGCGCTCGAAAGTATCCTGTTGCAGCTTCTTGTTCCCTTTGTTTTTGGTCAGATATGCCAGCGTTGGATTGGTGATTTTATACGTAGCCATAAGGGGCTGACATCCATCGTCGATCGTGGGTCCATCATCATGGTGGTATATCTCGCTTTTAGTGAAGCAATGACCGATAGATTGTGGAGTACGACGAGCTGGCATGATCTATTGGTCATGATTGTGATCGACGTGGTTTTGCTTGTTATCGTGTTGATCATAACGTGGTATGGTTCGAAACTCATGGGTTTCAAGGAAGAAGATCGCATCACAATAACATTCTGCGGTTCAAAGAAGAGTCTTGCAAGCGGTGCGCCAATGGCCAACGCAATCTTCGCTGGAGCAGGGGGGAAAATCGGTGCTGTTGTGCTTCCTCTCATGTTATTTCATCAAATTCAGCTTATGGCCTGTACAATTATCGCGCGACATATAGCCGAATCTCGTAAGAAACGTGGTATTCATGATTAAAGACGATCTGGAAACACTGTATAATCTTGGCTTAAAATTAGAAAAAAGCGGCGATTTTGATGGCGCTGAAGCCAGTTATAAAAAGGCATTGACCATTGATCCCGAGGACCATGGCGGCATTCGTATTAGATTGGCGTCAATGGGACGTGGCGATGTGCCACGAAACGCGCCACGCGCATACATATCCACGTTATTTGATCAAACCGCAGAAATGTTTGATTACATTCTTGTAGATCAATTGGAGTATGATGTTCCCTTGCAGCTTCGTGAGGCATTACAAGCTGCTGCGCCCGATAGACTTTTTATCAAAATGCTTGACTTAGGATGTGGGACCGGTCTTTCCGCCGATGCTCTAGACGATCTGGCGGGTGAAAAGACCGGCGTTGATCTCTCCGAAAACATGATTGAGATTGCCTATGAAAAAGGTGATTATACGCAATTGTTTGTAGGAGATGCCGTGGACTTCGTCTCTCGAGCCAAGGAAACATGGGATTTAATTGTAGCAACAGACGTATTGCCATACATGGGTGAAATTGAAACATTTTTCGAACATGTCAGCCGATGCACTGAGTACGGCGGTTTATTTTGTTTTTCGACGGAAAGTCTTTCCTTAGAGAGTTTCAATGGGCTGGATTACAAAGTTGGTGCGCATCAGCGTTTTGCTCATCAAGAACGCTACATACGGCACTGCTTATCTGCAAATAGCTTTGATATTGTTGCCATCACCGATATCGTTGTCCGTATGGAGCAAGGCGAACCCGTAACGGGACAATTATTCATAACGAGAAAAGCGAACTAATAGACTTTCGCCATTAATAGATACACAAAAAAGTTCCATAATATATCTTATGCGATTTTTTTTATAAGCGCCATGTAGTAATGCTTCACTGTAGAGATTTCCAGAAGATTGAAGAAAAACGTTTCAGTGTTGTGGCTGTCGCCAATCTTTTAAATATCAGTCGTTCACAATTACAAAGATTGTTAAAATGATATGAGCTTCATTTGGGGCCGACATTGGCCCGTGATAAGCTTATAGAACACCACCAGATATCTATTGGCAGAGAGACTTTAAGCAAGTGGATGGCCGAAGCAGGATTATGGTTGACGCGTAAAGAACGTAAAAACGAATTCATCCACCTCGAATGCGAAGAGATTGCTTTGGCGAACTTATCCAGATTGACGGCTCGCATCACTGGTGGTTCGAAGATCGCGGCCCTAAATGTGTGCCCTACTGGTTTCTATTGACGACGCAACGGGAAGGCTAATGCATCTACGCTTCGCTGAATCAGAAAATAAATTCGAATATTTTCATGCCACAAAAGCTTATATTGAAAGGTGGGGGAAACCCCTCGCCTTCTATAGTGACAAACACGGAGTTTTTCGGGCAACACATGCTTCCGTGAAAGATAGAACGAGCGGATTCACTCAATTTGGTCGGGCTTTACATGAGCTCAATATCGATATTATTTGCGCTAATACACCCTAGGCGAAGGGCGGTGTAGAACGCGCGAACAGGACGTTACAAGCCCCCCTAGTCAAAGAGTTGAGACTACGTAATGTCAATACTATAAAGGCAGCAAATGCGTTTGTTCTTGGATTTAATCACGATTTTAATATACGTTTTTGTAAAGAAGCACGTTTATCTAAAAACATGCACCGGCCTTTAACGAGATTATGATAATCTCGATAATGCCATGTGTAATAAAGAAGTAAGGCGGCTGCCCCATACGCTGACGCTTAGATATGACAAGGTTATGTTCATTCTTGAACCTACAGTGACCTCTAAGCGGCTGGCAGGACAAAAAGTTCTTGTGTGTGACTACCCGGATTACCGATTGGAAATCGAGTATGAAGCAATATCCCTACCCTATCGCACTTTTGATAAGTTGCGTTCTGTCAACAGAGCAGAGATGGTTGAAAACAAGCGATTAGGCGCAGCATTGGATTACATTGCTGAAATCCAGGACCAAAGGTAAATGAGCCGTAGTAAAAACGCACCACGGCGAACGGGACAACAAAATCATATGTTTGCTATACCTGATGGTAGCAAAGGCAATGGATACAAGAAAAAACAAACTAACATGAAAAGTGTCTAAACCACGGATATTGAGGTGAGTTATGCGGGCTGTATTGATTTTAATGCTTAAACATGATCCATCATTATAACGATTTTAAGGAGCTTAACGACATGGCTACACCGCAAAACAAGGATGAGTTGCTACAAGCCATCAGTACTAATTTTGATAAGCTTTATTCTGAATTGGAAAAATTGCCGTCTGGTCTCACTGATCTGCCAGACTTGGATGGACACGCGAAAGATACAAAGATAACGGTTTCTGATCTTGTTGCCTATCTCCTAGGATGGAATGAGCTAGTTTTAAAGTGGCTTGATAATGATGCCAATGACAAATATACGGATTTTCCTGAAACTGGATATAAGTGGAATGAACTAGGGAAACTGGCTCAAAAATTCTATGCCGATTATAAGTATGTACCGTTTGTCCAATTAAAAAGTCAGCTTAAGGCAGCAAAAGAAAAAATCGTTGAAGAAATCAAAAAACGTAATAATGTCGAGCTTTATGAGCAGAAGTGGTACGGAAAATGGACCATGGGAAGAATGATTCAGTTCAATACATCTTCACCCTATAGCAATGCAGTTAAACGTATACGCAAATGGATCAAGGCCATTTAAATCAGTGAGCGACTATCTATCTATGTCAGCCTCATTTAAATAACCTATCAGCCGGAATTTTGCATTATTTATACAGATTGAGAATAGATTTTAAAGGCAATATTTTTTGTGTTTTATAATTTTAATTCCCAAAATCAGTATTTAACTTTTATAAAATACAAAGAATTTTAGATGATTAAATATATTGTGTCATTTTCAACTATGATTGCCGTTCTTATCATTTGCTTACTCGCCCGATTTTCTGATTTTGATATTTCGGGTTACGGGCAGCAACGGAATGTGTCTTTTAAGCATAATAACGATACTCTGGTGGGAACGTTGATCCTTCCTCACGGTAAAGATTCTCCTCCATTTGTGCTTTTAGTTCATGGAGATGGACCTCAAGACCGCTGGTCAGAAGATGGGTATATTCCATTGGTTAAGTTCCTTGTCTCACAGGGAATTGCTGTTTTTTCATGGGATAAACCTGGAGTAGGTGAAAGTACAGGCAATTGGCTTGCACAGACAATGCCAGATCGCGCAGAGGAAGCGGTTTTGGCGTTAAAAAAAATGAGAGAACAGCCAGAGCTGAAAAAAAGTCGCGGAGGTTATCTTGGCTTCTCGCAGGCTGGTTGGGTTGTGCCGCAGGCAAGCCAACTGTCAACAACTGAATTTTTTGTACTGATTGGTGCCGCGATAAACTGGCGAGATCAGAGTATATACTATACAGGACAACGACTTAAAATCGAAGGTCACTCGCTTAATCATATTCAGGATGCTGAAAAACATGAAGCAGCGGTTTTTGACAGCCAGTTTACAGCAGAAACAGCTGTTATTCCCTGTACCTCCAAATGTACACGCCAAGACTTCGAAAGCAGGAATTCTTTGGCTGATGCGACAAAAGATATTTCTGGCACATATACTCCGGTGTTAATTCTGATGGGCAAAGATGACCGGAATGTAGACGCTGATGAAACAGCTGCGGTCTGGGCAAAAAAACTACCCGCAAGCACTCCTCGCTGTATCAGGAAATTGCCAGGGGCAACTCACGGGCTTTTACGAAGCGAATGGTTTGATTATCAACTTACTTCTCAATGGCCTTTATGGAAACAAGGATTGTTTCTCCTACTTGGAAAATACTCATATTCACATGGGGCACTGGAAACTATCTCATCATGGGTCCTGAACCAAGACTGTGTGGACTGAATTGCATCCTTATTATGTGCCGAAAACCAAATAGAGGGGCAGAAAAAAACAATTTTTTTGCCCAACTTCATAAAAGCCAGTACGTTCATAAAGTCTTCTTGCACCGTTGTTCTCTGCGATAACGTCCAGAGTAAGGTTTTTATCCTGATGACCAGCTAAATGTTTAAGATGCGCAAGAAGGGCTTGCCCACCCCCCGATAAGACTCATTTACACATATACTTTCTACCATTAACTCATTAACGGCAGGCTTATAATTTAGCTGTTTCATTATTAATGCGCGAACAAAACCTGCAAAAATACCGTATTCATTGAGAAAAGTTGCAAGTGTAGGATTAATAAACCCAGACTGATTACTTTTAATGGCCGCAAAACCAGCAAGATGCCCGTTTGAAGCAATCGCACATACTGTTTGTTTTGGATCTATACAACGCTCAAGAAATTGCAGGGTCTTTTTTCCGTTCCGAGAGTGAAACGCAATTTTCTGGCAAAAGCGTTTCAGAAAAGATGGAGAGCAGTAGAACATTGTCCGAAAGATATCCCTCTGACAACAGAAACGGGAATAACAGTATCAATATCCAAAGAGTAATGGGGAAAACCTTCAACAGGCATGGCAAAACTCTTAGTATCTAAACATGTCACGTTACCTGCATATTAGTTTATAGAATACAACGTTTTTCCATTATGAATTATTGTTTCTGCTTTTTCCACAGCTGTCAAAGCTAAAGTCAGGGGTTACATCTGGAAACGCTCCCGAATCAGGCCGTGCAAGCCTGACCAGCCAGCCTGTTCGGGAGCTTACCGTATGCGCCAAGTGGGTAGGACTGTCGAATTTCTATTTGGCTAAGGATGTCGCATTCTTAACCGGCATTGACATCTTTGGTATGCATAGAACAATCGCAACGCGGTTGTGTTTAGTTGATGATGTACCAAAAATCCTCATACGATAAGGCTGGGTGAGATAAAGACACCTAAATCAAAATGGTTCAACACCTATTTGCGAAGCTGTATGACGTTAAAGCGTTTTGGTTGCATAAATAATCATGGCGTACGTGCTGCTAGGATCGTTGGGAATTAAAAGGTATCAATTATTACCCTGCCCTTTAGAACCTTCGATGAAGGTAAATTACCCAAAAATTTATTTTTCTTTAAATTGATAACTTAGCGCTAACCCGCGAATATTCTTTATTAAATTGAAATTGGCGCGGATCAACAAAAAAACTATAAATCCGAAGCAAGAATGAACACATATATTTGAAATACGCTAAGGAGTTATTCGATCGCAATATACACAAAACGTGTTAACCTTCTTTCAATAGCGATCAAAGGAAGCAACAGATACTATTGAATCGAAAAAGATCATATCCTTTTTTATTCATTTTTTTGGTCGGACTTTAGGCGATAAAAAGAGACAATATAAGGGGGGCTAATACGATGAAAATTAACAAAGGGTGTACGAATAGCGCGTCTTCAAGACGTATTTTGAGAAATTATTTCGCAGTTATAGCAACAGTTATTCTTTGTTCGAATTCTGCGACGGCGCAAACAATTGACAATTTAGGAAACACGCAATCGATTGTTTTGAAAGCTGATAAACAACCGCAAAACTGGTTGAGTTATGGCAGAACTTATTCCGAACAAAGATACAGCCCTCTCAATAAAATCAACAGAAAAAATGTCGGCGGCCTGAAACTGGATTGGTATATTGATCTCGATACCAACCGTGGACAAGAAGGGACCCCGTTGGTCGTTGATGGAGTAATGTATGTCATTACTGCATGGAGCAAGGTTATAGCGCTTGATGCTGTTAGTGGAAAAATTCTATGGCGCTATGATCCTCAGGTGCCTGGAAGAATCGGTGTTCTTGGATGTTGTGATACCGTTAATCGTGGTCTCGCCTATGATCACGGAAAAATTTTTGTACCGGCTTTCGATGGCCGATTGATTGCACTGGACGCAACTTCTGGAAAAGTCCTTTGGTCTGTAGATACAATACCGCAAGATGCCGCTTTAGGTGAGCAGCGTGCTTATACAATGACAGGTGCACCCCGTGTTGTTAAGGGATTGGTGCTCATTGGTAATGGTGGGGCTGAGTTTGGCGCTCGGGGCTTTGTTTCAGCTTATCATATCGATAGCGGAAAGCTTGCTTGGCGTTTTTTCACGGTTCCAAATGCCAAGAACGAGCCAGATCACGCCCCCTCCGATAATGTTCTTATGAATAAAGCATATTCAACGTGGTCGAAAACAGGTGCATGGATACGCCAAGGCGGTGGTGGGACTGTATGGGATTCAATTGTGTATGATCCGGTGACCGACCTCGTTTATATAGGTGTCGGCAACGGTTCACCTTGGAATTACGCTTTGAGGTCCAACAATTTTGGCGATAATCTTTTCTTAGGCAGTATTGTAGCGATTAGGCCGGAGACCGGTGAATATGTTTGGCACTTCCAAGAAACGCCAATGGATCAGTGGGATTACACGTCTGTCCAGCAGATCATGACGTTGGATCTGATGATCAATGGACAAAAACGCCATGTCATTGTACACGCCCCCAAAAACGGTTTTTTCTATATTCTTGATGCAAAGACAGGCGAATTTATTTCTGGTAAAAACTTTGTACCTGTCACTTGGGCCAGTGGACTAGATCCGATCACCGGAAGGCCAAATTTTAATAGAGACGCACTTTATGCTTTAAGTGGTAAAGCGGAAGTGGTTGTTCCCGGGCCTTTAGGCGCCCATAATTGGGCACCAATGGCTTATAGCCCTCAAACCAATCTGGTCTATATTCCCGCTCAGCAGATACCGGGTTACTACGATCCGGCGAAGACTTTCACCCACAATGACAAAACCATGAATATGGGGCTTGTGAAGGCAGACCCGCGAAATTCGCCTACCAGCACGGATAAACCTGCTGCTCACGATATGCCACCTACGGATGGCTGGATTATTGCGTGGGATCCAATAAAACAGCAGGAGGCTTTTCGTGTTGATCATCATGGTCCTTGGAATGGCGGGTTGCTTGCCACGGCTGGTGGACTTTTATTTCAAGGACTCGCAAATGGCGGGTTCCATGCTTACGATGTAAAGGACGGAAAGGATTTATTCGAGTTTAACACACAGACTGGCGTGATTGCGCCACCGATGACCTATGAAGTCGAAGGCAAGCAATATGTAGCCTTAATGGCAGGTTGGGGTGGTGCCTTTCCGTTGGGTAATGGCGCGAGTTTTGCAGGTAAAAGCAACAATAAGCCTCAAGTTAACCGTTCGCGTTTGCTTGTATTTTCTCTGGATGGCAAAGCATCATTACCGCCTGTTCATGGAAGTGGGTTCGAACCCGTCAAGCCACCTGTCGAGTATAAAAAAGAAGCGGTAACCGAGGGTTATGTAAAATATACAACTTTTTGTTCCTCATGCCATGGTGGCAGCGTCGTCTCAGGTGGCGTTTTGCCTGATCTTCGTTGGTCGGGAGCCATCCGTACTGAAGATGGTTTTTACAATGTTGTTGGCAAGGGGGCGTTGAGAGCTTACGGGATGGTTGATTTTGGCGATGACATGACGCCAGATCAAATTGAAGCCATCCGTAATTACATCATTGATGAAGCCAACCACACTTACGAAAAAGAGGTTATCAACCGTCAACCAAGCCCTAAACAGGACTAATGGCCATGCAAAGAAAACTAGCTATTTTAGTTTCGATTATCATTGTTGTGGGTATTTTCGGTTTTACAAGCTTAACATTTCTCGCGCATGTGGAAAGTCGATTTCATGAAGTTCTAACACCCGATCCATCGTTGATAGAACAGGGTGAATATCTTGCTAGAGTGAGCGATTGTGCTGCTTGTCACACGTCAATAGGTGGTGCTTATTACGCTGGTGGATTGGGTATCAGTAGCCCGGTTGGAGTCATGTATTCCACAAATATTACACCTGATAAAAAAACGGGTATTGGTAGTTTTACTCTTGCAGATTTTGATAAGGCCGTACGCTTTGGTGTTCGACCAGGTGGCGACACGCTTTATCCTGCTATGCCCTACCCGTCATTCTCGCGGATGACGGACGAGGATGTAAGGGCACTTTATGCGTTTTTTATGCTAAAAGTTCCGGCAGTAGAAAACGCAAACAAACGTGCTGATATTGTTTGGCCCCTTTCTATCCGTTGGCCGGTTACGATATGGAGGATGGCTTTTTCACCGCGCGTTGTTCCTTATAGAGCGCCGGCTGGAGTAGAGCCCTTGCTTGCGCGCGGTGAGTACATCGTTACAGGTCCTGGACATTGCGGCGCATGTCATACACCACGCGGCATTGGCTTACAGGAACAAGGATACGAAGGAAAGGATAGCGAATTTCTTTCCGGTGGCAGCGTCATTGATAATTGGACACCCATTAGTTTACGCAATGATCCCACTTACGGTCTCGGGGCTGCGAATGCAGATGAAATAGCAATGTTGCTTAAAACTGGACGTTCAGATCACTCAGCCGTTCTGGGGGGCATGGCGGATGTAGTAGCCTGGAGTACGCAATATATGACAGAAGACGATCTGCGTGCAGTGGCGCTCTATCTAAAAAGTCTTCCTGATGTACCGTTGCAACAAGCGCAATTTAAAGCAGAAACAAAGACAAACCGTATGCTAGCTGGGGACATAAACAACTTGAGCAATGGGGCGAAGATCTATGCTGAACAATGCTCTATATGCCATCTTAACAGTGGCGAAGGTATCGCGCGCATCTTCCCTGCTTTACGGAACAATCCAGTTGTGAATGCTAAAAATCCAACGTCAAGTATCAACGTTGTTCTGAACGGTGCGGTCTTGCCTCCCTCTAGATGGACTCCATCTGCGGTGGCTATGCCTAATTTTTCTAACCTAACAAATGAGGACGTTGCTAACGTCGTCAATTTCATTCGTACTGGGTGGGGAAATGTTGCAAGTACAGTGGTTACAGCTGCTGACGTCGGAAAAATTCGCTCATCATCAGCAAATTTAGGCGTCACGCGTGGCGGATGGACAAATATAACGCCACAACCGATGGGAGGAAATTGGACATTCGGAATCGAAACGCATAATGGCAAAGATTATCCACAATAGAAGAAAAATGAAGCTCCTGCCCTAAGGAGCTTGATCTCCTGAGACAGGGATATCAATTTGCACTTTGTGGTATCGTGTTTTAAAAATAGAGCATAAACACCCTTCCCGTCGCTGCAGGTATTTATGGCTATTGCTGCTTCCCCGATAATAAGGCAAAAATATTCTTCGATCTTACGAATCTATCTAAAGCGACGATCATATACTCTATCGGAATACAACGCTCGAAGCCGTTCACGAGCTGTATAAACGTTTTTATTATTCTTGCTAACTTGCACCACTCGTGCATCAATCAATTCAAAATCTGAACAAAAAAGATTTTCCAAATGGCGCTTATTTAAGAGATATGAACATCGAATTGCATACCCTGGAAGGCGGGTTCCACATGGTCTGGTGTATAAGCCATAACCGCATCATAATCGAGTGGAACGTGCATGTGTGTGAGAATAGCCCTTTTAGGTCGCAAGCGTTCCACCCATTCTAATGCTTGATCGAGCGAGAAATGACTTGGATGCGGTCGATACTGCAGTGCCCCTATTATCAATACATCAAGGTCTTGTAACAACGGCGGTGTGAATGCTGGGAAATCACTGACATCTGTACAATAGGCAACGTTTCCAATACGAAATCCCAAAGAATGGATATCGCCATGTATCTGCAAGAGAGGAAGCATTGAGACCCTTCCGCCCTTCCCCTCAATGAAAAACTCGTCATTTGGCGAAATCGTGTGGTGTTGCAATATAGGTGGATAACTAGAGCCTTCCGGTGTTTTGAAGCAATAACCAAATGCCTCTTCGAGCCGTGCAAACGTTGCGTGATCTGCATAGATATCCATAAGGCGTTTTTGCCCAATGACATAGCTGCGCAAGTCATCAATGCCATGAATATGGTCAGCGTGCGCGTGTGTGTAAACTACACCATCCAACAATTGAACGTTGGCTCTGATCATCTGAGAACGAAAATCAGGCCCAGTGTCTATCACAATAGTCGTTTTGCTACCGGAAACAGAAATTCTTTCTACAAGTAGAGATGTCCGGAACCGTCTATTTTTAGCGTTACTCGGATCGCAGTCTCCCCAATCACCATTAGGGCGTGGGACACCCGGTGACGAGCCACATCCGAGTATCGTAAACTTATAGTGATCCATCATCAGCCCACTCCTATGACATTTTGGAGAAAAGCCGAAATGCATTTTCGGTGGTTATTGATGCCAACATTTCGCGATCAATACCGATTGTTTGAGCAAGGACCGCAGCAGTGTTTGTGACAAATGATGGTTCGTTGGTTTCACCCCGAAAAGGTACAGGTGCCAGAAAGGGCGCATCCGTTTCAACAAGAAGTCGGTCATGTGGAACTACCATTGCGATCGCCCGAATTTCAGATGCACTTTTGAACGTTAATATGCCCGAAAAAGAGATATATCCGCCAAGATCGATTCCGGTACGAGCAAGCTCCATCCCGGAAGAATAGCAATGAAGGATGAATGGGAAAGCGCCTTTTTTTGTCTCTTCAATTAAAATTGCTTGCATATCTTCATCGGCATTGCGCGCATGGATGACAAGTGGCAACTGGCTTTCTCGCGCTGCTATTATGTGCTGAAGGAAACTAGTTTTTTGTTCCTCGGGAGTGGCATAGTCATAGTGATAGTCCAGTCCCACCTCGCCTATTGCAACTATCTTGGGATGTTTCGCGAGTTCCAATAGCTCATTTGCGGTTATATCAGGTTCTTCATGAGCGCTATTGGGATGTGTACCGACTGAACAGAACACGTTTTCGTAGCTTTGGGCTATTGCTAAGAGACGATCCAATTTTCGTACATGGGTAGAAATAGTTACCATGCGCCCCACGCCGGCGGCAATTGCGCGCTGGATAACTTCATCCAGCCTATCGGCAAAGACGTCGAAATCCAAGTGGCAATGAGTATCAATTAACATGGTCAATTATCTTCATCTTTCGCGAGATAGCGCGGAAAGATCGGTTCAGGTTGCGGTAGGGTCGCTCCGATTTGCATTTCGCCGTCGGTCACGTAGCGCAAGCTGCGCTCACCCTGCCCCACGGCCAGAATATCCAAGAGCTTGCCCGCGGATTGAGGAATGAACGGACAAACCATGATTGCAACGCGCCTCAGCACTTCAACTGTAACATATAGAACAGTATCAAATCGTTCGGTGTCAGTCTTGCGTAAAGCCCATGGCTCTTCACCGGCAAAATACCTGTTTGCTTCCGCAACAACGGCAAATATAGCGGCAAGAGCAAGATGCGGAGATTGCTTATCCATAGCTTGGCGAGCGGTTTCCAAAGCCGAGGCGCATTGCTTTAATAAAGCTTCATCTTGGGGCAGAAACGCCTTAGGCGTTGGAACAATACCACTGCAATTTTTGGCGATCATTGATAGTGATCGTTGAGCTAGGTTTCCCAGATCATTGGCAAGATCAGCATTGGTTCTATTGACGATAGCATCATGGCTATAACTGCCATCTTGACCGAAAGAAACCTCGCGCAGGAAGAAGTAACGTACCTGATCCAAGCCATAATGTTCGACCATTGTAAAAGGATCAACAACATTACCAACGGATTTCGACATTTTTTCTCCGCGGTTCAGCAAAAAACCATGGGCAAAAACGCGTTTAGGAAGTGGGATGCCGGCAGATAACAGGAAGGCTGGCCAATAAATGGCATGGAACCGGATGATATCTTTTCCGATTATATGTGCATTTGCTGGCCAAAAGTCTTTTTTTGCTGCGGTTTTGTCCGGGAACCCAACGGCTGTAAGATAGTTTGTCAAAGCGTCAACCCAAACATACATAACATGTTTTGGATTGCCAGGCACCGGAATACCCCAATTGAAAGTCGTACGCGAAATCGAAAGATCTTTAAGGCCGGACTTTACAAAGCTTATGATTTCATTTCGACGTTCATTTGGGCCGATAAAATCTGGATGTTGCTCGAAATAATCAAGAAGAGGTTTTTCATAACGGGAGAGGCGAAAGAAATAGCTTTCTTCTTCATTCCATTCAACGGGGGAGCCTACCTCTTTTTCACGACGGATACCATCTTCGCCAACCTCTGTGTCGCTCTCATCGTAATAAGCTTCCTGCCTGATGGAATACCAACCTGCGTAACGGTCGAGATAAATGTCGCCATTGGCTTCCATTAACTGCCATAGGGCCTGACAAGCTGCAAAATGACGTGGCTCGGTGGTCCTGATGAAGTCGTCATTGGAGCAGTTCAATGTCGCAAGCATCTTTTGGAATACAGCGCTATTGCGATCGGCGAGCTCTTGCGGAGTAATACCCTCCTTCTCTGCCGTTTGCTGCATCTTCAATCCATGCTCATCAGTTCCAGAGAGAAAGAAAACATCTTTATCATCGGCTCGTTGAAAACGCGCCATAGCGTCAGTTGCTATCGCATTGTAAGCATGCCCGATATGAGGATTGCCGTTTGGATAGAAAATTGGCGTTGTTATGTAGAATTTCTCACGCATTGTAAGCTCGTTTTCAAATAATGTTTTCTTTTGATACTGACATAACGGCACTTGGCTGGATTGTCACGAAAAAAGCATGTGCAAACTTATGGGTGAAGCACCTTGTGGAGCTTGAAAAGCAGATTAATAACGAATTGCTTTTTATCTAAATTGAATGCCTCTGTTTGCGCAATTTCATCCGATGTCTCACGCCATAGAGAGGCATGACGATTGGATGCGGAAATGTTACCAGCTTCAGCATCGGCAGTTGCCATTTGGGCTATGCGGTCTAGCAGATCATCACAAAATTGTTGAAATTGTACAGTGGCTTCCCTGCCCGATAGAGCATGACCAAGGCTCTGTGCCCTACCCGGATCAAAAACCTTTTGGCTAAGAATTTCGTCTTGCGTACGTGATATTTCCAAACCGCCATAACATAGAAGCAACGCCGCTTTCCGCACGCTGCCATTTGATTTTTTTATGACGGTATCGAGTTCACTCTGCGCGGGAAGATGATTGGGCAGAACGTGTTCCAATGCTTTTTTCATGTCACTGGAACCCAGAGTGCGGAAATTAACTGCGTGACAGCGCGATCGTATGGTCGGTAGCAAGCGACCAGCGAAGTGAGAAATAAGTATAAAAAGCGTTTTTGCGGGTGGCTCTTCCAGCGTCTTTAATATGGCGTTTGCTGCATTCCTATTCATATCGTCAGCGGGGTCGACAATGACAACGCGCCAACCACCATCATGCGAAGTTTGATTAAGCAGGTGATGAACATCACGAATATCCTCGACCGAAATGCCGGTTTTGAATTTTTCCGTTTTAACATCAAATCGTCTTGATATATGAGCCACAGCAGGGTGACTGCCCTGTGCTATTTGTCGCCAAATATTCGAGCTCTGATCTGGTTGAACGAATCCGGTTGACATATTCGAAATGACATTCCACGCCAATTGAAAAGCCAGGGTTGCCTTTCCTATGCCTTGAGGACCTTCAAATAATAATGCATGATGCAAATGCCCCTCCCGACGTATTTGCGACAAAAAATCTACAATACGACTGTGACCAAACAATAAGGTATTTTGTGAAGGCAGCAATACGCCATCAATGTCGTCATATTGCCGGGGTATATTGAGTTCAGTCATGGCTGCTATTGCTTTTTAGGTATTCGTCACAGATGTTGGCTATCTGCGTCGCTATCTGTTCAATAGTTTGGGTGGCATCTATAACATTACATCGCTTCGGGTCGTCATGGGCTATTTTAAGGAATGCTTGTCGCCTCAGCTCTTGGATTTCTAAAGTATCTTTTTCAAAACGATCAATATCTGTTCCAACGGCTCGCCGTTCCATAGCGCGCATCATCCCCTGCTTCGCAGGAATATCCAAAATGAATGTTAGATCAGGAAAGCAGCCATCAATGGCAACACGTTCAAGGATTGTGAGATAACTATCTTCACCTGACGACTGTAAACCTTGGTAAACCCGCGTTGAATCGATAAATCGGTCGCATAAAACTATTTTTCCCGCTTCAAGTGCCGGTGCGATGAGACCATCGACATGGTCGGCTCGGGCAGCTGCAAAAAGGATTGCTTCGACAGCTGGGCCATATTTTTCAGCAATTCCAGAAAGAAGAACGTGCCTCACCGCTTCGGCTCCAGATGTGCCACCTGGTTCTCGTGTGACTAAGACGTCAAAGCCTTCACCTTTAAGATGGTTTTGCAACGCTTTGATTTGTGTGGACTTTCCTGCCCCTTCACCGCCTTCGAAGGTTATAAAACAGCCTTTCACAGCTTACCCTTTTTCAATTTGTTCTCACTTCAAAAGTATTGACGCAGCCAGCCCACGGTCAGTTCATACAAAGCATCTTGCGTCTTGCCTGCCAAACCTGTTTCAGAAACATCAGCTGCGGTATAGACTGCGCTTTGAACCAAGACATTTTTGCCCGCTAAAATCTGCAACATACCAATCTTGGTATCGCTTTTTATCGGAGCATCCAGTGGACCATGATAGACGATTTTTGCCCTGATAACAGGCGCTTTTTCATTTGCAAGCATAATACCAACCGGTGATTTAACAATAACAGGTACATGCGTGGATTGACCACCAAATACGCGAGCATAACCTATAACATCACCCGTGTCATAAACGAGTTTTCGGTCAAAACCTGTCAGGCCCCAATTAATGAGCCGTACGGATTCGCTCGTTCGATCTTTATCTTTTTTGGAGCCATTCAGTACCAGAAATAACTGCCTGTTATTTTTTTTAACAGCCGCAGCTATAGAAAATCCCGAACGTTCGCTGAACCCAAGTGCAAGGCCCTCTGCACCGATATCCAGATTCATAAGTGGATTTTTATTGCGTTGAAATATCTTGCTCCACGTAATCGCGGGCTCTCGATAGATTGTATACATCTCCGGATAGGTCAGTGCGATGTGTCGTGATAATTTCGCCATATCAAGTGCTGTCGTATACTGCCCCTCGGCTGGAAGACCTGTGGCATTAACAAAATGGCTGTCAGTCAATCCGATCTCTTTCGCACGTTCATTCATCAATTTGGCAAATTGATTCTCGCTACCCGCTACGCCTTCTGCCAATACAATTGCAGCGTCATTTCCATTGACGACAATCATACCGCGTAGCAAATCCTGCACACTGATGCTGCTATTTAAAGCAGCAAACATCGTCGATGTTCTTGATGGCGCGCCACCGGTCCGCCAGGCGTAATTGCTAACGGTGAATGTTTGTTGTGCGGTCAATTGATCTTTCTGGATGAGATGAAAGATAACCTCTGCCGTCATCAGTTTTGCCAAAGAAGCAGGTTCAAAGCGATTGGACGCATCTTTTTCGTAAAGCACGGCGCCAGTTTCACCATCTAATAACAATGCTTGCGGTGCTGGTGTCTGGAATGTTTGAGCTGATAGCGTCGTTGCTGACAATCCATAAATCAACAGAATAATTAGATGGGTAATGAGCGAGCGCATGACAAATCTCCGATATTGGATTTATCATCACAAACAAACAAAACAAACAAGTGCTTATTCAGTGCTTCGTACAAGAAACGCATCTGTAGCGCCGGAAGCCCAAGCTAAACGAAGTGCATCATCGGGATTGGTGAAACCTGTCAGCTTTAAGTGATAAGAAGACCCCAGTTGTTCATCCGTTGTTTTTTCTACGGAAACAGAACCTGCATTTTGTAAACGGCTACAAAGAATTGCAACTTTGCTCTTGTCTGTAAAAGAGCCTAACTCTATTGCTTGGATCTCGTCATCATTGGAATAATGTTCTGTCGCTGGTGATAAAGCAGTATTGAACCGCTCAAATACTGTGGGGTTTGTTTTTTCTTCTGCATAGGCAGCCCATTGTGGCGCCTGCGGTTTTTCTGTCAATACCGGTCCGACCTGAGGTAGGTTGGGAATAGCTGTGTCAGTCGCCGTATTGACAACTCCGCTGAAGGCCTCTGCTGTACGCTCACTCTCAGAACCACGTTTTATCTCGGACATAGCAAGCAAAACGTCAGAAGCGTTGCCGCCGGGCTTATAAGAGGCCATGAGATAGGCGTCATCATTTCCTTCTACCGGCGCTTTTCCAACGTATTCGACTTTAACATTCGCAGTCCCGCTATCCTTATAATCCAACATTTTGGCTGCTTGTTTTGATAGATCAATGATACGATCCTTTGCATAAGGTCCCCGATCATTTACCCTTACAATGACGGAAGAGCCATTTTCCAAATTCGTCACACGTGCGTAACTTGGTAGTGGCATTGTTGGATGGGCGGCTGTTAGATGATGCATGTCATAGGTTTCGCCATTGGCGGTTAACCTGCCATGAAATGTAGAACCGTACCAAGATGCGCGGCCGATTTTTTGATAACCGTGTTCTTCTTTAGGATAATACCATTTTCCCCTAACACGATAGGGCGTGCCGACAATGGCCCGTCCGCCCCCGCGTACGACGTCGGATGTTTTTGTCATAGCGGGTTTAGGTATCGGTATAGCGCCATATTCACGCGCGCTATCAACATTGGTTTTTTTAACAAGGCTGTTTGCCACATCTTTCGCACTGTTGGCACAAGCCGAAAGTGCTATTGCAGAAAAAGTAAACAACAAACCAGGAATGATTTTTTGCTTCAATATGTGTTTATACTGTTTAGTCCGTAAAGGCATCAGTCAGTCCGCTTGATTTTCCCATCACGAAAAAACGAGATGGCTTACCCTGTAGAGCTTACGTGCAATTTCAATGTGTGCGGAACATAACTCAATCCACACGCCATGCTTGTTCAATTAACATAACATTAAGAAACATTTAAGATTGGTAAATGGGAATCGCCACCATTTTTAGCAATATCGTTAACGCGCAAGACACCGGTTTATAGGAGGATAAGAAATTGTTGGCGGAATAGCTTGATGATCACAAATCTATCGGCTTTTGACAATCAGATCGTTGATGGACGAGAATTTTCTTGTCGCAATACGCAATAACATATTCCGAATCGTTCATTTGACGTCTGAGCAAGATTTAAATCAATCTCACTCAACTTAATCGTTTGGTTTTTTATATGGAAGAACGTCATTTTTAGCCGATGGTGTATCGTTTGGCATAAGGCCGACTAGGAAAACCAAAATCTAAATAACAACGCTTGCTGTAAAAACTACCGAGATGTTGGAAGAGATTTAAGAGAAGATGTGGTGAGCGCGCAGGGATTCGAACCCTGGACCTACTGATTAAAAGTCAGTTGCTCTACCGGCTGAGCTACGCGCTCTCCTGCAGGTTAGTTCCTGCTGAAAGTGCGCGGAACATACGGTCGACTTATCGTTTGGTCAACACCTTTTGAGAAAATATTTTTGATTGTGCAAAATAATTAGCTGATTGGGGTTAATGGAAGCCATAATTAAGTTTTTTAAAGATTTATCTTCGAGCCATCGCATCCTTTCATCATTTGCCGCGTTCTATTATTGAAGTACATGAAAAGGAGCGTAATCGTGAATATACAGCAGCAAATTGGTGAACATTTTGAAGTTATAGGTGCGGATGGCGTACACGTTGGTACAGTCGATCGAGTTGAGGGGGACCGCATTAAACTGACAAAAACCGACAATGGACAAGCCCAGGGAGAGCATCGATATATTCCATTGAATCTCGTGGCAGACATCGAAAATCAAAAAGTGCGCCTATCAGCCAAAGCTGATGTTGCCGTGACGCTGGAAGATGCGCATTAAATTTTCGCTGACGGAGAAACAAGATAAAGGTGGCGCCAGCCACCTTTTTTATTTGTTATGGCAATGACAGAATGGTCGTATACGCTTATAGTCGCCTATCTTTTGATAGAAGTTGAGCGGAGACAGATATGACTTCAACTGCAGAAAATGATGTGATTGTTACCGCTGCAATGATCGCGATTGGAGATGAGCTCCTTTCTGGTAGAACAAAAGACAAAAATATTGGTTTTCTCGCTGAAGAGCTTAACAAAATAGGGATTGATCTTAATGAAGTGCGAATCATTGGCGACGACAGAGGGAAGATAGTTAAAACCGTCAATGAAATGCGTTCTGCTTTCGATTATGTATTCACCTCAGGCGGTATCGGCCCGACACATGATGATATCACTGCAGAAGCAATATCCCATGCGTTTGGACACCGATGCATATTTGATGATAGGGCCGACGCTATTTTGAGCCAATATTATCAAGGCAGAGGACTGGAATACACTGCGTCGCGACGTATGATGACACGAATGCCCGAAGGTTCGAATTTAATAGAAAATAGCGTATCGGCTGCGCCCGGATTTGTTATAGACAATGTCTATGTGTTAGCCGGCGTTCCTTCAGTGTTTCGAGCAATGTTCAACACTGTTTTACCTAATCTCCGTAGAGGGTCTCCTTACCAATCTATATCAATCCCCTGCCCGTTTGGTGAAGGAACGATTGCTGAGAAATTGCAGCTTATTCAACAAGCACATAAGGACGTCATTATTGGTTCCTACCCCCACTATGATGAAAATGTATTTTCGCTCGATATAGTAGTTCGTTCGAGAACGGTTGAAGCACTCAAACACGCTGCTGCTGATGTGCAAGCGTTGATAGGAGAAATGGAACTGGCATCATGATGATCCGGTAGCATTTATGCGCAATGAAACTGGGTATTGTCTGCTTGTAATGTTGTAATTCTTCACTAAATCAGCTTAAAACGCGCCAACGCAAATTAAACTCGTTAGGAGCATTGACATGTCGCTTCCAGACAAAGCCTTCCCTGTAAGCTGGGATCAGTTTCATCGTGATGCGCGGGCTCTGGCTTGGCGTATCGCTGGCCAACGAAAAGAGTGGCGTGCTATGGTCGCGATTACGCGTGGAGGCTTGGTGCCTGCCGCGATTATTTGTCGCGAGCTCGGTATTCGCATGATAGAAACAGTCTGCATTGCTTCATATCATGATTACCTCAATCAATCCGAGATGCAGGTTCTCAAGGGGATCAGCGAGGAATTGAAGGAAAATGGCGGTGAAGGTGTGCTTGTTGTCGACGATCTAACGGATACAGGAAAAACCGCCAAGATCGTTCGTGACATGATTCCCAATGCCCACTTCGCCACTGTGTATGCCAAGCCTCAGGGGCGGACATTGGTTGATACATTTGTCACGGAAGTCAGTCAGGATACTTGGATCTATTTCCCGTGGGATATGGGCTATACATTCCAAAAACCTATCGCTGAATCACATTCCGGATGAATACGCTGATCTGTGCCATGCATCCTTTTTGGCGATAAGAAGCTGATGTATGTCTCTCTTGATCACTATCGCGGTAAACATTCCTTTAGAATAGCCGTTCGATATTTTTGCTAAAAAGGGGCCTAATAGGGCCAACGGATACTCACATAAAAAAACAGATATCATCAGTCTATCGCAGGAATCGTTTTAGACGTCATGTCTCTCTTTAACAGTCTATGTTGAAAGCCAAGATTACGACTTTGCAAAACACGTATCCCATCCCCTGCTTACAGCGCTGATAATAAGGCGGCTATTTAAATCGCCTACATGATTAGCAATACTTGTAAGATAGATTGGCAGTTATATCTCGCTATGTTTCGATCATATGGCGCAGTTTGAAGCTAAAACCGCGAGATGGCTTCATCCGGTTTTACAGTCTGAGGCAGAGTTAGCGATAGAACGACGAGAGAAACTAAGCAGAAAAATCGATACAAGCCGTTCAAGCGTTGCATTCGATCAAACAACTAGGCTCGTCTGCTGAAAAACGAGAAATTCACAAAAAAGGTAATAAAAAAGGCCCCCTCGGGCCTTTTTTTCACGATCCGGTTATTAATTGCCGGATTTCGCTTTTTCCTGTTCCGCACGCATACGGTCTTCGATTTCTTTCTGTTTTGCTTGAACAGCTTGCTGAAGCTTCATCTGTTCAGCTTCAAAATCCTTTTCCTGCATTCCAGGGCCGGTATAAGCGGCAGTGAAACCTTCAAGTGAGATTTCAACGGGATTAGGGGCGCCGCGGAAATTGATCGTTGTAATAGTCAATTTCGAGCCTGTTTTCATGGCACTGATGAGCTTGTCGTCAAAGGTGTCATTTGCAATACAGCTAGGTCCGTTACAGATTACGTAAGGAATCTTCTTTACAGGGCCATCACCAACTTGAACGTGGACCCCTTCTGGAATGAAGCGACCGGTCGGAACCTGAATGCCGATGCGTTTTTCATTCTGCTTACCCTTAACCTCAACAAGATTAACAGCTGTCAACGGTTGTCCTGTGTTCGAAACAACTGTGTTCATCGTGTTGCAAACATCAACATCCTGTTGCTTGCTGCACACTTTATACCAGCCCTGAGGCATGCCCTGTGCATTGGCGGTGCCATGTGACGCAACAAACAATGCAGCAGCGCCAGCCAATGCTGAAATAGCAGCGTAGGTCTTTTTATGGGACATGATCAGGCAAATCCTTTCAATGCACGAAAAAAACAATCCCGAAAGGGAAACATCCAATTTGTCTTAGTGCCTGAATTGCAATTAAGGCGACAGAATGACGTTTCCTTCCTTTAGCGGCATTTACACAAGATTAGCATAAAAATCCAGCGTTCGAGCCAAGCAAATCACAGATTGCATCGATATCCTGCCAAGGCAAATCACTTACGGTTTATCAATGTGGCATTCGTTTATTCAAAATCTATACGAAAAATCATAAAACTTGCCCATAAATCCACTAAATAGGGTAAAAATGATCGAATCATCGCTGTTTCTAGAGATAGGTTGTTTATGGACATTGCCCGTATATCCAGACAATTATTCGCTGCTGTGTGCGTATTTTTCTGTGTGCAACTCGTAAATGCTTACGCTGAGGGCATTGCGATGCATGGGGAACCTGCACTCAGGGGTGATTTTGACCATTTTCCTTACGCCTCTCCGGATGCTCCCAAGGATGGAAAGATCACCTATGGCGTGGTTGGTACGTTTGACGGATTAAACCCTTTTGTAATCCGCAGCTTTAGAACGACCGCTCGTGGGCTCTTTGCAGATGAACAGTTCGGCGGGCTTGTATATGAGGCCATGATGGTGCGCTCAAGGGATGAACCGTTCACTCTTTACAGTCTCATTGCCGACCGCGTTGACCTCAATGACACGCGCACAGAAATAACCTTCCATATTAATCCACGGGCGCGGTTTTCTGACGGTGAACAGATAACGGCCGAAGATGTGCTTTTTACGGTCGAACTGCTCAAGGAAAAGGGCAGGCCGCCGTTTGACCGTTATATGAAGCGAATTGAACATGTAGAGAAAATTGATGACCTCACGGTCAAGCTAAGTTTTCCTGCGTCTAAAGATCGAGAATTTCCGCTGATTCTTGCAAGTAGTATTCCGATTTTGCCTAAACATGCGATCGATCCAGAAACTTTTGAGCAAAATGGGTTGAAACCGATCCCTGGCAGTGGGCCATACGTCATTTCGCGGGTCGATCCGGGAGAACGCGTTGTCTACAAGCGCAATCCGGATTATTGGGGAAAGCATCTTCCAGTTAATCGTGGCCTTAACAATTTTGAAACTGTGCAAATCGAGTATTTTCGTAATGATAATACGCGGTTTGAGGCTTTTAAAAAGGGTATTCTTGATGTTTTTATTGAAGAGCCAGCCAACCCTAATCGCTGGAGATTATCATATGAATTTCCGGCGGTCAGAGATGGTCGAGTTATAAAGGAAAACATCAAAAAGGGTACGCCGGCGGACATGATCGGATTTGTATTCAATACAAGACGCCCGATGTTTTCCGATCGGCGCGTACGGCAAGCCTTGTCACTCGTTTTCGATTTTGAATGGGTTAATCAAAATCTGTTCGATGGCGTTTATAGCCGTACAGAAGGTTTCTGGTCGGGTTCTAATCTGTCTTCGGTCGGTATCGCTGCATCGGAACGGGAAAAGCGGCTGTTGGCCCCCTTCCCTGAATCTGTCTTGCCAGAAGTCATGGATGGGACTTGGCACAGCGCAAAAACCGATGCATCGGGTATGGATAGAAAATCAGCGCAAGAGGCATGGAAATTACTCGTTGAAGCGGGATTCACTCGTGAAAACAATAAAGCAATTGCACCGGATGGCAAACCGCTGCACTTTGAAATCATGACACAGACTTTGGAAGAAGAAAAAATTGCTCTCGCCTATCAGAGGTCTCTAACAAGAATTGGTGTTGATGTCGAGGTGAGGACGGTAGATGATACACAATATCAAAATCGTCTTGGATCATTTGATTACGATATGATTTTTGGAAAGCTAAAAGCGTCTCTATCTCCAGGCAATGAACAGTTGAACAGGTGGGCATCTTCATCGCGTGATATTGAAGGGAGCTTTAATTTTGCGGGCACGGCAGACCCGGCAATTGACGCGATGATCTCTGCGATGCTTAACGCCCGTTCAAATGACGATTTTGTTGCTTCTGTCAGGGCATTGGATCGTGTACTCATTTCGGGATATTATTATCTTCCTCTATATCACCTTCCCTATCAGTGGGTTGCGCGATGGTCCTACATAAAGCATCCCGATTACACATCACTTTATGGCTACCGGCTTCCCGCTTGGTGGCATGAATAATGGAACTCACGCCATGACTAAGCCACTCATTTACATTGATATTGTTTCCGATCTCGTTTGCCCGTGGTGCTATCTGGGGCGCAAGCGATTGTTCAAAGCGCTTGACAGCCTCGCAGGTGTTGAAACCCAATTAAATTGGAAGCCATTCCAACTGACTTCTCAAATGCCTATTGGAGGGAAACCCTATCAGCTTCATATGAAAAGCATTCTAGGGAGTCAGAGCGCCGTTGATGAGGCAGAAAAGACATTGTCTGAACTCGGCGAAATTGATGGAATCATGTTTGATTTCGAAGCAATCCAGATTGCGCCCAATACCTTGGATGCTCATAGGGTGGTTTATTGGGCATCTCAGGATGCTAACGGAATCCAGGATAAACTCGTGGCTGAGCTGTATTCGCGTTATTTCGAACAAGGCCAAAATATTGGGGACCACGCGGTGCTAGTGGATGCTGCTGCGGCTGTTGGCATGCGTGCAGACGTTGTTGAGAAGCTTTTGCAAACCGCTATTGACCGCGATACGATCACACAAGATATCATGACGGCGTCGAACATTGGTGTTCGTGGTGTTCCATGTTTTATACTTGACCAAAAATTTGTCATTATGGGAGCGCAGCCAACCGAAGTTCTGGCTGACGCAATTCAGCAAATAGCAGACGGTTTCGAACCCGGAACAGCGGAAGATCGCTGAGCCACAGCGTATAGACATTGCGTTTGAAAACTTTCATGTTTACCTGATTATCGCTTGATAAACCGGGCTATTGTCAAACAACTATTCCATTGTAGCTCCTATACCGCGAAGAAACACGGTATCAGACGGATAGAGCGAGGTTCTTCGTCACCCTACCCTGCATTTGCAAGTTTTGCCAACTGTGTCATGATTGTTGCAGCTCCGTTTAAACGTTTGTCTGCACTCGGCCAGTCACGAATGAATACGATGCTTTGATCTGCTCTGATCTTAGCCATGCTGCCTTGCTCGCCTATCCACTTCACTAAACCTACGCCGTTTGCAAAATTATTATCTCTAAATTGTATGACTACCCCTTTCGGGCCAGCATCCAATTTTTCGACATTGGCGGAACGGCATAGAGACTTGATGTAAACCACTTTAAGCAAGTGCTGAATTTCAACCGGCATAGGACCGAATCGGTCAATTAACTCTGCCCCAAACGCATCAATCTCGTTGAGATCCTCAAGTTCTGCAAGACGACGATAAAGCCCCATACGTAAAGGAAGATCCGGAACGTAGGATTCCGGTATCATAACCGCTGTTCCTAACGATATTTGCGGAGACCATTGGCTGCTGACAACTTGGGAACCATCTTTAAGCTCCGCAACCGCCTCTTCCAGCATTTGCTGATAGAGTTCGAAGCCAACTTCTTTAATATGCCCTGATTGTTCTTCACCAAGCAAGTTGCCGGCTCCGCGGATATCCATGTCATGGCTTGCAAGTTGAAAACCCGCACCCAAGGTATCAAGCGATTGCAATACCTTCAAACGACGGTCTGCACCGGGTGTGAGGACTTTTCCACTTGGCAGTGTGAACAATGCGTATGCGCGTTGCTTTGACCTCCCTACCCGTCCGCGTAATTGGTAAAGCGCTGCCAAACCAAACATGTCGGCGCGATGCACGATAAGTGTATTTGCTGATGGGATATCCAAACCGGATTCAACAATTGACGTTGAAAGAAGGACATCATATTGACCATCATAGAACGCGTTCATGATATCATCAAGTTGTCCCGGGGGCATTTGGCCATGCGCCGCGGTGACCTTTAGCTCCGGTACATGCTGTTGCAAAAATTCCTGAACGTCGTTGAGATCGGATATGCGTGGACAAACATAGAAGCTTTGACCGCCACGGTAATACTCACGCAGTAGAGTTTCGCGTACAATCAGTGGATCGAACGGCGATATGAAGGTACGTACTGCCATACGATCGACTGGCGGCGTTGTAATGAGAGACAATTCACGTACACCAGTGAGCGCCAATTGCAATGTTCTCGGAATGGGCGTTGCAGACAGTGTTAACACGTGTATGTCTGTTTTCAGGTCTTTCAGCCGCTCTTTGTGTTTTACGCCAAAGTGCTGTTCTTCATCTATAATCAAAAGACCCAGTCGCGCAAAGTCGATTGATGATCCCAGTAAAGCGTGCGTACCAATGACGATATCGACAGTTCCATCTTTGACACCGGTTTTAACGCCCTGCAACTCTTTGGAGCCGACGAGCCTAGACGCATGTCCGATCTTGATAGGTAGGCCCTGAAAGCGCGCAGCAAACGTTTTGTAATGTTGTCGTGACAATAGTGTTGTGGGAACGACCACAGCGACCTGATATCCATTCAGCGCAGCAACGAAAGCTGCACGAATTGCGACTTCTGTTTTTCCAAATCCAACGTCACCGCAAATAAGCCGATCCATTGGCTTACCCGCAGCCAAATCATCAAGCACCGCATCAATTGCCCGCAACTGGTCTTCTGTCTCCTCGTAAGGAAAACGGGCTACAAATTCGTCAAACGGTCCGAGAGGCGGTGTTAATGCAGGTGCACCGCGCATAGCACGCTCAGCCGCTATGCGTATTAGTTGACCCGCAATTTCCAATAGTCGTTTCTTCAGCTTTGCTTTGCGCGCCTGCCAAGCTACTCCGCCCAGCTTGTCGAGTACGGCGCTTGTACCTTCTCCACCATAGCGAGAGAGTAGCTCAATATTTTCTACAGGCAGAAACAGCCGATCGTCTCCGGCATAATGGATTTCCAAACAATCGCGTGGAATACCCGCTGCCGTAATCGTTTTTAATCCAATAAATTTACCGATGCCATGATCAACGTGGACAACAATGTCTCCGCTATTTAATGTCGTCACTTCGGAAATGAAATCTGCATTGCGTTTGCGACGTCGAGCCGAACGGACAAGACGATCGCCGAGAATATCCTGTTCTGCAATAACGACGAGATCTTCAGCAACAAACCCATGCTCAATCGTAACAACACCCGCTGTGATACGATCTCTTGGCGTCGCTTTGACAGTGTGTAATGAACTGACTTTCTCAATCTTTTTTAAACCATGCTCATCGAGTACTTGCAGAAGTCGATCAAGAGAACCTTCGCTCCAGCCTGTAAGCAGCACTTTGCTTCCGCTTGCGCGCAGCTCGGCTATATGATCGACCACGCTTTCGAATAAATTCTTATCTTCAGCGTTTCTTTCCTCTACGAAATCATATCCAGGTGATGTTTTGCTATGAACGACAGCATATCCCGACGATTCTGGGACATTAAACGGGGTCAAATCCACTCTTTGTCGACATTTTTTGGCAAGCTCAAAAACTCTGTCCGGTGATAAATAGAGGCCATCCGGCTCGACAGGATGATAAGGCATTGCTGTGTCTTTACCGCCTTGCTGTTCTTTTCGAGCTTGATAATAATCCTCGATCAGTCGTCGGCGCTCGACGAGCGCTTCATCAACCAAATGTTCAAATACTATCGGTATTTCACCGATGTAATCAAAGAAACTATCCAATTTACTGTAAAAAAGCGGCAACCAGTGTTCCATGCCGGAAAACCGCCTTCCCTGTGATATCGCTTCATAAAGCGCATCGTCCCGTTGGGCTGCTCCGAAAGTTTTTATATAGCTGGTTCGAAACTGGCTTATCAATTCCGGTGTGAGTGTAATTTCACTCATCGGCTGCATCGAAAACTCTTTTCGCGTCTCGATAGTGCGTTGCGTTGCTGCATCGAATGCACGGATTGTTTCCAAAGTATCGCCGAAAAAATCCAAACGCATGGGGTCGTCGCCGCCCGGTGCATACAAGTCGACAATCCCACCGCGAACTGCAAACTCGCCCACATCCCGCACCGTAGCGACGCGTTCAAATCCATTTCTCTCCAGGTGATGGATTAGCCGATCCATATCGACAGTCTGACCGGGCCGCACTTTCAGGAGCTGTCCGTCAAGTAATGATCGGGGAGGAAGCTTTTGCATAACTGCATTGGCAGTTGTTAGAATTATTGCTGGATGCGGTGCTTTTAGGAGCGCGGCAAGGTCGGCCAATGCCGCCATTCTTTGCGCAGATATGGCAGAACTCGGTGAAACACGGTCATAGGGTAGACAGTCCCACGCAGGAAACTGGAGAACGGGCAATTGCGGCTCGATGAATTCCAAGGCTTGTTTAAGATCATCCAAGCGTTGACCATCTCTGGCAACAAAGACTAAGGGGCCTTTGTTGCCTAGATCCTGTACCAAACGAGATAGGATGAAAGGCTCATAACCGTCAGGAACACCGTCAAAGAGGATGTGACGCGTGGTCGTATCTGTAAATGTGATTTTTTTAAAAACGGACATGGCTATATGTTGAAATCCATCCGTTTACGATAATTAAGAATATCTTGAAAAAGTGGTGTATCGACATCTTTGGGTATGGCAACTTCGCCGGTGACCCATGTCAACAGGTCACGATCTTCAAATGACATGATGAATTCGAGTTGATCAATGGTTTCTTCATCCATAGTAGTCACATGCGCATCAACATATTGACCGAGAACAAGATCCATTTCGCGAATTCCACGATGCCAAGCACGAAATACCAGTTTTCTTCTTCTCGTATCCAATCGGCTGCAATCCGCTCTTGAACCTGTCATGATAGTCTCCTGCTCTATGATCAATCGGATATACCGTGCTCGTACGGATGTTTCAACAATTGCCGATTTGACAATGTGTTGAATGTCCGCTTGATATCACTATCACATCCGATTAAGTCACTTATTTTATATTTACGAGTTTCCGCATGCCCTCAACAAATAATTTCGCTCTTTTCAAGCTCGGTGTGATCGCATGCCTTCCCACCCTACTAGGATACTGGGCTGTCGGTTTTGCTTGTGGTGCTATAGGAGCCGTGTCTGGTTTCACGATCTTGCAAATTGTTTGCCTCAGTGTGTTCGTTTATGCCGGTTCTGCACATTTTCTCTTCTATTCTCTTATCTCAACCGGAGCGGGCCTGTTACAGATTGGTTTAGCTGTGGCTTTTATCAATATGCGTTATCTTCTGATCAATACCTATATGTCGCAGTTTTTCTCAAAAGCGTGTTTAGTGGAAAAGCTAATCGGTGGCTTCCTAATGACCGACGAGACGTTTGGGGTTGCATCGCAATATGCGCGCCAAAATAATAATAGTTTGCCGTTCTTCTGGCTATTCGGCTTAAACCTCACTGCATGGCTGAATTGGATTTTGGCAACCTTGTTGGGGAGTTTGTTCGCATCTGCCTTGCCGGACTGGTTGCGCGACAGCTTAAGTTTCAGCCTTGTGGGCATGTTTATAGGTCTGTTACTTCTTGGGTGGTATGCCAGCCAAACAAAAAAGCTTGATGTTGTCGTCATCATCATAGCTATGTTTGTTACTGTCTTTAGCAATGGCTGGTTAGGTGCTAATCCAGCAACAATCATTGCAACTATCATTGCCGCAACTCTCGGTATGCTGTTACTGGTAAAGACGGAGAAAGCAAAATCATGATCGACACTGTTGGCTGGGGCATTGTCGTTGCCGCTATCGTAACCGCGTTTATCCGTATTGTTCCGATACTATTCCTTGCCCATCGGCCTTTTCCAAAATTGCTAAAGCATTGGCTTCATTTCGTTCCCGCTGCTGTTCTATCAGCGATTATCGCGGCGGAAATATTGGCAAAACCTCAGACAACCAGCTTTGGCTTGTCTGTAGCCTTATGCGCTGCGTTTATTTCATTTTTTGCCGGAATGCTTACGCGTAGTCTGTTCGTGAGTGTTATCGCAAGTATCCTAGCTTATCTTGTTTTTCAGAATATATAAAAACAAATGAATTCAGAAGTTTATTGTATTTGTCTTGCTCTTTGAATCAACTAAGGAAGTTCGATGATTTTACCGCCCTTGAGCGTGATACGTCTATCCATCTGTTTTGCCAATGCATGATTATGCGTAGCGATAAGCGCGGCAAGACCTGATTGTTTTACCAGGGCCGAAAGTGCCTGAAAAACGTAAGCAGAGGTGACAGGATCCAGATTACCCGTTGGCTCATCTGCAAGAAGCACTGACGGTGCATTTGCCACAGCACGCGCAATAGCTACGCGTTGTTGTTCACCACCTGATAGCTCTGAAGGACGGTGCTTTGCACGATGTCCAACTCTGAGATACGTTAGTAATTTAAGCGCCCTATCTGCTGCCTCCGACTTTTTTAGCCCGGCGATCATCTGGGGCATCATGACATTTTCCAATGCCGTGAATTCGGGCAATAAATGATGAAATTGATAAACGAAGCCGACATCATTCCGTCTGATTGCCGTCCGATCATTGTCGGAAAGACTGGAACATATGTTGCCACGCAATAGAACATCACCGCCATTTGGTCGCTCTAATAAGCCTGCAATATGCAAAAGGGTGGATTTCCCGGCGCCTGAAGGCGCTACGAGTGCAACGGTTTGACCGCTGTTGAGCGTAAAGTTGGCTTTGTCCAGAATCACAAGCGGTTTATCACTATCCAAATATCGCCGCTCTATATCAACAAGCTCTAAAACGGTCGACATTATTCATACCTCAAAGCTTGAACAGGATCGAGCTTGGCGGCCCGCCATGCTGGAATGATTGTTGCTAAAAACGAAAGGAATATTGCCATGAAGGCTACCATGGCAGTTTGCCCCCATTCCAGTCTTGCGGGCAGCTTTGTCAGGAAATAAAGCTGCGGATTGAACACGTCAACATTGAATAGCCATGATACGAAATCTTGGATATGGCCGATATTTGCGCATGTTAGGACACCAAGCAGCAATCCCATGGTTGTACCAATGATCCCAATGACCATGCCGGTCGCAATAAATATGCGCATCACCGCGCTCTGTCGCGCACCCATCGTGCGCAATATTGCTATATCGTGCCCTTTATCTTTAACCAGCATGATAAGGCCGGATATGATGTTCAGTGCAGCTACGAGAATAATAAGCGAAAGAATGAAAAACATGACATTGCGCTCTACTTGCAATGCCGAGAAAAACGCCTGATTACGGGTGCGCCAATCAATCATATAGACTTGACGCCCAACGGCTTTTTCAACTTCTGGGCTTATCTGGTCAACAGCATCGGGATTGTCTAAAAACAATTCCAGCGACTGTACCTTATTGTCTAAATTAAAAAATGCCTGCGCTTCTTTCAGCGGCATAAACACAAAGATTGAATCGTATTCAGACATGCCAACAGAAAAAATCGCCGCAACTTTATAGGCTTTGACACGCGGGTTGACACCAAACGGCGTGACGTCTCCATCAGGTGTGATAATGCGTATATCGCTACCAACCGAAAGACCAAGCTTTTCGGCCATTCCGCTACCAATGGCCACGCCATCCTGTTTATCAAAATTATCAAGCGTTCCGAATTTGATGTTTTTTGTTACGGTGGTCAGCTTATCAAGATCTTGTTTGCGCATGCCGCGAACCAAAGCACCCGTTCCACCGCCGATATCACCTTGTGCGAGTGCCTGCCCCTCCACTACCGGGAGAGCGAACTTCACACCGTTAACGCCCTCAACACGAGGGATAATCGTGTTGTAATCTGAAAAGTCACTATCAATCGCCTGTACGACCAAGTGTCCGTTCATACCCAAAATACGGTCAAGCAATTCAGTCCGAAATCCGTTCATCACTGCCATAACGACGATCAGTGCAAACACACCCAACATGATACCTATCAGTGATATGATGGATATCACAGACGTAAACATCTGCTTACGGTTAGGAAGCATGTAACGAAAGGCTATCATCCATTCATAAGATGAAAAACCAAAACGACTACTGATCTTGTCAGGCAAGCGCATCAAAGCTCCGTTAAGCGACGTACGGCGGCGTCAATAGAAAGAACTTCTTTAGAACCGGTTTTTCGATCCTTTATCTCAACCTCGTTCTGCGCGGCACTTTTTGGACCAACAGTTACCTGAATAGGAAGCCCGATAAGGTCCATCGTTGCAAATTTCGAACCTGCGCGTTCTTGCGTATCGTCAAGCAAAGGATCCAATCCGGCATTTGTCAGTGATTGATAGAGCTTTTCACTGAGTTCGTCACATTTCTGATCACCGGGCTTCATATTGATGATACCGACATCAAATGGTGAGATGGCCTTGGGCCATATAATTCCATTATCGTCGTGTGATGCCTCGATGGCAGCTGCGACCAGCCTTGAAGGGCCGATACCGTAGGACCCCATTGAAACAGCATGTTCTTTACCATCAGCACCCATAACCTTGGCGCCCATAGGCTCAGAATATTTTGTGCCAAAATGGAAGATATGGCCTACCTCAATACCTCTTGCGGAAACTTTATCTCCGTCAGGAACGCTTTTCCAATGTTGCTCATCATGCATCTCTTCTGTCGCTGCATATGGTGTGGTCCATTGCGTAACGATTTCTTCGAGTTTTGCATCATCGTTAAAATTAACATCCGCAGGTGGCACATGCATATCCAAAAATTGCTTGTCACAAAAAACCGCACTTTCACCCGTGTCGGCTAAAATGATGAATTCATGGCTGAGATCTCCTCCAATCGGACCTGTGTCAGCCCTCATAGGAATGGCTGTCAAACCAGCTCTAGCAAACGTTCTCAGATAGGCGACAAACATTCTGTTATAAGCCGCTCTTGCACCCTCGAAGTCCAGATTAAATGAATAAGCGTCTTTCATAAGAAACTCACGCGAACGCATAACACCAAATCTGGGTCTGATTTCGTCACGAAATTTCCATTGAATATGGTATAGATTTAATGGCAGATCTTTGTAAGACCTAACATGTGTACGGAAAATATCCGTTACCATTTCTTCATTCGTCGGACCATACAACAACTCACGTTCCTGACGATCTTTAATACGCAACATTTCGAGGCCGTAGGCATCATAACGTCCGCTTTCACGCCAGAGATCGGCAGACTGTACTGTCGGCATCCATATTTCCAATGCACCGGCGCGATTTTGCTCTTCTCTAATAATTTTACAAACTTTATCGAGAACCTTTTTTCCCATTGGAAGCCAAGAATAAATTCCAGAAGCTTGTTGACGAATCATGCCAGATCGCAACATCAGCCTGTGGGAAACAATTTCTGCTTCCTTTGGATTTTCTTTCAAAATAGGCAGGAAATAACGAGATAGCCGCATGGAGAATAAAAATCCCTAATATAGCTCGTCGAATCGGAGCTCTTTCTAAAACAGTCGATGAAACATAACTGCTATATTGGACCTTGAAAATAGGACTAGTTTATGAAGAGGTTCGGTTTTGCCCAGAAATGTGCAAGTTTTACGTTTATGAACGCATAAAATCCCATATGCTTTTATCTAGTCATAAATTTAATGTGGCAAAAATGTGCCAAAAAATGTTTTTTTTAATGACAAGTACCAATATTTCGATTAGCATTATGATGATAAACAGGGGCAGATATAACTGCCCCTTACGCGGTTAAATCTGGGAGGAAATTGATCTGAGCGCGGTTATCCGCAGCCACCTTATAAGGAATAGATCGTCGCGTGCAATCCATATTCAGCAAGGCCTTGGGCCTTGCTTTTTTTTGCCTTCTCTTGATTCCGGCACAAATTTACTTTGATCGATGTAAAAACACTGTGCAGACAGGTTTTTTTCCCCAAACCTCATTTGCAGCAGACCGAACAGCCCTTCGTGTTGCCTCGCGGATCAGTTCGTTGTCTTTGCGTCTTACCCGCGGGATATTATCTATAGCGGCCTCTATGGCATCAAGTAATAAGTCTTCTATCAATTCTCCATGACCGTCTGTCTCCGGTAACCCGAATGCAACAAGATCAGGGTCTTCGACCAAATCATGCTTAGCGTTCATAAGAAGCGATACGGCTACATGCCCTACGTAGCTCAGCTTACGACGCTCGGTAATCCCCATTTCGTCTTCATCACCTATGAGATTTCCATCCTTGTAAATCCGACCGATAGGCGCTTGATCGATAACCTCGACTGGGCCAGGCGCAAGACGTAACATATCGCCATTTCTTATTTCGGCCACGGTGTTTATTCCTGCCTGTCGTCCCAAAGCTGTTTGTGCTGTAAGATGTGCAGCCTCGCCATGAACCGGTACAAGAATTTCCGGTTTAACCCATTCATACATCTTCAGCAATTCATTGCGCCTAGGATGTCCCGAAACATGAACAAGCGCGTCATGATCCGTTATGATACGAATGCCCTGATCGATAAGACGATTTTGCGTGTCGATGATCGCTTTTTCGTTCCCTGGAATACTGCGCGAAGAATAAATAACTGTGTCCCCGGGTGATAGCGCGATACTACGCATTTCATCACGTGATAATTTTGCCAAAGCAGCTCTTTGTTCACCTTGGCTTCCCGTTAAAACCATGACGACATTTTCACGCGGAACATAGCCATAATCTTCTTCTGAAATGAAAGGATCGAGTCCTTCCATGTAACCTAGATCGCCAGCTACGGCGACGCTACGTTTCATCGACCGCCCCACCAATAAAACCTGGCGACCGGTTTCCTTTGCAGCTAAAGCTATCGACCGAATACGCCCAACATTTGATGAAAATGTTGTGATAGCAACACGACCAGGCGCTTGAGAAATGATATCAGCAAGACTTTGACCGACCTCACGCTCGGAGGGGGAAACACCTTCGCGAAGCGCATTGGTTGAATCGCAAACAAGCGCAAGAACGCCTGCACTACCCAATTCGCGGAACCGTTTTTCATCTGTTACCGCTCCAAGTGATGGTTCGGGGTCAATCTTCCAGTCACCTGTATGAATAACTGTGCCAAGCGATGTCTTAATCGCCAACGAAACGGGCTCTGGAATCGAATGGCTCACGGCGACCGCTTCCACCTCGAATGGCCCTACTTGAAATCGCTCGCCAGCTTTGAATATATTGAGAGGAATGTCATAGGACTTAAAGTCTGACTCTCTTTTGCTCTCGAGAAGCCCCGCAGTAAAAGGGGTACAATAGACAGGAACTTTCAACCTTGGCCACAAATCCAACACCGCTCCATAATGGTCTTCGTGAGCATGTGTAATAACTAAACCGCGTATATTATGTCGTTCGCTTTCTAAAAAACGAATATCAGGTAAAATAAGATCTGCGCCCGGCAGCTCAGGTCCAGCGAAGCTTACGCCCATATCAACTAAAAGCCATTCACGATCATCTTCCGGTCCGTAACCATAGACACCGAGATTCATACCAATTTCGCCTACGCCGCCAAGTGGTAAGAATATCAATTCATTGTCTTCGGCTGCCGCCATCATCGTCTCCTGGAATGCTGCTGCATTCTTTCATCTACTAGTGTATGCATTAATATAGCGCACTGCCTACAGAAGCAACCGCACCAAAATGAACATCACCAGCAGTGATCTTGGTTTCATGATGGTTGTCGTCTGTAACAATGCAGTTAAAATGATCGTCAAGGCCGGTAAAAACGCCTTCTATAGTGCCATTCTTGCCAACCACGTGTATCTTTTGTCCCAAGCCAGCCGCAAAGGAAAGCCATTTCTGGCGGATAAGCTCAGCCCCATTTTCTCCGCAATAGAGCAAATAATTCGCCGCCCAAAATTGTGAAAGACTTTTGAATAAAACGGCGCAATCGACGTCGAACCCGAGCTTCTCGAGTGACTGTGTTGGGTACGGCGCCTGTTCATAATGATGTTTAACATTCATGCCAATACCAATCACGAGAGCATTTTGGCCGTCTTTAAGCTTCACAAGTTCAAGTAGAATTCCTGAGCCCTTTGCTCCTTTCAACAGTATGTCATTCGGCCATTTGAGACGAACGATATCACTCTTGTTATCTTGTTGGTTTATACACGCATTAACTGCCTCGGCCATGCTGACACCCGCAACAAAACCAAGATGTGCAGCGCGTTCAACTTCTATTCCTGCAGTCAAAAGCAGGCTTGCATAGAGATTTCCTCGCGGACTGTTCCATCCCCGCCCTCGCCGCGCACGTCCTTGCGTCTGCTCACGGGCGACGATCCATACATGACCGTTGCTGCCTTCAGAGGCGAGTTGCAGCCCTAAACGATTGGTGGAGTCAACGCAATCGCGTGACTCCACCTTGTATCCTAGCTGCTCTGCAAATGTCGAAAGAGCAAATTCCATCTTAGTTAAAATAAAGATGCTGCAGCATTCTCCGCCAAAGGAGCGAGATATACGCCGAAGAAAACATAAAACAGAACGAATATGCCCGACAATGCCAGCACAAATTTCAGTTCGCCGGAAAGAGGAACGAAACCTGCCTTCGCTTCATCAAACCACATAATTTTAATCATACGTAAATAATAAAAGGCACCAACGACCGAAGCGACCATACCAATGATTGCTAATGGTGTTAAGCCAGCTTGGACAGCTGCCGAAAAGGTATACCATTTACCGAAAAAACCGGCCATAGGAGGAATACTTGCTAGGGAGAAAAGCTGAATGGTCATGACAACGGCCATAAATGGATTGGTTCGAGCTAATCCGGCAAGGTCATAGATATTCTCAACATTTCCATCACGTGTGCGCATGCCGAGAATAAAAGCAAAGGAGCCTAATGTCATGGCAAGATAAATTGTCATGTATAAGATAACGCCCTGAACGCCGATAGCACTACCGGCCGCCAGACCAACCAAAGCATAACCCATATGACTGATTGAAGAGTAAGCCATGAGCCTTTTCACATTGCTTTGTCCAATGGCTGCAAAGGCGCCTAATATCATTGATGCTATAGACATAAAAACCAAAATCTGCTGCCAAGCAGGCATAACACCTTGACTTCCGGCGAGTGGCAAAAATGAATCGACAATCACCCGGATGATAAGGGCCATTGCCGCAATTTTGGGTGCACCGGCAAAAAACGCTGTGATTGGCGTTGGCGCACCTTCATAGACATCTGGTGTCCACATATGGAATGGCACTACCGATATCTTGAAAGCGAGACCAGCCAGAACAAAAACCATTCCGAAGATGATTCCAAGCTGAGGCACTTCGCCATTAAGAACACTTGCGATTTCGCGGAAACCAATTTGTCCTGTAAAACCATAGATCAGCGAAATACCGTATAACAACATACCCGACGATAGTGCGCCCAGCACAAAATACTTTAGGCCAGCCTCTGATGACCTGACGTTATCACGGTTAATAGCAGCCAGAACGTAAAGAGCGAGTGATTGCAACTCCAAGCCCATATACAAAGATAGCATGTTTCCGGCTGAAATCATGAACATCATGCCAAGTGTCGCAAGCAGTGCAAGAACCGGAAACTCAAACTTGTCAAACTTTTCGGCTCGCGCAAAACCTACAGACATGATCAACGCAAACAACGCTCCGATCAATGTCAAAACCTTCATATAGCGGCTAAACGGATCAATAATGAGCGCGTTATTGTAAAAGAAACCGTCCTTAGGAAAGACAAGAATGACGATGATCGTCGCGACGAGCACGGCAATAGCTAGGCCTGTAATGGTGATATAAGAGCGGGAACCCGAATAAACTCCAATCAAGAGCAGCACCAAAGCGCCCAGTGCGACCAGAAGTTCTGGAAATATCAGCGACAATTGAGCCATTAAATCAGTATGCATGGGCGTTCGCCTCTTATTAGTGCAGCTGGTTGACAAGAGCCTCTACCGCGGACGCCGTCGTTTTAAGGATCGGTGTGGGATAGACGCCAAAGAAAATTGTAAGAACAATCATTGGATATAAAATGAATTTCTCACGTGGTGAAAGATCGAGAAGCGCTTTGAGGCTTTCCTTATCAAGCGTACCGAAGACAACGCGACGATAAAGATAAAGCGCATAGGCAGCAGAAAGGATAACCCCAGTCGTTGCAAAAAGCGCGACCCAAGTATTGACTTGGAAGACTCCGATCAGTGTCAAAAACTCGCCCAAGAAACCCGACGTGCCAGGCAAGCCAACGTTTGCCATCGTAAAGATAAGGAATACAACGGCATATTTAGGCATATTATTGGCCAAGCCGCCAAAAGCCGATATTTCGCGTGTATGAAGGCGATCATAGATTACGCCGACACATAGAAACAATGCAGCTGAAACAATTCCGTGCGAAAGCATTTGATAAATCGCACCCTGGATACCTTGTTCATTGGCAGCAAAAATACCCATCGTGACATAGCCCATATGCGCAACAGAAGAATACGCGATAAGCTTTTTCATGTCTTCCTGAACAAGCGCAACCAACGATGTGTAAATGATCGCGATGACAGATAGGGTAAACACGAAGGGCGCAAGTTCTGCTGATGCAATAGGAAACATAGGCAAAGAAAAGCGAATGAAGCCATATCCACCAAGTTTCAACAATACGCCTGCCAAGATAACGGAACCGGCTGTTGGTGCTTCGACGTGGGCATCAGGCAACCATGTATGGACCGGCCACATCGGCATTTTGACTGCGAATGACGCAAAGAATGCCAGCCAAAGCCAAATTTGCATATGTGCGGGAAATTGATACGTCAACAAGGTAGGAATATCGAGCGTACCAGATTCCCAATACATAGCCATAATAGCTACCAGCATGAGAACCGAACCAAGCAATGTATACAAAAAGAATTTTATGCTTGCGTAAACACGACGCGGACCGCCCCAGACACCAATGATGATAAACATCGGTATCAAACTACCTTCAAAGTAGACGTAAAACAGAACGGCGTCCAAAGCGCAGAACACGCCGATAATCGCGACTTCCAAAAGCAGAAATGCGATCATGTAGGCTTTAAGCCGATCCTTTACGGTTTCCCAGCTTGCCAAGATACAAAATGGCATAAGAAAAGCTGACAAAACGACGAAGAGAACAGAAATACCATCAACGCCCATGTGATAGCTAATGCCACCACCAAGCCAATTGAGCTTTTCCACCATCTGGAAGCCGGGATTGCTGTTATCAAATCCGGCCCAGATAACGAGCGAAATAACAAAGACAAACAGCGTTGTGAAAAGTGCCACATTGCGAATATTGCGCTTGGCTGCTTCGGTGTCGTCTTTGATCAAAAGGATCAAGACCACACCGACAAGCGGCAAGAATGTGACCGTAGAAAGAATTGGCCAGTCGGTCATCAGTTTAAGCTCCCGATCATCATCCAAGTGATGAGCGCTGCGACACCAATCAGCATCGCAAATGCGTAATGATAAAGGTACCCTGTCTGCAGGCGAACCACCTTGTTAGTAATATCAACAACACGGGCCGCAATACCGTTTGGCCCCATGCCGTCGATGATTTTACCATCGCCGACTTTCCAAAGAAAACGGCCGATTGCAAAGGCGGGACGAACAAACAGGACGTTATAGAGTTCGTCAAAATACCATTTGTTGAGCAAGAACCGATACACGAAGGGGAAAGCTTTCGCCAAAGCCTTCGGGATCGCAGTTGCTACGATATAGAATAGGTAAGCAAGTACAAAGCCTACAGCCATCACGATAAATGGAGACCATTTCACCCATAGCGGCACGCCGTGTGTTTCATGTAAAATATGGTTTTCAGAACCGGTGAATAATGCTCCCTTCCAAAAACTATCATATAGGTCGCCGAAAAAATGTGGCTGGAAAATTACACCAGCAAAAAGCGCGCCAATCGCAAGTATGAAAAGAGGAACAAGCATGACGGGTGCTGATTCATGTACATGGTGCATGACATCCGCTGTCGCACGTGGCTTACCGTGGAACGTCATAAAGATAAGACGCCAAGAATAAAAACTCGTGAAAAGCGCTGCAATAACGAGAAGCCAGAAAGCATAGCCTGAGGCGATGTTATGCGATGCGAACGCAGATTCGATAATTGCATCTTTCGAGAAGAATCCTGCTGTGCCGAAAAGTGTGCCGGGTATACCAACACCAGTAAGGGCAATCGTACCAACTATCATCATCCAATAGGTTGTCGGAATATATTTGCGTAAGCCGCCCATTTTTCTCATATCCTGCTCATCGGATACGGCATGTATGACCGAACCGGCACCAAGGAACAGTAGCGCTTTGAAGAAAGCGTGGGTAAAAAGATGGAATACGCCAGCACCATAGGCACCAACACCCAAGGCAACAAACATGTAGCCGAGCTGCGAACACGTTGAATAGGCGATAACACGCTTGATATCATTTTGCACGAGGCCAACGGTTGCTGCAAAGAATGCGGTCGTGGCACCAACAATGACAATAACAGTGAGAGCCGTTGTGGAAAGTTCAAAGATCGGCGACATACGAGCGACCATAAATACACCCGCTGTCACCATTGTTGCAGCATGGATAAGAGCAGAAACAGGTGTCGGACCTTCCATGGCATCAGGGAGCCATGTATGAAGAAGGAATTGTGCCGACTTACCCATGGCGCCGACAAAGAGAAGCAAACATGTGACTGTTATCGCAGTTTGCGCATTCAGCTGCCAGTTCAAAAAGGTCATACCCTGAACAAAACTATTATCCGCGGCTTTTGCAAAAATAACATCAAAATTAACAGATTGAAACAGAACGAAAATACTGAATATGCCCAGCAGAAAGCCAAAATCACCGATCCTGTTGACTACGAAGGCTTTCATCGCTGCTTTATTGGCAGAAGGACGCTGAAACCAAAAACCGATCAACAGGTAAGAGGCGAGACCAACACCTTCCCAGCCGAAAAACATCTGTATCAAGTTATTTGCTGTTACCAGCATCAACATCATGAAGGTGAAAAAAGAGAGATAAGCAAAGAAACGCGGACGACACGGATCGTGATGCATATATCCGATAGAATAGATGTGAACCAAAGCAGATACTGTATTAACAACGACGAGCATGACCGCTGTAAGCGTATCAATATGCAACGCCCAGTCAAATGTCAGGCCACCAACAGTGAGCCAGTGGAGGACAGGCACATTAACTGGATCCCCATTTCCCATTGCAATGGTAAGAAAGGCTACCCAGGAAAGCGCCGCAACGATCACCATGAACGTACAGGTCACGAGTTCGGCGGCACGAGCTCCGATAGTTTTTCCACCCAATCCGGCAATAAGAAACCCCAGAAGCGGAAGGAAGACAATAGCGTAAAACATAACGCGTCAGCCTTTCATCACATTAACATCTTCAACCGCAATTGAACCGCGGTTACGGAAGAACACAACAAGTATAGCCAAGCCAATAGCTGCTTCAGCAGCAGCAACAGTCAACACGAACAAGGCGAACACCTGCCCTACCAGATCGTGTAAAACCGAAGAGAATGCTACGAAGTTCAGATTGACAGAAAGCAAAATCAACTCAATCGACATCAGAATGATAATGACATTCTTTCTATTCAGAAAAATACCGAAAATGCCGATTGTGAACATCATGGCAGAAACGGTCAGATAGTGAGCAATATCAACGTGCATAATAGTCTTCCCGTTAAATCCCTTTTCCAGACTGGACCTTTTTGATCTCAATCGCGTTTTCTGGAGAACGCGCGACCTGCTCGGCAATAGACTGACGCTTTACACCGGCTTTATGTCGCAGTGTCAAAACAATGGCGCCGATCATGGCAACCAGCAAAACAAGACCAGCTATCTGGAAGTAAAAAACATAGTCCGTATAAAGAATGTCACCTAAGGCTTGTGTGTTTGATCGTTGCGCTAAGTCGGGCATAGGTTGCGTAACATGTTGCGCTACCGTTGGCGAAAAACGCATGCTGACGAAAACTACTATGAGCTCTACAGCAACTATAATTCCAATAAGCGCACCGATTGGAGCGTATTTTAAAGCACCGGTTTTCAGTTCTGCGAAATCAACGTCAAGCATCATGACAACGAAAAGGAACAGAACGGCCACAGCGCCAACATAAACGACCAGCAGTATAAGACCGAGGAACTCAGCACCTGTTAGCAGGAATAATGCTGCAGCATTGAAAAATGCCAAAATAAGAAAAAGTACAGAATGGACCGGATTGCGCGCGGCAACAACCATGACCGCACTCGCGAGCATGATGAAGGCGAACAAATAGAAAAACGCCGCAGCTAGACCTGTTAGCATTGGTTTCCCCTAAGTTAAACCAAAAAGGTTGACGTAAACAAGTTCACGTCGGATTGCATTATGTCGTGTATTCTCTACCCGACCACTCATTTTGCACCTTAGCGATAAGGCGCATCAATCGCGATGTTGCGAGCGATTTCACGCTCCCAACGATCGCCGTTGGCAAGGAGTTTTTCCTTGTCGTAGTACAATTCTTCTCTCGTCTCGGTCGCAAATTCGAAATTTGGCCCCTCGACAATCGCTTCAACCGGACAAGCTTCCTGACAGAAGCCGCAATAGATGCATTTTACCATATCAATATCGTAGCGAACTGTACGGCGAGTACCATCGTTACGGCGAGGACCTGCTTCAATTGTAATGGCTTGCGCAGGACAAATTGCTTCACATAATTTACATGCAATGCAACGCTCTTCACCATTGGGATAGCGACGCAAAGCGTGCTCACCGCGAAACCGAGGTGAGACGACGCCCTTCTCATAAGGATAATTAATCGTCGGCTTAGGCGAGAAAAATTGACGCATTGCCAAAAAGAAGGCGCTTACGAACTCCAGAAGGAGAAGCGATTTTGCAGCTTGATAAAGACCTGACATTTGCTCCACTCCTTAACCGAGATTGGTAATTTTGAGGAAGGCGGCGGTAATAACGACCATTGCCAATGAAAGCGGCAGAAAAACTTTCCAACCCAAACGCATCAGCTGATCATAACGATAGCGCGGTACGAAGGCTTTCACCATAGCGAACCAGAAGAATACAAAGCATACCTTCAATACAAACCAGATAACACCCGGAACCCAATTCAACCACCATACATCTAATGGTGGAAGCCAACCACCCAAGAATAGAATAGTCGTCAAAGCACACATCAAGACGATGGCTACATATTCTCCCAAAAAGAACAGCATGTATGGTGTTGATGAATATTCGATCATATGGCCGGCAACAAGTTCGGATTCAGCCTCGACCAGATCAAAAGGAGGGCGATTTGTTTCCGCCAGAGCAGAAATGAAGAAGATTATAAACATTGGAAAGAGAGCGAGCCAATTCCAATCAAGAAAGCTACCAAAGGGCATACCGAGATTTGTGCCCAAGCCGGTGTTTTGTTCTTTTACAATCGTTGTCAGGTCCAAAGATCCGCTGACAAGGATTACAGTTACAAGAACAAAACCTATCGAAACCTCATAAGAAACCATTTGTGCAGCTGAGCGCAAGGCGCCGAGAAACGGGTATTTGGAGTTTGATGCCCAGCCGCCCATAATTACGCCGTAGACTTCGAGCGATGATATGGCCAGAATATATAGGAGACCTATGTTGATACTGGCTACAGCCCAACCTTCATTTACCGGAACCACAGCCCATGCAGATAAGGCAAGTGCTGCTGAAATAAACGGCGCCAGAAGGAACACACCCTTATTAGCCCCAGCCGGAATAATAGGTTCCTTGACCACGAACTTGATCAAATCGGCAAAGGATTGAAACAATCCCCATGGCCCGACGACATTCGGCCCGCGACGTAATTGCACAGCAGCCCAGATTTTTCTATCTGCATAAAGCAGATAGGCGATCAAAACCAACAGAACAACCAGAAGCAATACGGTTTTACCAACCACAATCAATAAGGGCAAAAGCCAGGTTATAAAGAAATCGTACATTGTCGTTACTTTTCCTCTCTACCCTTACTCTGCAGCTTCCGTTAAACGGGCTTTGGCAAGAGCCGAACATTCGGCCATAACTGCCGACGCACGCGCTATTGGGTTCGTCAAATAGAAGTCTTTTACCGCAGAAGCAAATGTTTGCTTGCCCAGTTCACCGACTTGTGAGCCTAACTTTGTGATATCGCCGATATTTCCAGGTTTGATTGATCCAATCGAACCCATATGCGGGAAATCTGCGAACAATTTTTGCCGTAACTGGTTCAACGAATCAAACGGAAGCTTCTGACCTAAAACCTCGGATAATGCGCGTAGGATCGCCCAGTCTTCCTTGGCTTCGCCCGGGGCGAAACCTGCTCGGTTGGTCATCTGCACACGCCCCTCAGTATTGACGTAGATGCCAGATTTTTCAGTATAGGCAGAAGCAGGCAAAATAACATCTGCCGCATGAGCCCCAGCATCACCGTGGCTACCTATGTAAACGGTAAAGCCCTTTTTCGAACCGAGATCAATTTCATCCGCGCCGAGGAGAAACAACAATTCAGAGGACTTGATAATGTCGTCGGCTCCCTTATCCGATACAAAACCAATGTCGAGACCGCCGACACGTGAAGCAGCGGTGTGCAGGACGGCAAAACCGTTCCAATCGTCCGATAATGCCCCAACCTTAACGCTAAGCTTTGCAGCAGCTTGAAGAATAGCAATGCCATTCTTTCCAGTTAGCGCGTTTTGACCAATGAGAATAAGCGGCTTTTCAGCATTTTTGAGAATATCAAAAAACTCACCTTTTCCGTTTGATAACAACGATAAACTATCGCTTCCCGCACCCAAGTATGAGTAGGGATATTTTAAATCAACTTGTTCACCGATGAGACCGACAGGAAAATGCCCCATACGCTGGCGTTTGCGGATACGGGCATTAAGCACGGCTGCCTCAAACCGTGGATTGCTGCCGATAATTAGTAAAGCATCTGCCTGTTCTATGCCCGCGATCGTAGGATTAAACACATATGAAGACCGACCGTTTTCCGTTGCCAGGACGGAACCGTCTTGGCGACAATCGATACTATCAGATCCGAGCGAAGCCATGAGCAATTTGAGAGCGTACATTTCTTCGACAGTGGCCAAGTCACCAGAAATCGCTCCGATTTTTTTCGCTGGCGTATTAGTGACTGCAGATTTGATCGCCGCAAAAGCTTCGCTCCAACTTGACGCAATCAAAGTTCCATCTTTTCTGATATAAGGCCGATCAAGCCGCTGTGTCCGCAAGCCATCCCATATGAAACGTGTTTTATCCGAGATCCATTCTTCGTTAATGTCTTCATTGATCCGAGGCATAATGCGCATGACTTCGCGACCACGTGTATCAACGCGAATTGCACTGCCGAGCGCATCCATTACGTCAATCGATTCAGTCTTGGTTAACTCCCAAGGCCGTGCATGGAATGCATAGGGGCGAGAAGTTAGCGCGCCGACGGGGCATAGATCAATCACATTTCCCTGCAATTCTGAGGTCATCGCCTGTTCGAGATAGGTGGTGATTTCAGCATCTTCACCCCTACCGATGAGGCCGAGCTCGGATATGCCGGCGACTTCGGTTGTAAAGCGCACGCAACGTGTGCAATGAATACAACGTGTCATGACCGTTTTTACCAACGGGCCAATATACTTATCTTCGACGGCTCTTTTATTTTCTTTGTAACGCGAAAAGTCGTGACCATAGGCCATTGCCTGATCTTGCAAGTCACATTCGCCGCCTTGATCGCAGATAGGGCAATCAAGCGGATGATTGATGAGAAGAAATTCCATCACGCCTTCACGCGCTTTTTTTACCATTGGTGTATCGGTAAACATTTCAGGCGCTTCACCATTCGGACCAGGGCGCAAATCTCTCACACCCATTGCGCAAGACGCCTGAGGCTTTGGAGGCCCTCCCTTGACTTCAACCAAGCACATACGGCAATTTCCTGCGACTGAAAGACGCTCGTGGAAACAAAAACGTGGCACCTCAGCACCAGCCGCTTCGGCCGCCTGTAGCAGCGTATAGTGATCGGGTACTTCGATCTCTTTACCGTCAACTTTGATCTTCGCCATCATCATTCCAGTCCGCGGTATTTCCGCTTAAACTTTAGTTCTTTGTTTTAACCAAATAAGTATAACTACTCTGCCGCTTCCAAAGCGATATTTTTGCTTTGCACGACATTTCGCGTATAATCGTCAATTCGCTTTTCGATCTCAGGACGGAAATTACGAATGAGTCCTTGAACAGGCCACGCTGCAGCATCGCCGAGCGCACAGATCGTATGCCCTTCCACTTGTTTTGATACATCGAAAAGAAGGTCAATCTCGCGTTTTTGCGCGCGTCCTTCTACCATTCTTCCCAATAGACGCATCATCCAGCCGGTACCTTCACGACACGGGGTACACTGCCCACAGCTTTCATGCTTGAAAAATGCTGTAATACGCCAGATAGCCTTTATGATATCTGTTGATTTATCCATGACGATAGCTCCGCCAGTGCCAAAAGAAGAGCCAACTTCCCGCATGCCGTCGAAATCCATGATGGCATCAGGCATATTTTCGCCACGCACAACCGGGCAGGACGCGCCACCGGGAATAACCGCAAGAAGATTATCCCAACCTCCTCGAATGCCACCTGCGTGTTTTTCTATCAGCTCGCGGAATGTTATTCCTAAACCTTCTTCAACTGTACAAGGCGTATTAACATGCCCGGATATCATGAACAGCTTCGTCCCTACATTATTGGGACGACCAATGGCGGAAAACCAAGCCGCGCCGCGGCGCAAAATCGTTGGTGCAACAGCAATCGATTCCACATTATTTACCGTCGTGGGACAACCGTAAATACCCATATTGGCAGGAAAAGGAGGCTTCAAGCGAGGTTGGCCCTTTTTACCTTCCAAGCTTTCAAGGAGAGCGGTTTCCTCACCGCAAATATAAGCACCTGCGCCATGATGAACAATGATATCACAAGGGTGCCCGTGTTTGGTCTTTTTGCCAAGTAGACCTGCTTCATAACATTCATCAATTGCGGCCTGTAAAGCTTCACGTTCACGGATGTATTCACCGCGGATATAAATAAAAGCCGTATTGGCACCCATTGCAAATGTTGCGATGACGCAACCTTCGATCAGCGTATGCGGATCATGCCGCAATATTTCGCGATCCTTGCAGGTACCAGGCTCGGATTCGTCAGCATTAACGACGAGGTAATGCGGGCGGCCATCGCTCTGTTTTGGCATGAAAGACCATTTCATACCGGTTGGAAAGCCCGCACCACCGCGACCACGAAGTCCCGAGGCTTTCATCTCGTCGATAATCCAATCACGGCCTTTTTGCAGGATAGCTTTCGTACCGTCCCAATTGCCGCGCGACATCGCGCCTTTGAGCGACTTATCCTTGAAACCGTAAATATTGGTGAAGATGCGATCCTTATCAGCCAGCATGTCTCACCTTTTCCTCTATCAATCAATACGTTAATTGTTTTAACTAAAGCTATTTCTTCGTAGTTTTTTTGTCGGTATTCCGTTTTTCAACCGGTGTTTTGATTGCGGGAGAACCGACCAACGTATCCGTGTCTTTTGACGCCGCGTCGGTTGCAGGTGTTGCCGCTTCGCGTGCTGCACTCTTCACCGATGCCTTAACCCCCGCGGATTTTGATTTCGATTCAGTATCCGTTAGGGAGGTTAATCCAGAGATCGGTTCAGAAGAAGTTCTACTGTTTTGCGGCCCTACAGGAACGGTATTACCCTTACCGGCCTCAAAGGCATCTATAATCTCTTCAAGACGCTCTGGCGTCAAATCCTCATATGTATCTTTGAAGATCATAACCATCGGGGCATTAACACATGCACCCAGACATTCAACTTCTTCCCATGAAAGTGTACCATCTTTATTCGTCGCAAAGGGATCATGATGGATCTTATTTTGACATACTTTAATGAGTTCACCCGAACCGCGCAACATGCAAGGTGTGGTACCGCAGACCTGTATGTGCGCTTTTGTGCCAACAGGTTTCAATTGAAACTGAGTATAGAACGTAGCCACTTCCATAACGCGGATGTATGCCATAGATAACATATCAGCGATATGCTCAATTGCTGCACGCGTTACCCAGCCATCTTGTTCCTGTGCGCGCATCAATAGCGGTATGACTGCAGATTGCTGACGACCTTCAGGATATTTCGCAATAGTTTTTTCAGCCCAGAGCTGGTTTTCCTTATTGAAAGAGAAAATACCCGGTTGTTGGGCTTCATCAGCAAGACGACGCACGGACATCAGCGATCAACCTCTCCAAAAACGATATCAATTGAACCAAGAATTGCAGTTGCATCTGCGAGCATATGCCCTTTTGTAAGGAAATCCATAGCCTGCAGGTGCGCAAAACCGGGTGCACGTAATTTTACACGATAGGGTTTATTCGTGCCATCCGACACGAGATAGACACCAAACTCACCTTTTGGAGCTTCTACCGCCGCATAAACCTCACCGGCAGGTGTATGGAAACCCTCTGTGAAAAGTTTAAAGTGATGAATGAGGGATTCCATAGAGTTTTTCATCGCACTACGCTTAGGCGGCGTGATCTTATGATCGAGCGATGAAACCGGGCTATCCTTTTCCGTGCTGAGCAAACGCTCGACGCACTGACGCATAATCCGCGCTGATTGACGCATTTCTTCCATACGGATCAGATAGCGGTCGTAACAATCGCTATTCTTACCGACCGGAATATCAAACTCCATCTCGTCATAACATTCATAGGGCTGGCTCTTACGAAGATCCCACGGAACACCCGCGCCGCGAATCATCACGCCAGAAAAACCGCGTGCCCAAGCTTCATCGATGCTGACAACACCAATATCTGCGTTACGCTGCTTGAAAATACGATTTGGTGTTACGAGTGCATCAAGTTTACCAAGTGCGACCAAAAAAGGATCTATGAAATTCCCGATATCTTCAACCAAGACTTCAGGCAGATCCTGATGCACACCGCCTGGACGAAAATAATTGGCATGTAAGCGAGCGCCACAGGCGCGCTCATAGAAGATCATCAGTTTTTCACGCTGCTCAAAACCCCATAAAGGTGGCGTCAAAGCGCCAACGTCCATGGCTTGGGTGGTAACATTCAGCAGATGATTTAGAATTCGACCGATTTCTGAGAACAATACCCTAATTAATTGGCCACGCTTTGGCACTTCGACACCAAGCAACTTTTCTACGGCAAGAACAAAAGCATGTTCCTGATTCATTGGCGCCACGTAATCAAGTCGGTCGAGATAAGGTGTGGCTTGAAGATAGGTTTTCGTTTCCATCAACTTCTCGGTACCACGATGGAGCAAACCGATATGTGGATCAACGCGCTCCACCACTTCACCGTCCAATTCAAGCACCATACGCAAAACACCATGCGCCGCCGGATGCTGCGGACCAAAGTTGATATTAAAGTTCCGGACATTGACCTCAGCCACGATCAAATCCCCTTTTCTGCAAGCGCGGCCAACACCTCGGCCTCAGTTAACTTGCTGGTTTGATTAGCAAATTCATAATATGCGGGTTTTTTGTCGATATAGATTTCAGAAGTAAACACAAAACCATCATCATTATCAAAAGCTGGAACAGCCAGTGATAGATGGGAACCGTCTTGAAGCTGCCAACCTATGGTTGTTCCGCAATGATGACAAAACCGTCTCTGGCCCCAATCGGATGATGTATAAACCGAAGATTCCGACTTACCGATTTCCTGCCAGTCGGGTTGAACTTCTATCGCCATAAAAACACCACCACTCCAACGCCGACACATGCCACAATGACATACCCCGACATCTAAAGATTTTGGCTCTGCCCGAAAGCGAACTTCACCACAGATGCAGCCACCCTCACGAGACGGATATGATTTGTCTGATGCAATCATTTAGCACCACCCGCCTTTTCATCGCCCGGTAGGATATATTCAGTACCTTCCCACGGTGACAGAAAATCAAAGTTGCGCATTTCTTGCCGCAATACAACAGGCTCATAAATAACTCTTTTGACCTCATTGTCGTAACGGCATTCAACAAATCCTGTTACGGGAAAATCCTTGCGTAAAGGATGCCCCTCAAAGCCGTAATCCGTCAAAATACGGCGGAGATCAGGATGCCCTGAAAACAGAATACCATACATGTCGTAGGTTTCACGCTCATACCACTCAGCACCTGGGAAAACCGCGCAGGCCGACTGAACCGGTGTATCTTCGTCGGTACGAACCTTTACACGCAAACGCAGATTCTGACGCGGTGACAAGAGCTGATAAGAAACATCAAAACGCTTGTCGCGCTGCGGATAATCAACGCCACTTATGTCGGTTAAATTAATGAACTGGCACTGAGAGTCATCACGCAAAAACATCAACACATCAACAATAGAATTGAGTTCCGATATCAACGTCAGTTCACCGAAAGCCATCGTCGATTCGTGGATTTTTTTACCAAGCCGCTCAGTTAGATACGTCTGCAATTCAGTCAATGCTTCTACAGTCATTTAAACAGCCTTCATCAACGCTCGATAGAACCGGTACGCCGGATTTTCTTCTGCAACAGCAAGACGCCATATAGTAGCGCTTCAGCTGTTGGAGGGCAGCCGGGAATATAGATGTCAACCGGAACAATACGATCACAACCACGCACAACTGAATATGAATAGTGATAATAGCCACCACCATTCGCACAAGAGCCCATTGATATCACGTAACGCGGCTCAGGCATCTGATCATAGACCTTACGTAATGCTGGCGCCATTTTATTCGTCAACGTACCAGCTACCATCATAACATCGGATTGCCGCGGTGAAGCACGTGGTGCATAGCCAAAACGCTCATTGTCATAATGCGGCATTGAACACTGCATCATTTCAATCGCACAACAGGCTAAACCAAAGCTCATCCACATGAGAGAACCAGTGCGAGCCCAAGTTATCAAAGCATCAGCAGATGTGACCAAAAAGCCCTTATCAGACAACTCAGCATTTATATCTTGAAAAAACTTATCATCAGATCCGATGAGTTTGCCCGTATTGGGATCAATAATCCCTTTGGGCTTCGGAGCGACCAAAGTTGAATTGCTGCCTGTCAATCCCATTCCAAGGCTCCCTTTTTCCACTCATAAATGAAACCGATCGTCAAAACCGCCAAAAAGACCATCATCGACCAAAAACCGAACCACCCCATCGCGCCGAAAGACACAGCCCAAGGGAAGAGAAATGCAACCTCAAGATCGAAAATAATGAACAAAATTGACACCAGATAAAACCGGATATCGAATTTCATACGCGCGTCATCGAAAGAATTGAAACCGCATTCATATGCCGAAAGCTTTTCAGGGTCCGGCGAACGGTATGCCACTATATAGGGCATCACCAACAACACACCGGATATGAGTGCCGACACGACGATAAAAATCAATACGGGCAAATAGGAGCTTAATAGATCAGTCATGGTCCACTTCTGCCTTTAATAGGTGCTGAATTAACACAACCAATACACCCTGCTTAATTCAGACTGGGTGAATCTGTCAAATTTCTTGTTAATCCCGCCCGTACAGCTTCAAGGGCATGCCGTGCGACAAATCTTAGCAGGAGGGTTACCCCACAGAACGTTTTGACGCAATAGGTAACGCAATCAGAAAAATGCAAACTGTGCACAAATTGCAGTATGGAAAGAGGGATTTTTCGTGCGCCACTCAAGTCGCAGATGAGAAAAAGAGCATAAAACCAGTCAGTTAGAAAAGCTCTAAAAAAAGTCGGATGAAATTTCACAATGCGATCAAATCGTTTTGATTGATCACGTTTTTGCGAGCCAAGGCGTTCGCAATCTGCATTGTGCCGTTATAACACAACTAGAAAACACTTCTGAACAGAAGCGACCCTTTGTTCCATCTTTTTTTTGGGAATTTGATTTTCGAAAAATGGCGCGAGTGACGGGGCTCGAACCCGCGACCTCCGGCGTGACAGGCCGGCACTCTAACCAACTGAGCTACACCCGCGCACTTTTCGAACCAGTCATTTTAACTGGTGTGAGCGGTCGTTTAAGGGGTTCGTTTGCTCCTGTCAAGCGACATGAAAATCTTTTTTATAAAAAAAATAACGTTCTTTCATCAAATGCCCGCAAACGCGGTGTTTTTTATTTTTCTCCAAAAAAAAAAAAATTCTTTGTCATCTTTTGCTTGCACTTCACGAAAGTTTTGCCTAAAGCATGCACACCTTGTTACGGATATACGTAACAGTGGGCGATTAGCTCAGCTGGTAGAGCGCCTCGTTTACACCGAGGATGTCGGGAGTTCGAGTCTCTCATCGCCCACCACTTATATTTCCTTTATATATCCGGCAGGTTTTTAGCGTCTCACTCAGAGACTTGATGAAGAATTTATCTTTTTTGATTTTTCTTTGGCATTTCTGTCGTGCAAAATTTGTAGAACTATCCTTTGCATTTGATGATTCAAAGTTAGCGAATGAAGGTGGGCCGTTGCCGTATAAAAGAGTTCGGCTACCAACGACCATGAATGGCAGTGTGGTGACCATCGATCGGGAATGCTGTTAAAATCTCCAAGCGTAACAAACGCGAGGTTTTGCGCTTGGATTGGAGTGGATAGATGTTATTTGACAGAAATAGCGCCCACTCTAGTCTTTTCATTACATAATATGCTCCTATGTTATCGAAGATGATTTTATTTGGAGAGACCTTTATGTCCTACACAACAACGCTTTCGAAAAATCAGTTCTATAAGTCTGCACCAATACTCTTCTTGCTGGCGATTTTCGTTCCACTTTTGAGCGGATGCGGCTTTAACACCATTCCCACAAATGAGGAGAAGGCTCACGCTGCTTGGAGCGAGGTATTAAATCAGTATCAGAGACGTACTGATCTGATTCCGAACCTCGTAGAGACTGTTAAGGGATATGCATCACACGAGCAGGCGGTGCTGACGGGGGTTGTGGAAGCGCGGGCAAAAGCCACGCAAACAACAATCAATGCCGATATGTTGAATAATCCAGAACTTATGCAACAATTTTTGAACAATCAGGCAAATCTATCCGGAGCACTTTCTCGATTGATGGCAGTGGTTGAAAATTATCCTGATTTGAAAGCGAATCAAAACTTTCTTGCATTACAGTCTCAGCTGGAAGGGACAGAAAATCGCATAGCAGTTGCTCGGCGCGATTATATTGAAGCCGTACGTGTTTACAACACAGCCATTAAAACGATGCCCACCATGATTTGGACATGGATATGGTTCCGCGACGCAAAGCCGATGCCCACGTTTACGATTGATACGGCGGCGCAACAGGCGCCAAAAGTAGAGTTCAATCAATGACCCCTATGACGCGGCCCAATTTTTTATGGCTGCTATTCATAGCAGTTGTGATGTTCGTTGGGCCGTTTTTTTTAAGCGATTCTTTTGCGCAACAAGATACCCCTGCCCTTACGGGCAGGATTGTCGATCGCGCTAATCTCTTAGATGATCAAACTAAATTGCGGCTAACTGAAAAATTAGAAGCACTTGAGCGTCAAACCGGCGACCAGGTCGTCATAGCTACCGTGTCTAGTTTAGGTGGCTATAATATTGAAGATTTTGCCAATACGTTGTTCCGACAATGGGCGCTAGGGCAAAAGAAAATGGACAACGGCGTATTATTGCTGGTCGCTCCGAATGAGCGGCGCGTGAGAATAGAAGTCGGGTATGGATTGGAAGGTGATCTAACGGACGCTGTTTCCGCCGTCATCATCAATAGTGTCATTCTGCCTAATTTCCGCGACGGCGATTATCAGCTTGGTATTGTTGAGGCCACAGATGCCATAACCGATATCCTTGAAGGTAACCGTGCCGATTTTGAAGCACGCGTGCGCGAAAAGCAGGCTATTGAGGTTGACAAGCGTCAGCAAGACGAACGACGCGAGTCGATTTCCAACATAATCATCATAGTTCTATTTTTCATTTTTGTAGGCCTTCCCGTTTTGGCCTCTATATTCGGCAAAAAGGTCGGGCCTAAGCGTTATCGTTGGCTTGGAATCGTTTTCACTCTTTGGTTTCTCGGCAGTGGAATTGGCGGGGGCGGCTTCGGTGGCGGTTTTGGCGGGGGACGTTCAGGTGGTGGATTTGGTGGCGGCTTCGGCGGTGGCGGCGGATCGTCAGGTGGCGGCGGAGCGTCCGGAAGATGGTAAAGACAAGCGATCGAACGTCCTTCAGCATTGAAGAGCATGACGAAATAAGCGCTGCTATACATAGCGCAGAACAGACGACGAGCGGTGAAATCTACGCTGTATTCACCCGCGAAAGTGACACCTACTTTTTTACTTCGTGTTTCGTGTGGACCTTGACGGTTTTCATTGCCGCCATTCTTGTTGCCTTTTGGCTGCACTGGAGTTGGCGCGATGTTCCACTGCATTATTTTGGTGCAGGTATGCTTTTGGTGTATCTTGTTGGGCTCTTCTATTTATCTATCTTGCCTGGTTTACGGCTTGCAATGACACCAGCGTCGCTGAAAAAAGGAATTTGCCATAACAACGCTGTCAAGCAGTTTCTTGCCCAAAATGTACACCGCACCAGTAACCGAACAGCAATTCTGTTGTTCGTCTCCTTGGCAGAACATTATGCAGAAGTGATTGCGGACACGGCAATTGCAGAGAAAGTTTCGCAATCGACATGGGATTCGATGATCCGCGGGATGATACAGCAGTCGCAAAAAGGTGAACTTTCCGCAGCCTACGTCGAGGCTATAAACCATGCCGGTACAATATTAGCGGCGCATTTTCCACCAAGTGAAGGCTCGTTAAACGAACTTCCAGATCACATCGTAGAACTATAAGATTCGTTTGAAGCATTACGTTTATGTGCCCCTCCTTCGCTGGGCAGTATAGCAACTGTATGGTTTGTTAGTTTCAGTTGCTCACACGCCAGTATAGAGCAAAATTGCAGCCTATTTGGATTGATCGGCTTAGTTTTGTGATATTTTGAAAAGCTTGTTGAGTCGGATAGCCCAACAACTTCCAGCATCATACGGTTTGGCAAGGCCGCGAATGCAGGGGAAGCAATGATAGCAATTTCGATTTTGGTTGTGCAGTCCTATCAACAGGGCTAAAAAACGGAGTAAAGCAAATTGTTCATTTTAATTCGAAACGAATTTGGCTCCGGCATAGCAAATGACACACCCAAAACAATACAAGAATCGCGAAAATTTGGATCATCAATTTAAGCCTGCGCATCGGTCAGAACCAGTTGAATGGCTGGTGAGCGACACATTGATTGCGTATCCGGATGCACTCGCGATGATGGAGGAGCACGTTTCGCGCATAGCATCTGGCGAGAGTCCAGAACGTATCTGGCTACTGGAGCACCCTCCTCTTTATACCGCTGGCACAAGTGCGCAAATGAGTGACCTGTTGGCTCCTGACAAATTTCCAGTCTATGACGCTGGCCGCGGCGGAGAATTTACATATCATGGCCCAGGTCAGCGTATCGCTTATGTAATGTTAGATCTCAAACGTCGTAAACAGGATGTGCGGGCGTTTATTGCGTCATTGGAAGAGTGGATAATTCAAACGTTGGCACGCTTCAATATAAAGGGCGAAAGACGAGAGGACCGTGTTGGTGTTTGGGTTGTCCGTCCAGACAAGAAATCCACGCAACAAGGCTTTCCGGCAGAGGATAAAGTAGCTGCAATCGGTATCCGTTTACGCAAATGGGTAAGTTTTCACGGGATCGCAATCAATGTTGAACCGGATCTATCGCATTATTCCGGTATCGTACCTTGCGGAATCGCCGATCATGGTGTGACAAGCCTCGTCGACTTGGGGCTTCCAGTAACGATGAATGATCTTGACATTGCACTTAAACTTGCATTTGAAGATATTTTTGGGCCCACAAAGATAATCTAGAAGCAAGTTGAAGATGATGGTTGATGCAAAATTAGATAATAATCAAAAATTCTATATCACTGCAATATTATCGATCTTGGTATTCTATTTTCCGCTCATTATAAGTAATGATTATTATCGCGATGATTATTTCCGGGTGGTAGAACAACAACCGGGGTGGTCACCGCTCGGACGACCATTCGCCGACATATTGGCCCATATCATTTCAGCTGATTGGCAATGGCTTCCAGACTCATCGCCGCTTTTTCTCGTCGTAGCATTGGTATTGATCGTCACGGCAACTTGTCGCGCCTTACAGGTTCGAAAGCTGCCATTTAATTGTACGACTGCAACGCTTTTGATTACTTTCTTATTTAATCCATTTTTGCTAGCATCTATGCTTTATCGCTTCGATTGCGTAATCATGGCAGCTGGGTTGGCTTGTGGTTTAATGGCATGGGCGTATTTTCCGACTGCAAAAATCCGCGCAGCATTATTCTGCTTTATCGCGATGGGTTTTTATCAGTCATTCATCAATGTTTTTACGACCCTTATGATCATAGAGGTACTTTACCGTCTTTACCGTGGCGATAGCTTGCAGGAATCAGGAAGATACTTACTTAAAGGCCTGATTCTAGCAGTCGTCATCTGCGTATTATATTATCTATTCGCTAAATTATTTATTCAGAAATTCGCCGAGCAGAAAAGCGCCTTGGTTTTTATGGGTGACCGAAATATTCTTTATTATTATTCGGTTATGTTGGAAAACGTGTATTCGCGGTATTTCGGTTTTTTATCATCGACTGGAAAGTCATTGTATGGACTAGCGATATTGGTCGGACTTCTCGAGATCCAATTACGTTTTTATAAAGACGCTCAGTTCTCTCATCGCTTCTTACGTGCAGCAATCGTCTCTTTCACGTTTATTCTAATCTTACCTCTATCTCTAGGTGTTCTCTATGGAGTAGTTGGAAACGGGCGGATCGCACCGCGCCTCATGGCATCGTCAATTTTCTTCTCTGTCGTCATTGTTTTTTTGACATTGCGCTTTTCAACACGCCTACAAAGGTCATCTCTTGTACTCGATTTACAGCGCATCGCAACGACACGGATTACATGGTTCATCATAATTCTAATTTTGATTTGTCCTCTAGCTTTTAGCTACATTGCCAATAATGCCATTCGCAATCAGAATAAACGTGATCAATATCTGGTTCAACAATTGGCAACCTCCTTGGAAAAATATCCTATCGACAAACCAGCGTTCATCCTGGGCAAATTTGGGGTTGCACCTTTTGTGGATACAACATCCGAACGAATGCGTCTTTTGCGCCATATGCTTCCCCGTGTAGCAGATTGGACGTTGTGGTTGCGGTTGAAACAATTTGGCTATGACAACGTCATTTGGGCGGAGACACATATTGATGTTCGAAAAACCGTTGGACAATTATGTTCCACACAAATGAAACCAGATACTAAACGCCCCTATTTTTCTATATATGATATTGGAGACCATCTGTTTATTTGGGTTGGTCGTCGTGAAATGTGTTTGACTGAATACAACGGTATCGGTCGTGATGACGAAGACTGAAATGACGCAGACGAAACAGAAATCAACAATGAGCGTCTACAAACGTTATCGATCTTTTATATGGTTTGCCATTTCAGGTAGCATTGCATTTGTTATTGATTTTGTCATGTTATGGATTTTCAGCGCGCTCGGATTAAACCTTTGGGTTGCTAGGGCTCTGGCTTTTGCTGTTGCGGCAACATTTACATGGATATTCAACAGTCGCATTTCGTTTAAAGGACGAGATGCCCATTTGCGCAAAATGAAAGGTTGGAGCACTTACATTGCACTGGCCGCAATCGGTGGCAGTGTTAATTATTTCACCAGTATGCTCATTCTCAAGAATTTCACCCCGACAACGCCTATTGTGTTGTTATTTGCTGTTGCGGTAGGTTCGTGTTCTGGATTGTTTTTAAACTATGCAACAAGCCACTTCTTTTTTTTCAAAAAATGAACTTTCGTTTTTCGAAGATTGCCTTCTATTCGATTTTAGTCGCGAATAGCCATTATTCGACTGTCAGACGTAAAGAAAACGGCATCATTTTTCAAAAGAATGTCCACCAAAGCCTCTGAAATTAAAGCATCCAATTCATTGCAGCGTTCATCAGTTATATGTGCACTGATGTAACGACTATCTTTATAAAACCGATCTGCATCTAAGGATTTGACAATGGGATGCGTCATCACCTCCACCAATACGTCTTTTTTACCCGCAAGTTTTTTAATTTTCGCCAAACCATTGTCAATATCTGCGAGCGTAAGATCACAACTTGAAGTACTACCAAGGAAATAATCAGCTGTGCCGACATTGTATCGACGCAAGATTTGCTGCATCCCCTTTGCCCAATGAGACAACAAAGATCGCCGAGCGTTTCCTTTGAGCTTTGAAAAATAGTTACGGTTCGTTCGGTAATATTTCTCTGACGGCGTTCGTATGTAAGCAATGGGATATTTTTCGATGAGCGCTCTTATAACCGGTCGAAGAGCTGGTAAAACGTGAATATGGAGATGCCCATCGAGCCGAATTTGTTTCTCCGGGAAAATTGCGTGAACATAGTCTATTTGCTTGCAAAATTCGTCAAATATCCAAGAAAGCAATAGGTCCCGCTTGAGCGGATTTGAGAGCTTTAATAGAAGTTGACCGAGTGTAAGATGAAAAAAACCATCACTGGTCGCTATGTCAACCAAATTGCCACCGGTGTGGAGCGCCCTTCCCTCTAAAAGATTGAGATGCACATTCACATAAAGAGGATCGACACTTTTAAGTTGATCATAATTGCTTTGGTCTGCTCCGCCTGCAACGATACTTGTAGCCTGCAGCCGCCCTTTGGACATCGCTTTTATAATGCCATTTGAGCAAGATTCATTTAGTGAGAAGTCATCAGCATGAAAAAGGCAATGCAATGTCAACTTGCTTTTTCCTCAATACTCTGTGTTTCCTCGTCACCAACGCCACTTTTCTCACTTATGAAATATCGTGGTCGTGCCTTTACTTCATAAAAAATTTGTCGGACATAGACCGTCAGTAAACAAAAAGACGACAAAATTGCGATCCCGGTAATAAGAACAACCAGAATAAGCGTTGAAAAGCCGCTCACCGCCTTGCCTAAGAACTTAGAGATGACCGCGTCGCCGCCCACCAGTGCAGCGAAAATTATGAAAACGAGTGTGAGCGCCCAAATTAACATAAGCGGTTTTGCTGAAAAACCAGTCAGAGAATCGATCGCCAATCTCACTTTCTTCCAGAACGACCAACCGCTAACACCGACTAACCGATTTGCCGGGGTGAACGATACGCTGGTTTGTTTATAGCCCAACCAGTGAACGACACCACGATAGAAAAATAATTTTTCGGGGAGCGCGCGTAGTGCTTTTACAACTTTTCGGTCGAGAAGAATGAAATCACTCGAACCCTGAATATCATTTTCCGTAATCCAACGGAAAATTCGATAAAAGGATTGAGCGGCCAACCGACTGAAAAAAGACTCTTCCTGGCGTTCTTCCTTAACAGCAACAACGATCTCGGCCCCCTCTTCCCATTTTTTCAGCATTTCGAGGATAAGCTCTGGAGGGTGTTGCAAATCACTGTCGATAGTTATTACCACATCGGCATCCGCTACCGACAATCCGGCAGCAATAGCAGCTTCTTTGCCGAAGTTTTTTGCTAATCGAATACTAGTGATCTCGCAGTCGCTTGCAATTGCATTTTTTAAATGGAACCAGCTGTCATCGACTGAGCCATCGTCAACCAAAACAATGCGAACCTCATATGACGAACGTGCAAAAACTTCATCAACCCTTTTGATAAAAGAGTTGATACTGCTTCCTTCGTTATATACAGGACTGATAATTGCTATTTTAGTCATAGAAAATCCGGATGGTGTGCTATATTGCACTTCTTCGCACGAAATGCGCCGAAAGAAAAGCCTTGTGAACAGAACAGGAACGTTGTCGTTTTTTGCTGAAAAATGTATAAATTAGGCTATGATTCGTGTTGAATTTTAAAGTAAGCCAGAAGATAGATATAAGCTCCCATGGATGACAATGACAACGATCTTTTTGACATGTTTGGCAATGTGCAAAAAGCAAAGGAAACTGAAAAAACGGAGCCGAAAGTGCAATCGGCCGCCAGTGAACCTCAGATGTCGCAACCAAGAGCTCTAAAGGCTGAAATTGCTGCAGAAGATAGTTACGGGGCATCTTCCATTCGCGTTTTAGAAGGTTTGGAACCTGTCCGTCTTCGCCCGGGGATGTATATCGGTGGCACAGACAGCAAAGCATTGCATCATCTTTTTGCTGAAGTGATCGATAATGCTATGGATGAAGCTGTGGCGGGCTATGCTAATTTCATCGATGTTTCCCTTGATGCTGAAGGCTATCTCACAGTTACCGATAACGGTCGTGGTATCCCGGTAGAAAACCATCCTCAAATGCCTGACAAGTCTACGCTTGAAGTGATTATGACCGAACTTCATTCTGGCGGAAAATTCGACGGTAAAGCGTATGAAACATCGGGCGGCCTTCATGGTGTCGGTATTTCAGTCGTAAATGCGTTATCCGATGACATGGAAGTCGAGGTAGCGCGTGGTAAAAAGCTCTACAAACAATGTTTTTCTCGTGGCGTTCCCCAAACACCACTTCAAGATTTGGGAGATGTTCACAATCGTCGTGGTACGCGTGTGCGGTTCCATCCGGATGCGGAGATTTTTGGCAATAAAGCTGCTTTTGAGCCCGAACGCATCTATAAGATGGCGCGTTCGAAGGCCTATCTTTTTGGCGGCGTTGAAATCAGATGGAGCTGCGCTCCTGAAAAGCTGAATGGAGCAAAAGATGTTCCTGAAAAAGCTGTTTTTCATTTCCCTGGTGGTTTGAAGGACTACCTAGAAACTTCTCTTGGGGGTGATTATCGCGTTACAAACGAGATATTTGCTGGAAAAACAGAGCAGCGCGGCGGCCACGGATCTGTCGAGTGGTCTGTTGCTTGGTATGGCGGCGATGGTTTCGTACATTCTTATTGCAATACGATTCCCACTGGTGAAGGTGGAACTCATGAAGCGGGTTTAAGGCAGGCATTGCTCCGTGGTTTAAAGGCCTATGCTGAGCTGACCGGAAATAAAAGGGCTTCTGTTATCACGACGGATGACGTTATGATTTCAGCTGCGGCGATGCTTTCAGTCTTCATACGTGAACCCGAATTTGTCGGGCAGACAAAAGACCGTCTCGCCACTGTTGAAGCCCAACGGATAGTGGAAAATGCTATTCGTGATCCATTTGACCATTGGCTTGCAAATGCGCCTCAGGAAGCAACAAAGCTACTCGATTGGGTTGTAGAACGGGCTGAAGAGCGGCTCAAGCGGCGACAAGAAAAAGAAGTGAGCCGGAAATCAGCGGTGAGAAAACTCCGTTTGCCGGGAAAATTAGCCGACTGCACCCAAAATGCCGCCGCTGGAGCGGAATTGTTTATCGTGGAAGGTGATTCAGCTGGTGGTTCTGCAAAACAGGCGCGCAATCGTGCCACACAGGCAATTTTGCCTCTCCGCGGGAAGATTCTAAACGTTGCAAGTGCTGGCCGTGATAAGCTGGTCGCCAACCAAACAATTGCCGATTTAGTGCAAGCACTTGGCTGTGGAACACGATCCAAATACCGGCAAGATGATTTACGCTATGATCGTATCATCATCATGACGGATGCAGATGTCGACGGCGCCCACATTGCGTCTTTGCTGATTACATTTTTCTATCAGGAAATGCCTGACCTTATTCGCGAAGGACATCTATATCTAGCCGTGCCGCCGCTTTATCGTATCGCGCAGGGCGGGAATGTCGCTTATGCCCGCGATGATGCGCATAAAGATGAGTTATTGAAAACCAAATTTACCGGACGTGGAAAAATAGAGATCGGACGTTTCAAAGGATTGGGAGAGATGCGCGCGGATCAATTGAAAGAAACGACGATGGATCCGAAGAAACGTACCTTGTTGCGCGTCGATATTGATGTCCTGGACAACCAACTCACAAAAGAGGTTGTCGACGATCTTATGGGAACCAAACCAGAAGCTCGTTTCCGTTTCATTCAAGAAAATGCGGTGTTCGCGCACGATCTTGATATTTAGGGCTGAAACTGTTTGATATCTATCTCTGGATAGATTCAAATTTTCTTTGGATCAATCCTGGCTCAGTAGCAGTTTGAATCGGATATACGTTGTGTGATAAGTGGTTTATCTGGTTCAATCTGGAATTAGCCCGCTTAACCCACATACGGGAAGGTTCGGGCCATTTTAGGGCTAAGTATCAAAAGAGCCTAACAAGATTTGATCCCCGATATAACTCGATCGAATAGTGACCTGTTCGCCGGCGTGGCTTCATCATTACATTTACGAGCTAATAAAAAAACAGTCGTTATAATTTAGCCATTTTTTAAGTCTATGGCTCTACGTTGAATTAAAGCGGTGGGTTGATTTTTCTCTTTGTCGTAAGCACGAACCGAAACGGCCTGTAGTCTAATGAAAAATACTTTCCGCGAAGAACGCATCTTGTCGGTGCGCACTTTGAAATTTTCGCATTCGCTACGTCCTGTAGCAGAATTTTTCCCGAAACGTGTGGAATATCACCGAATTGCGGCACTGCATTTACTCAAATTAGTATCAGGCACGGTCGCTTCGTTGGCAACGATCGGTTCTTTTGCATATGCTGAAGAAATTATTTTCACTGGCAATGGCTCTGAATTAACAAGCGATCCCGCGGCAGATAATAGTGGCGCGCAGAGTTTATTGCCAAGTGTTACCTCTCCGTCCAATAATAATGTAACCGTAAACTCAGGTGTTTCCGGTTCATCTTACGCCATCCCTTCTCGCGTTTATGGCGGTTACAGCGCAGATGGTGCCGTTATGGACAATGTTGTTTCTGTCAATGGTGGCACAATGGGCCCTGTTTTCGGAGGCTACAGCGCTCGTGGTATCGTTTCAGGCAATAAAGTGGAAATTTCTGGGGGTACCATCCAGTATGGTGCCAATGCAGGCGTTGCGTATCGTCAGGTTTATGGTGGATATAGCCTGAGTGGTGATGTTGTAGGGAATAACGTCACTGTATCTGGAGGGACCTTTTTACCTGTCAATACATCGTCTACAGCGAGCATTGTGGGTGGAGGGAGCAGAGACGGAAAGGTTAGCGGTAATAGCATTGATTTTTCAAAAGGTACGATTTCTGGTTCGTTATCCGGAGGCGAGAGTAGTACGAATGATGCGGTAGAAAATCGCGTTACTGTAACTGGAGGCTATGTTGCTTTTGTTTATGGCGGCAGCAGTTCAAGCAAGCAAGCGACTGGAAACACCGTTAATATAGACGGTGGAAGTGTTCGCTTTGTCTTTGGCGGCATCACCCCTGGCTCAGGTCTAGTTAGTGAAAACACTGTGAATGTAACTGCAGGAACAGTTTCACGAACCATTTATGGCGGCCAAAGTTCCGGTGGGGTATCGTCGTCCAATAAAGTCAATATATACGGCGGTACAATTAATGCGGATGTGATTGGTGGTTCAACATCATCGGGACAAGCTGTAAATAACACAGTTGCGCTTTTCGGTGAAAAAATGTCCATAATCGGAAGTCTATATGGCGGTTATGACTACAACGCCAATGCCGTGGAGATTTTCAGTGGCAATACACTTAATTTGAATGAATATCGCGGCAGCGTCAAAGGGATCTATAATTTCGAAAACTATAACTGGATCTTGCCTAAAAATGTGGTCAGTGGTGATACACTGATTAAAATCACCGGGAATGATTCAGTCAATCTAACGGGGACCACCCAAACGGTCGCCATGACAAATGACGGCAACGTTTTGAATGTCGGTGACAGTATCACGCTCATCGACAAAGCGCATGGGTTTGGAAGCAAGGATATAACTGTTTCTCAAGGTTTCTTCCTGAACTACAATATGGAAGTGTCTGATAGCAGCAATGCCCTCGTTCTGACGGTTAAACAGCAAACCGAAGTTGATCCGAATCCTCCCAAGCCCGACCCTGATCCCGAGCCTAGTCCGGGCCCAGATCCAAAGCCGGAACCGACACCCGATCCTGAACCGGGTATTCCACCTGTTAAGCCTGTTGATCCGATTGAATTGAACCCATCATCCAACGCGTTTTCAGCAGGGCGTGCAGCATCTCTTGCCTTCCTGACACAAGGTTCGGATCTTATAGCTATCCATGGTGGCAATGCTGCGCGTGCAGCTTTAGCGGCGGCTGATGCTGATGTATCGCACTATGGGTTTGTGCCTTTCATAGTTACAAGCGGCGGATCTTCACGTTATAAAACTGGAAGCCATATTGATGTAAAAGGCGTAAATACAGCGCTCGGCATCGCTTCAGGACTTTCTTTCGGTGCGGGTCATCAATTGACCTTAGCGGCATTTTATGAATTTGGGCGCGGCAATTACGATAGTTATAATGCAATTGAAACTGGCTCCATCTATGGCGATGGCAATGTAAATTATAGCGGTGGAGGACTGTTGTTCCGTTTAGATTTTTCTGGAACGGGACTTGGACGCGTCTCAAAGCTCCGGTCTGACGTCAACGATGGCCTTTACGCCGAGGGTTCCATCCGTACGGGTGAAACCACGATGGACTTTGATAGTTCTGATCTTGTCGATGGTGAAGGGTACCGCGGCCGTTACGATTCAAAAGTAAGATATTATGGAGCTCATGCAGTTGCAGGCTATGTGTTTAACTTCAATGATTATCAATCGTTGGATGTTTATACGCGCTACATGTGGACAAAAATGGAAAGTGATACTGTTTCAATAGGGAAAGATCGTTTGCGTTTCGACAGCTCCGCGAGCAGTAAAATCAGAGTTGGTGCACGCTATTCCCACCGCATAAACGAACAGATAAAACCTTATATAGGTGCTGCATACGAACATGAATTTAAAGGCGAAGTATCAGCCCGGGCTTATAGTTTCGAGCTTGATAAGCCGTCATTGAAAGGAGACACCGCCGTTCTTGAGCTCGGTGTTTCATTTACCCCTGTAAAAGGCAAACCGTTCAACATTGACGTTGCTGGTGAAGGTTACGCCGGACAAAGGCAAGGCGGGGGTGGTTCTGTGAAATTGAAGTATCAGTTTTGATGGGCGATAGAGCCTGAATACACGAATTTGGTCATCACAGCTCTGCAACTATTCTCAGGTGGTTTTGTGATGGCCAAATCACTTCATTGACGCCTTTGTCCTCAATACAGTTGATAAGCGGTTTTCGCTCTGCCTTTATCCTATCTGGATTCAGCTGCATCAATGACGCGCAGCTGAGTTGAGATGGAGCCATTCCAATAATTTAAACTCAAATTACCGGCTATATGGATCGTTTGCCCAACATGTGATTGCAGAAAGTCTCCAAGCGGAGTCCCCACTGAACGAAAAGCAATTGCCTTCAATTTGGCTCCCGATACGTTTGAGATAGACATAGTGAGATGCCCTTTTCCCACTTCTCTAATATCGACCAGCCGATGCGCGGGAAGAGCAAAGACCGGTGTTGCATTACCTGATCCGAATGGTCCAGCTTTATCCACCATGTCATACAGATCCTTTGTAGCGCCGGCCGCAGAAATTGTCCCGTCAATTAAAAGGCTTTTTTGCGCACGTAAACTATCAACCCGTTCCGATAACTTTCCCTCTAACCATGACCTGAATTGTTCAATGTTGGCCTCTTTTATGGTGAGGCCCGCAGCCATTGCGTGCCCGCCGCCTTTTTCTAATATGCCAAGTTCAACGCCCTCTCGAACGAGTTCTCCCAAATCGATACCACTTATTGAACGTCCTGACCCCGCTCCGGTACCATCGGATTTGAGTGCTATTGCAAATGCAGGACAATGAAACCGCTCTTTCAGGCGCGCTGCCATGATTCCGACGATACCTGGATGCCAGTCTGCGTGAGCGACGACAATCACTTTCGGTATACCGTCACGCGCCATGTAGGCCACGTCGGCCTCAGCTTGTTCTAATTGCTGCGCCTCCATGTCTTGCCGTTCTTGGTTGAGGCTATTGAGCTGTTCGGCAATAGAATTAGCTTCTTCAAGATTTTCACAGGTAAGCAATTTTGCACCCAAAGCCGGATCACCAATACGCCCACCAGCATTTATACGCGGCCCCAGTAAATATCCAAGATGGAAGCTATTCAATGGCTCGCCTACCCGAGAAACTCTCGACAATGCTGCGATACCTGGGTTGCTCATGCTGCGCGCGACCTGGATGCCTTTCGTAACGAACGCACGGTTGACTCCCATTAACGGTACCACATCACATACCGTAGCTAGCGCCACCAAATCTAAATACTTTAAAATATCCGGCAGATTCCCGTTTCGTTGTTGTTGACGCAACAACCGGCTGGTCCATGCTATTGTCATGAAAACAACGCCTGCTGCACAAAGATGCCCCTGCCCCGATTGATCATCCGGCCGATTGGGGTTTACCAAGGCATTTGCTTCGTTGTGAATACTTCCCATTTGATGGTGGTCCAAAACAATAACATCTGCTTGCGCTTGGCGCGCCGCTCTTATGGCTTCAGGGCTATTTGCACCACAATCGACGGTAACAATCAGACTGGCACCCTCCTCGACCAACATTTTCATGGCTTGCGGATTTGGCCCATATCCCTCGACTATGCGATCAGGAATATAAATACGGCAGTTTAAGCCAAGTGCACTTAAGAACCGGTATAATATTGCTGACGAACAGGCGCCGTCGACGTCGTAGTCTCCGAAGATCGCAACATTTTCTTTAGCGATAACGGCTTTCACCAGCCTATCGGCAGCCTTTTCCATATCTTTCAAAAGTTTCGGGTCAGGCAACAAGCTGCGAATAGTCGGGTTGAGGTAGTCAACCGCCAAATGTTCCTCTACACCGCGTGCTGCTAGAACACGCGCAAGTGGTTCAGCAATTCCATATTTCTGTGAAATCACCATTGCTTGATTAGCGCCGTCGACATCCAAACTATCAAGCCAAGCTTGTCCAACGGCTGAATGCGTCACGTTTAAAAAAAAGCGTTTTTTCTGCGTCATATTGATTGTGATGCTACAAACCGGAATTAAAAGCAATTCAAGATCATAAATATTGGCATATCAAGTAACATACAAATGGATTCATTAAGTAAGCGAAGACGAACATTCCAGCACTCAAAAATGCCTCAAAATGTCCGCCGTCATTGTTATTAACGCAAAGAGTTCAGGGCTTGGTCGATATCTGCTACAATATCGTCAACATCTTCAATTCCTATAGACAGTCGAACAACGTCGGGTCCTGCACCAGCTGCAACACGTTGATCGTCGGTCAATTGTCGGTGCGTTGTAGAAGCGGGGTGGATAACCAAAGATTTTGTATCTCCAATATTTGCCAAGAGTGAAAACAGTTTCAAAGATGAAACAAACTTCACACCTGCATCGTAACCGCCCTTTACACCAAAGGTGAATACGGCACCTGCGCCTTTTGGCGCATAACGCTGTTGCAACGAATGATATTTACTATCCGCAAGCCCCGCATAATTAACCCATGACACTTTATGATGTTTTTGTAGATATTGGGCTACCGATAAGGCATTGTCACAATGTTTTTGCATGCGAAGTGGCAATGTTTCTGCTCCAGTTAGGAGAAGAAACGCATTGAATGGCGATATCGTCGGTCCAAAATCACGCATTCCTAAAACGCGGGCAGCAAGCGCAAACGCCACATTGCCCAATGCTTCATAAAGCACAATACCGGCATAATCGGGTCGAGGCTCTGTAAGTTTTTTATAGTTGCCCGACTTCGCCCAATCAAAGGTGCCGCCATCAATGAGGATGCCACCCATTGAGTTTCCGTGACCACCGATAAACTTCGTCAAGGAATGAACAACAATGTCAGCACCATGTTCAATTGGCCGAACGAGGTAGGGTGTCGCCAATGTATTGTCGACAATCAGGGGGATTCCATGAGCATGAGCAATATCGGCAATGGCCTTGATATCGACAACAATGCCACCTGGATTTGCAAAGCTTTCTATATAAATAGCACGCGTGCGCGCATCTATTTGATCGATGAAAGACGCAGGGTTTTCGCTATCGGCCCAACGAACCTGCCAATCGAATGACTTGAATGCATTTCCAAATTGGTTGATAGAGCCGCCATAGAGTTGTCTGCCAGCGACGAAGTTATCGCCCGCCTCCATAAGCGTGTGAAATGTCAAGAATTGAGCAGCATGACCAGACGATGTCGCAAGCGCTGCGGTGCCGCCCTCAAGTGTCGCGATTTTTTCTTCTAAAACTGCTTGGGTAGGATTGGTTATACGCGTATAAATATTGCCGGGTTCGGTGAGCGCAAATCGATTTGCTGCCTGATCTGCATCATCAAAGACATATGCCGTCGTCTGATAGATTGGCGTTGCCCTTGCCCCTGTTGTGGGATCGGGCGCAGCGCCTGCATGCACCGCTAATGTTTCAAAGCCTGGTTGTTTGTTTTTCATCAAATCCTCCGATAATTATTTTACCTAAAATATACGCGTTTTCAGGTACAGCAAGAAAACCGTTTCTCTATGTTGTTGAGAAAAAAACTTTCTTAATCAAGACAGTTCTATTTTTGGACATCTGTCCATAACAACGGTTAATCCATTTCTCACTGCAATCTCGGCGGCATCCTCGTCAAAAACGCCCAATTGGGTCCAAAAAATCTTCGGAATTTTCCGCATTTTCAAAACTTCATTGAGAACGCCAACAACCGCATTGGATTTTCGGAAAACGTCGACCATGTCTACCGGTTTATCGATATCTGCAAGACTGCCGTAGACTATTTGGTTCAAAATTGAACCACCAGCCAGACCGGGATTGACAGGCAATACATCATACCCACGCGATAATAGATAAGCCATAACTTCGTAACTTGGTCGCTCAGGGTTAGCGGAGGCACCGACAAGCGCAATGCTGCTTACGCCCTGCAATAGGGTGACGATCGCTTTGTGGTCTGTTAAATAGCTGCCGGTTGACATGGGATTACCTTATAAATTTCTGTTTTCATATGATTATAGCATAGGCCTGGATAACGTGCATATAAAAGAACAAGGTATTATGATACCACAATAATAAGACATTGATAATATGCGGTTATTTTTATGTTGACCGTTCATGTCCAACGATATATGTATCCGCCCAACATGCCGCAAAGGCGTGTTTTTTTGTTGTGGTCATCGCCACAACGTCAAGCAACAAAAAACGCCTTCGTTTTACGAGGGATTTTATAAAGGAAACCTTCAATGGCAACTTTTTCACAAAAGCCTGCTGAAGTGGTAAAGAAATGGGTCATCATTGACGCTGAAAACCTTGTTCTAGGTCGTCTTGCCACGCTCGTTGCAAACCGTCTTCGCGGTAAGCATAAAGCAACCTTCACACCTCACGTTGATGATGGTGATAATGTTATTGTTATCAATGCTGACAAAGTCGCGTTGACCGGCAAGAAATATACAGACAAAAAATACTACTGGCACACAGGCTATATTGGCGGAATCAAAGAGCGCACAGCGCGCCAGATTCTCGAAGGTCGTTTTCCTGAACGTGTCGTAGAAAAAGCAATTGAACGCATGATTCCCCGCGGGCCGCTTGGTCGTCGCCAGATGAAGAATCTTCGTGTTTACGCTGGCAGCCAGCACCCACATGAAGCACAGCAGCCGGAAGCTATTGATGTCGGCGCTTTGAACCGTAAAAACAAAAGGATTGCTTAATCATGGCTGAGATCAATTCTCTTTCCGAACTTGGTGCGGCAACCGGTGTTGTTGAAGCTACCGAAAACGCTGCACCAGTACATGTGCAGAAACTTGATGATCAGGGCCGCGCTTACGCTACCGGCAAACGTAAAGATGCAGTTGCCCGCGTATGGGTAAAGCCTGGTTCCGGTAAGATCATCGTAAATGGTAAGGATTTCGACAAATACTTTGCTCGTCCAGTCCTTCAGATGATTTTGCGCCAGCCACTCGTTGCGACAAATCGGGATGGTCAGTTTGACATTATCGCGACTGTTGCTGGTGGTGGCCTTTCTGGCCAAGCCGGTGCTGTACGGCACGGTATTTCCAAGGCCTTGACCTATTACGAACCAGCATTGCGCGCTATCTTGAAAAAGGGTGGCTTCCTTACGCGTGACAGTCGCGTTGTTGAACGTAAGAAATACGGTAAGGCCAAGGCTCGCCGTTCTTTCCAGTTCTCGAAGCGTTAATATCGTTTCAGATATATTGGAAAACCCCGCTTTCATGCGGGGTTTTTCTTTTGAGTAATGCCGAATCTTCATATTAGACGTCATTTGCGTGCGTAGAACGTGTCTTGGTTCGATTCGTATGTTGGATAGTAATAATTGTATGAATTTAATACCACTAGCCTAAAAAGCGTTTGACCATGGCTATAAAATTGGGAACTGATATCGGTTTGGACATGTAGTCCTCACAACCACTGGCCCGGATGCGTTCTTCATCGCCCTTCATAGCAAAAGCTGTAACGGCTACGACGGGGATTTTTTTGAGTTCGCTGTCAGCTTTCAACTGCTTAATGACATCAATGCCTGAGACTTCCGGCAATTGTATATCCATGAGAATCAAACCGGGTTCATTTTTTCTAGCTAAATCCAATGCGGCAAGTCCGCTACGCGTTTCAACGGTTTCGTAGCCGCTGGCTTCGACAAGATCGCGAAACAACTTCATGTTTAATTCGTTATCTTCCACAATCATGACTTTTTTCGGCATCGTTCAAACTCCGCTCTTTCGGCATTACATTTGCAAGAGTACACTCCATTCGGTTACCACTTGGCTAAAATGATATGAAAAAACAGATTAATAATCGTGAAGAAGCGGAAGAACTTGCAATTGCAGCGCTTCTGTTTATTGCAAATGACGTTGAACTTATGCCCCGTTTTCTCAATCTTACCGGCATAACAGCGCTGGAAATCCGTGAGGCAGCACGTTCTTCCGGCTTTCTCGCGGGCGTTTTACAATTTATTCTAGCGCATGAGCCGACACTCTTAGCTTTTTCCGATGCATCTGGGTACCCTCCTCAAGCGATCAGTCAGGCGCAACAACTTTTACCCGGTGGAGAGCATATTGAATGGCTTTAGCACCATTTGATCAACCGAATTTTGGGTTTTGTCGCGATTGTTTCACACTTCAACAAAAGAACAACAAACGCTGCCAAAAATGCGGATCGCCACGTTTGATCCACCACAATGAATTATATAGGCTCTCTTTGGCACATATAGACTGCGATGCATTCTATGCATCCGTGGAAAAGAGAGATCACCCCGAACTACGCGATAAGCCTGTCATCATTGGAGGTGGGAAGCGAGGGGTTGTATCGACGGCTTGTTACATAGCGCGTATCAACGGCGTCAGGTCTGCTATGCCAATGTTCAAAGCGTTGGAGCTATGTCCAGATGCAGTCGTTGTTCCGCCGAATATGGGAAAATACACGCGTGTCGGAGCAGAGATAAAGCTTCTCATGCATGATTTAACGCCTTTAGTGGAACCACTTTCCATTGATGAAGCTTTTCTGGACATGACCGGAACAGAAAAGCTTCACAAGGCGCCTGCAGCCTATACTCTGGCACGTTTCGCCGACCAAGTGGAGCGTGAGATAGGCATAACCATATCCGTTGGTCTTTCTTACTGTAAATTTCTCGCAAAAGTAGCATCCGACATCGATAAACCAAAAGGTTTCTCCGTTATTGGCAAGGAGGAAGCCCTATCCTTCTTAGCACAAAGGCCGGTAACGACCATTTGGGGTGTCGGTGCTTCACTCGCGCAGAAATTGGCGGGTGATGGCATTACCCAAATAGGTCAGCTCCAGCAAATGGAGGAGAGTTCTTTGATGAGACGCTACGGACAGATGGGCCAACGATTGTTTCACCTGTCACGCGGTCAGGACAGTCGTCGGGTCGAGCCATCACATGAAATGAAAAGCGTTTCTGCGGAAACAACATTTTCCAGTGATTTGAAAGACAAGGGTGATCTCGTACCTGTACTACGTGCACTATCCGAGAAAGTTGCATATCGCTTGAAGATGAGCGACATCGCAGGACAAACTGTTGTACTAAAGTTGAAAACGAAGGATTTTAAAAGCCGTACTCGGAACAAGCATCTTCAAAATCCAACGCAGCTAGCCGACCGTATATTTCGCGTCAGTCTCGAATTGCTTGAAAAAGAAGTCGATGGCACCGCCTTTCGTCTCTTAGGCGTAGGAATACAGCACCTCACAGAGCGGTTCTCACCGGATCCAGCGGACCTGCTTGATGGCACTGCACTCAAACGTGCCGCAGCCGAGACTGCTATAGATAAATTGCGCAAGAAATTCGGTGGTAGCGCGATTGAAACCGGTTACACCTTCGGGCGTAAAACGACGAAATCCGGCGAAGACAAAGACAGTTAGGATATTAAATGCAAAGGTTTTACATTGGTGATGTCCATGGATATCCGGAACCATTGGAATTGCTATTAAACGAGATATCTCGAAATTATCACGTTGAGGATGTTTGCGTTAACTTTATTGGTGATCTCGTGGACAGGGGCCCCGATTCGCGCGCTGTTTTACAACTCGTTTTGAATGCGAAAAACCTATGGCCAGATTGTCATCTTCACCTTGGGAATCACGATCAAAAATTTCGATCTGTCATAAAAGAGGGTGCTCGATCTGAGAGTATGACGGCATGGCTGCGTTATGGGGGTGAGGAAACGCTTGCTTCATATGAAGTTGATCGATCACGCGTCAATGATGTTTCACATCTTTATCCGGAGCATCTCAGGCTATTGAGTGAGGCTTGTCTGTATCGTCTTGAAGGAAGCTTTATCAGCGCCCACGCGGGTATCGATTTTGACATCCCGATTGAGCAGCAAAGCGAAGAAACGCTATGTTGGATAAGGGATAGTTTTCTCGATCACGTTGATCCTGCGGCGCCGGTTGTTATTCATGGGCACACAATTGTGGGCGACTATCCGGTGATAACTGAAAACCGTATTTCTATTGATACGGGAATTTATCGTTCCGGACGCCTTACCTGCTGTCTCATTGATGATGATATCAATGTTGAGTTTCTGCAAGCCTGTGATGGTGAACTCAAAAAGGTCGCCCCTGTCGTTATAGATAGAGGTTATGGAACGTTTCTGGATCGTAAAGACCTGACATGGACATCGTAGCGGCCAATTATATGATCGTCCCACACCTTTCATTAGGTAGATGGCTGGTTACTAGGGTTTCAATCAATCGATGAAGTTTACGCTAAGATAGCTGCGTGATAGGATAAGCCCATAGCCATTCTATAGCACAGCAATTATTCACCGCTTTGTTAAGGATAATTTACAGACACTTATCAAGATAAATAAATACTACGTTCGCGACAGAAGAGGTGGCGATCCCGACAGGATTCGAACCTGTGACCCACGGCTTAGAAGGCCGTTGCTCTATCCAACTGAGCTACGGGACCGCATTAAACATGAGAATGCTATAAGCTGGTCTTAATGTGTCCAAGGTTGCTGACGGTCGCTGCGAAAATTATCAGAGTAGGAAACTCTTTTCCGCTCAGCTTCGTGAGCTTCTTCAACTTTGTAGGGAATACCATTTTTTATAGCGTAAGCGACAGCTTCTTGCTGCGTTTCAAATTCAAGTCGAACTTGACTTTTCATATCGGCCGTTGAGGTATAACCCATCAAAGGCTCAATCATTTTAGCTTCACTTGGCTCATACTGGAGAACCCAAAATCCTGTTTTAGCTTTTCCAGACTGCATGGCAGTTTTAGCAGGACTGTAAATACGAGCAACCATGATTTCTTCCCTTCAGATCATGCAATGCATTTATATAACAATATTCTTAGCACTATGTCGCATCATCTTTTTGTCAAATCAAGGCATGGTCGGAGCGATAGGATTCGAACCTACGACCCCCTGATCCCAAATCAGGTGCGCTACCAGGCTGCGCTACGCTCCGACGATTTGCCTTCGACGCACCTTCCCTAAATTCTTCCTACGAGAAGTGCAAGCGCAAAACGTATTTTTTCTGGTATAACGACAAAATTCTTTCTACGGATAACTTTTTCCAAACGTTTTGGTGTCAAAATGCGGTTATTGGAAAGGATCAAAGATGGCCGTACGGAAGAAAAATACCACAAAACGTTCTAGAAAAACTTCAGAATCTCACTCGATAACGGGATACATGACGTTCGGAGCTATTTTGATTCTCGGTGCGGCCGGTTGGTATTACTCTCCCGGCAGCCGTAGCGTTGAAAAGAAACAAACAATCGCTATGCAACAAAAAGAAGTGGTAGCCCCCATACAAAAACCTGCCGCTTTCGCATCTGATCCAGTGCTTGGTAATGGATTGCCTAGACCTAAAATTCCCGTCCCTGCTGCTGCCCCTTCTATACAGGTCACTTCGGTCAAGCCTAAAATTGATACCGTTGTCAGTCGTCCGCCCTATTCGGTCGATAGACATCTGCCTCCGAAAGGTCAATTCGCAATCAATAATGCGGCGAATGCGATTTATGCCCAAAAACGTACAACAATTTACTTCAAGGCGGATCAAACGTCGAAGATAGTTGCCTTTGTCGAAAAGGGTCAAGAAATGCGGTCTTATGAAACAAATGGAAGATGGCATCGAATCGTCGTGCCTTCCACAAATATCATCGGCTGGGCGAAGGATGAAACCCTAACGGCATCGAAGTCGCGCAGCGGTATTGATACAAATGCGACCAGTTCAATTAAATAGTAAAATCAAATCCATTGGCGGTTATTTGGCAAAGAACAGCAGAAAAAACCGTCGTCAACAATGATCGCTATCGTTTTCAGTCCATCAAAATCTTTGTCTAAAAGCGATCGATCTCGCGATGAGCTCCTGCATTGCCGAGCTTTCGCTTAACGAACCGGTTTAGCTATTCGTCATGCCCCTGTAGAACTTCACTGATGATGGTTTTTGTAATTTTGCTTTTGCGTTGCAATGCCAAGCGATCAATCGATTCAATAAGATGCTCCAAAGCTAATAAAGAACGCTCCCCACGACTGATAAGAAAACCAATCGTTTGAGCGTCGACGGCAATCTGGCGATCAGCGAAGAGTTTGAACGCGACCGAAGTCAATAATTCATCGTCAGGTTGTTCCAAGCGCGCTAAGGTAACGGATTTCAGTCGGCTGGATAAATCCTCAAGCTCGACATTCCATTGTGAAGGATTGGTCTGCGCTGTCAAAAGTAAAGTCACTCGGGGATCGACCGTGTTGGCCTGCTTCACCGCATTAATGAGATGAAAAAGGGCCACATCTTGCATTGGATTTGCATCGACGTCTTCCAGCAGCACTGAATACCCCTCCCCAACCTTGGTAATGGCCGTATCAATGTCGGTAAGGTTGCCGATAAAAGCGTTCGATAAATTTACCCAAACGCGTGCAAAATGTGTTTTTCCGGCACCATTTGGCCCTGTTAAAACCGCAACGGGCAAAGACCATGATGGCCAGCGTTCAATCAGCTCAAACGCCGCAATATTGCTCTTTGTGACAACAAGATCATCGGGATAGAAATTTGTTGAATGTGAGAGAGCAAGCGGCAATTGTTCGAGCGACGCGTTCATTCTTCACGCTCCACCCGTCCGCTTTGAGAATATAACGGCGATGCAAGATATGTATGCAACGCAAAGCGTACAAGCACGCCCACTGCGGCTGCTGCCGGAACGGCTATCAACATACCTGTGAAACCAAAAAGAGAGCCAAAAGCAAAAAGTGCGAACATCAGCCAAACCGGATGTAGCCCAACGGAGGATCCCACCAGTTTAGGCTGCAAAATATACCCCTCAATAAACTGCCCCACAAAAAATACACCCATGACAACAATGATCCAAGCCCAGTCGTCTGGATAAAATTGCACCCATGCTACACCGACGGAAAGCACAAAGCCTGTCATTGAGCCGACATAAGGAATAAAACTGATCAGGCCAACAAAGAGACCAATTAACAGTCCGAAATTAAGCCCTGCGACTGTAAGGCCAGCTGCATAATATGCACCCAAAATTAGACAAACCGTGCCCTGCCCCCGTATGAAACCGGCGACAGCTCTATCCATTTCATGAAAAATACCACGAACCGTTTCCAAATGATCCCTTGGTATCCACGAGTCGATTGTTTCGACCATACGTTCCCAATCGAGCAGCATGTAAAACGCAACGACAGGAGCAACAACGAACAGGCTGACGAGATTGACGATCGATTTACCAGAATTCAAAACCGAATTCAGGACCGATTTGACAAGATCGGAGCTTTGTCCCAACATCGCCTGAATATTCGATTGAATTTCAGTCGGGTCACTACCCAGATAGCTTTTTATCCAATCAAAACTATGCTCTGTAAAAAATGTCTGAATCCGATTGACGTAAACTGGAAGACCGTCACGAATAAATTGTTGTAACTGCGAACTAATGACCGGAATAAGGATTGTTAGTGCAACCACCAAGACAAGCATGATGAATATTGTAATAAGAACCGTACCCCAAACGCGGGAAATACCAAACCTTTCAAGCAGTTCGACAATCGGATTAAGAAAATAGGCGAGTGCAATTCCTGCCACAAACGGTAAGAGCACCGAACTGAAAACGAACATGAAGATGATAAAAAATAGTAACGTACCGAGCCAGAAAACCGCTTGCTTTTTCACGCTGCCGCGAAATGGTACGCTTGCATAGGCCGGCACGTAAACCGGCCTTCGTGATCTGCCGCCTTTTGGGGCCTTTTTTTTCGTTTTTGTGGCCTGTTCGGCACTGTCTTTTTCAACGTGTGTCTTGCTCATGGAAATCCGCGCGGTTCATTATCCTATCTGATATGCGACTTCTTTGCGCAAGGTCAAGCAAACAATCGTTTATATCTTTCACGAGACTGCGATAAAACTTGCAGGATCACCGCGATCATGGCATTGCGTAGCGATCTGAATGTGATCTTGAACGAGGACGAATTCAATGAGCGACAATAAAAGCGTTGGCAATAATCTAACCTATGCGGATGCCGGCGTCGATATTGATGCGGGCAATGCAATGGTGGAAAAAATCAAACCATTGGTCCGCTCCACCCGTCGTGCGGGCTCTGATACTGAGATTGGTGGTTTTGGCGGCTTGTTCGATCTTAAGGCGGCTGGCTTCAAGGATCCTATTCTCGTTGCAGCGAATGACGGCGTTGGCACTAAGCTTAAAATTGCCATTGATTGTGGGATACATGACACGGTTGGTATTGATTTGGTGGCCATGTGCGTCAATGACCTTGTAGTTCAAGGGGCAGAACCCCTTTTCTTTTTGGATTACTTTGCAACGGGAAAACTCGATGCCGACCAAGGCGCGAAAATTGTAGCTGGTATTGCGGAAGGCTGCCGGCAGGCGGGTGCTGCGTTAATTGGTGGTGAAACAGCTGAAATGCCTGGAATGTACGCCAAGGGCGATTACGACCTTGCCGGTTTCGCTGTCGGGGCAGCGGAGCGGGGACATCTTTTGCCGAGTGAAAGTTTAAAGGAAGGCGATGTCATTCTAGGTCTGGCATCTTCCGGCGTCCATTCTAATGGTTTCTCTCTCGTTCGAAAAATCGTTGAACGCAGTGGATGCGGCTGGAACGATAAGGCTCCCTTTGACGAAACCCAATCGCTTGCTGAAGCATTGCTGACACCTACAAAAATCTACGTCCGTTCTCTGCTTTCAGTTATAAAAGAGCATCATGGCATTAAGGCTCTGGCTCATATTACCGGCGGCGGTTTTCCTGAAAATATTCCGCGTGTTCTTCCCGATCATTTAGCCGCGCAGATCGATCTTCCCGCCATTCACGTACCAGCGGTGTTTTCATGGCTGGCACAGCAAGGAAATATTGCTGAAAAAGAAATGTTGCGCACCTTCAATTGCGGCATCGGAATGATTGTTGTGGTGCGTGCGGAAGCGGCGAATGAAGTTGCAGATGCTCTGATTGAGAATGGCGAGAAGGTTATTCGCCTCGGCAGCCTCATTCACCGTGAGACTTCCGGCGTGACCTATCAAGGTAAGCTTGCCCTATGAAAAAAAGGATTGTAATTTTTATTTCGGGTAGTGGATCAAATATGATCGCACTGGCTGAAGCAGCACGTCAAAAGGACTATCCAGCAGAAATTGCCGCGGTGATAAGTGACCGCAACGATGCAGGGGGTATCGAAAAAGCCAAGGCACTCGGTATTGCCACCCATTGCATTGAACGTAAATCATATCCGACGAAATCGGCTTTTGAACAGGCAGTCCTTGATACGCTGGAACTCTATAATCCCGATATTATCTGCTTGGCCGGATATATGCGCTTAATATCCAACTTTATTATCGCGCCTTATAGTGGTCGGATATTAAACATTCATCCCTCGCTTCTCCCGCTCTTCAAAGGCCTTGATACGCATCAAAAAGCGATCGACGCCGGCGTCAAGGTTTCTGGCTGTACAGTCCATTTGGTCACTGAGGGTATGGATGAAGGCCCGATACTTGGCCAAGCCTGCGTACCGGTTTTAACGGGCGATACAGCAAAATCATTGGCACAGCGGGTTTTAAAGGTAGAGCACCAACTATACCCTGCGATTCTGCGCGCCTTTATTGAAGGTAAACATAATTGCGTAGATGCAGAACAACAGCTTTTTGCATTTTAGCTGGCTGATCTCCTGACATTTTGACCATCAAAGCTCGTCATCAGAAAAGCGCTTGTACTGACGTAGAGTTTTTATGGCGCTACAATGTCCGTAGCAAGCGAAAGAGACAGACCTGCGGTTGCCAATCTGTTAAGAGGTAAATGCATATTTCTCTATCTATGGGGGAAATTTTTCCCCTTATTCTTCTGATGCTTGCTAACAATATTTTTTGAAAAAACGTTACCTACGCCTTCATACATTATCAACCAATCAAAAGCATAATTCTGCAATCTCTATTCAGAAGGCAGATTTGTTGTGCGTAAATTGGAAACGACATTATTACTAGGTTTCAGCATTGTCATCGGGGGATGCATGTCGGATTCCCTGAAAAGTATGCAGTTTTCTTCGCAAAAACCTTCGTCTGAGACAACGGGAAGTATCCGTTCTGATTCTGCTCTCAAGAATGTGACCGATTCAGATTATGCTGCATGGAAAAGCGCTTATAGTGTTTATGATCGGCAAGCATCAGCCTATTGGGATCAGGTGAGCGAAAAGCGAAAAATCCGCAACCAAAAACGCGCTGCCGGACAATCTATTGCATTATCCGACTATGTTCTTTCACAACCACCTCTATATAACGGTCCTCGCAAACCTCCTTCAAAAACGCCGCCAAGCGGTTCCAAAGGAACAATCCCGGGAACTGCTGATTTTATTGCCGCATCTAAAAAAATATATGGGTTTGCCCCAGAACGTCCGGCAAACGAAGCGGAATTTATGCGCGCTTATGCAAACGCTGCGCAGCAAGTGGGGTTAACGCGTCAACAATTGGTTGCTGTTTACGCATTTGAAACCGGTGGCGACGGGACACACGACCTGCAGTCTGGCATGATCAAAGGTCGTGAAAATGCCAGACCGATATCGACTGCTATTGGATATAATCAATTGGTTGCGACAGCCAGTGTCAGCTTAATGTGGGAATATGGTGGGGAAATCGCGAACGAATTGCGCTCACGTGCACAAAACAGCAGTGGTGCGGAGAGAACACGTCTTTTGTCGAAAGCTGCCGTGGTTGACAAAATGACGGCAAAAGCAAAGACAGTGCCTCATCGGTGGAGCGCGCAGGCTGAGCTTGCCAAAACGGAAGCTGGTCTTGGAATGCACGCAATGACGATGGACAAGGATGTCGGACCTCTCCTGCAAATTCATAAACTGAAGACGTCTCTAGCTTTTCTAAGGCGAAAAGGTGTTTCTCGTTCTTTAACTGGCGCGGAACTTGAAATGCTCAATCTTACGGGCGATGGAAACGGCTATGATATGGTGACGATGCCAACCGCATTTCGTGACAAAGTCCCGACAGCCAATTTTTTCCTGCGTATCGGGTATGAGCGCAATCCTGTAGCCATAAGAAACAATACTGTCTCGCAATTACTCGTCGCGACAGAAAACAAAATGCAGGCAAATATGCAAAAAGACGGCGCGCAATTGCTTAATCGTGTTTTTCAATCGTCTGCTGTTGCCAGTAACTAGACTAGGGTTTTAAGCACAGAGTAATCATTACCGGAACCGTACACATTGCCGTTGTGACACCGGCCGCTTATTTTTTAGATAGGGTAGTTTTTACATATATAAAAAGGCGGCGCAAGGCCGCCTTAGACATGTTTACTCTGCAGAGACTATCTTGCCTTCATGCCACTTATACATTGAAAAAACCTTTGATGTCATATCGCCGCGATCTCCATATGTAATATTTCCTAGGGTCGTTGCGATTGGCTCACCCGATTTTACGGCTTTAGCGACTGCTTCCGGATCATTTGCAGAACCTGCCTTTTCGATACCATAGGCCAGCACTTGCACAGCCGCATAACCATTCAACGTAAATGTTTCTGGCGGAATAGACTGTGCCTGTAGCGCATTCACTGCGGCTTGAGCTTCAGGATTGGTGCGAACATCAATGGAGTTAGTAAACATTGTGCCTTCAGCAGCATCTCCCGCGATCGACCACAATTCGGATGTGTTGAATCCGTCGCCACCGATAAGCGGAGCCTCAACACCTTGTTCACGCATCTGCTTCAGAAGCAAGCCAGCTTCTGGATGGTAGCCACCAAAATATACATAATCGACGTTTTCAGATTTCAAACGTGTGACCATCACGCTGTAGTCCTTTTCGCCTGGACTGATGTTTCCATAATAAACTTCATTGACACCACCACGGTTGAGCGCCGTTTTGAAGGCATCTGCCAGTCCCTTACCGTAAGTGGCTTTATCATGGATGATTGCTATGCGTTTATCCTTGAAGTTCTTGACATAAAAGTCTGCCGCATAGTCACCTTGCTGATCATCACGGCCAATGGTGCGCAAAATATTCCACATGCCCCGCGATGAAAGTTCCGGTGTTGTAGACGATGGCGTTATCATCAGAACGCCGTTTTCTTCAAGCACATTCGAAACCGGCAAAGACGAGTTCGATGTCACGGGGCCGACAACATATAGTATCCCCTCACCGACAACCTGATTGGCCGCAGAGACGCCCTGCTTTGGGTCTGCTGCATCATCAAAAACTTTCAGTACAAGCTTTTCGCCGTTTACGCCGCCCTTTTTATTGATTTCTTCAACGGCGACTTTCGCACCATTACTCACTTGTATACCGTATGCAGCAACAGCGCCTGTAACAGGCCCTATGAATCCGATGGTAATATCAGCTTGAGCAGTGGTAGCCCAAAAACCGCCGCACATCGCCAAAGCCGAAACGGTAGAAATTAAAATTTTACGCAATATTTCACCCTCCTGATCATTGTAAAGAATTTCATATTCGCACCTGCTGTGCACGAATTCAATGTTGTATCCACACTGGCAACGAAAAAACGTTATACATCTGGAGCGCCTTCAAGCGTTTGCTTCACTTTAAGTGCAAGCTGCTTAAGCGTAAACGGTTTTGACAAAAAGCCAAATACCGCATCCTCAGGCAGATTCTTGGCAAAAGCATCCTTTGCGTAGCCTGAAACAAAAACAAACTTTATCTCAGGATATTTTTTTCGAAGTTCGCCGAGAAGCGTCGGCCCATCCATCTCCGGCATCACCACATCAGAGACGACGATGTCGACAGCGCCCGCTTGCTCTTCTAGGATTTCGAGTGCTTCGACACCGTTACCGGCCTCTAGAACTGTGTAACCACGCGATTGCAGCGCGCGTACGCCGCCCATTCTCACAGCGTCTTCATCCTCTACCAGTAGCACAGTCGCTGAACCAGAAAGGTCGGTGTTCTTGTCTGCCAGAGCGGATTCTTGCCCGCTCAATTGCGGTTGGCTGACAGCACTATCGACCAGTGGACGAATGTGGCGAGGAAGAAAGATACGAAATACTGTGCCTTTGCCCTCCTCGCTATCACAGTAGATATAACCACCTGACTGCTTAATGATGCCATAGACCATTGATAGGCCGAGCCCTGTACCTTTACCAACCTCTTTGGTCGTAAAGAACGGCTCGAACATTTTTTCTTTGACAGCATTTGCGATGCCAGTGCCTGTATCTTGGACATCAAGTTCCACATATTCTCCTGCTGCCAATCCGTCATACCCAAATTTCAAGCTTTCATCTCGGTCAATATTGGATGTTGAAATTGTCACACAACCACCTTCTGGCATTGCATCCCGTGCATTGATAACCAAATTCATCAACACACGCTGAAAAGATGACTGATCGACCTCTACATCCCATAGGTCACGACCATGGATGACTTTCAATTGAACATTACTACCGAGAAGAGGCATAAGAAGATTACGAACGTCAGATAAAAGCTCAGTAAGATCTATTACTTCCGGCCGCAGAGTTTGACGGCGGGAAAAGGCTAAAAGCTGTTGAACGAGCGACGCCGCGCGATTGGCATTGTTTTTTATATTAATCAGATCGGAGTGAGCGGGGTCGGAACTGCGGTGGCTTGCCAGTAGAAGATCGCATGACATAAGAATCGCGGTCAAAACATTATTGAAATCATGTGCGATACCGCCTGCAAGCTGACCGACAGCCTGCATTTTCTGGCCTTGCACCATCTTATCCTCAAGTGTTTTTTGTTCCGTGGTTTCGATGACGGAAAGAATGGCTGCTTCATCTCCAGATTGTTGTGGCCCGCGATTGGAAGGGATAAAATAAAGTCGCAGATGGCGTGAAGCCTCTGCTGCCATAACTGTTTCCAACATGGGAGCAGCGTGCATGCCAGATACTGCTTGTTTCAAGATACGCTCAATGCGAGAACCATCGCTTTGCTCAACGAGCGTTCTCAGATTAACTGGCGGCTGTGTATCTCGAGAAATTCCGAAAAGCTGAGCAAATGGCGCATTGATACGCAGCAATTCACCATTTTTTCCGACAGTGGCAATGGCAAAAGGAGATTGATCAAAAAAACATTCAAATTTGCCATTATCTGCGTTGGACGGTAGCTGCTTTGTTTCTGTGGAGCTAAGCGGAACGATAACCATGCGATAGATGATATCTTCTTCATCTCTCACTCCATTATACGACAGATAAGCGCGATACTGGGTGCTTGTTCCCACGTGATCACGTGGCTGCACTGGAAATCCGACTACCCCGCTCGCAGACTGACACAGCTGCTCTATCTCTTTCCATGTTGAAAATTGCTTTTCTGTCGCGAAGAGTTGACTAAATTCTATCTTGCCAACATCAAAAGCTGCGAGATCAATACTGAACCAATCGGCAAGCGTCGCATTCACGTAGATAATTTTACCATTTCCGTCCAATGAGAGGAAACCAACAGGTGCCTGATCAAGATGGTTGATGGCTTCCTGTAAGTTTTGGAATAATGGCTCGTTTTTCTGCTGCGTGGAACCCATATCCGCCAAACGCCACATGAGCATCAACCTATGGCCGTCACGCAATGGCTTTACAGACAGGCTATACCAAAATTGCGTATCAGATAGCGCTTGACTGAACATCGGCTTGTTCAGTCGCACCTCTTCCCGACCACACTCACCCGCTAGCGCTTTCGCCTTCAAACGATACATTACGGCATCAAAATCACTCGATATAGAAAGTGAATTGAAAATGTTTGGATCGTGATTTTTGAACAGCTGCTTGTAAGACGCGTTTGCTCGGATCACCATTCCAGAGCTGTCTGTCAGCACCAAAGCATCATCCAATTGGTCAAGCAGTAAAATGTCTTCTTCCAGTCCAGAATGTGTATGGTGAAAAACACCGAGACTGAAACTTAACAGTGCCGAAAATCCCACCGTTGCCAAAAGCAAAAAAATGATGAGGAAAGATAGATTCAGTTTTTCAAAACTGCTCCAGTACGCAACCGGCAACAGACCTATTATGAACAGCAGTAAGAGTGCACTTAACACTCTTAGAAAAAACATCATGCGGGCCGGAAATAACGATGTTTGTCTATGTGGCAATCGTTTTTCCATTTCTAGCCTGCGCCTTTCAAATTGACGAATGATTCTGTTTGCATATAGTGCCTGAATTGAGCACTGGCATGAAGCCTTGGCTTTGTCTTACCCAATGTTTATCCTGCAAATTTATCTGGCCCTAGCCAAGTTTTTGGTGGATCGGGGGTGTTGCGTATTCCTTTTTACCTTTAAGACGCCATGTTCTGGCTATAAAACGTCTATAGAGTTTGAAATGCGTGTGTTGCATATTCGAAATATTACAGGAGACTTAGTATGAACGCCTGGTTATCAAACCAGATTGGGAGCTCAGCGGCTAACATCATCACCAGCCTTGTCGTTCTCGTCGTGGTCATTGCTGCAATTGCGATAACCATTGCGGTTCTGCGCAGATTCAACGGCGGCACTTTTGTCATGGGTGGCAAGGGTCGTACTCCGCGACTTTCAGTTCGCGATGCAGCTGCGGTCGATCGTACGCGCAGGCTGGTACTTGTTAGGCGTGATAACGTAGAACATCTTATATTGATAGGTGGCCCTACCGATGTCGTTATCGAAACGAACATTGTTACCGGTAGCGATCTTGCCGACCACCGTCAGCATTACCCAGATGTTGTTCAAGCCTCCACAAAGGATACCAACATCCATAAAGAACCCGTATTAGCGGAGCCTGATATTGAGGTAAGGCGTCCACACATGGCTACACCGCGTATGCAGAGTTCTCCAACGCAAAATATTAACAGCGCGGTTGAACACGCCTCCAGGCAACCAATTCAACCAACACCATCATTGCAAAACGCTCCGTTACGTCACGATGCAAGCCAAGATTTGAGAGATGATAAAATTTCAGCAGAAATAGAAGGCCGCAGAGAACCGTCTTTAACGGTGCAGCCCAATGATAGTACACGGCATGTCAATTTAGGTGATGAATTCGACCGAATGTTTGAAGATGAACTTCGCGAAGCGGTTCGGGTGGATAAGCCCTGATAGCCGATAAACTAAAACGCCCTCAATTATATGAGGGCGTTTTAGTTTGAAAACTATTAATCGTCTCGATAGACTTTTTCACGTTTTTCATGCCGTTCCTGTGCTTCTAACGATAAAGTAGCTATCGGACGTGCATCAAGACGTTTAATACTGATTGGCTCACCAGTTTCCTCACAATACCCATAGGTACCATCATTAATCCGCTCGAGCGCTGCATCAATCTTTGATATCAGCTTTCTTTGCCGATCACGCGCGCGCAATTCAATCGCACGATCTGTTTCTGAAGAGGCTCGGTCTGCCAAATCCGGTTGATTGGCATTTTCTTCCTGTAGATTTTCAAGCGTTTCACGCGCTTCACGCAAGATATCACTTTTCCAGGCAATCAACTTCGCACGGAAATATGCTTTCTGCCTTTCGTTCATAAAAGGCTCGTCTTCGGTAGGACGATATTCAAGTGTAATCGCTTCGCTCATAACCATAAAGTCTCCACATATGGTAGGTGCGCCTCTATATATTGTGCAAGATGCAGCAACACAAGACAAAAGATTTTGCTTTATTGGTTTTTCAACATGTTGATATTGCAAAGAAATGACAACATCTTCTTTATTATGAAAAATGATGTTACAACTTTTGCCTGTCCGTCACCGCTCGTCAACCTATAATTTCACCCCCTCATATCAGGACACATACCAAGTGATTTTTCCTACAATTGCATTACTGCGTCATGCAGAGGCCGAGAAAGCCAAAACTGGTATGCTGGACTTCGACAGGCCGTTGTCACAACATGGAAGGGAGCAAGCAAGACATATCGGAGCTGAAATTCGGGAAAGTTTGAAACCGCCGTTGCATGTCTTGTGCTCGCCTTCCTTGCGAACAAAGCAGACATTAGAGGCGCTCGACCTCACCATTTTGGCCGATATTAATTACTATAACCTGTTGTATGATGGTGGTGTAGATGATTATTTGACACTGCTTCGTCAGGAATATAGGCCCTCAACGTTGCTCATTGGACATAATCCGAGCATTGCCGAGGTGGCATTTCGGCTTTGGGATAAACATAGTTCTAAAACGTATTTTTCCAAAAATTTCCCTCCGGCAACGCTCGCTCTGTTGTCTTTACCGAAGACCGCGACGGCCGACCTGTCAGGACAATGTGTGATGAATGATATATACCACGCATAGCCGCCATCCCCTTGTTGCCAAGAACGACAGGCCCCATATAGCAAAAGTTATCGGGTGTTATTGAAAAGGAACAAGTGTATTTGGCTTCATTCACCTCCCTGAAGGATGAGACTTTCATCGCGCTCGATGCCTTGGCCGATCGCACGGCCAGTATAACACGACCAACCTTGCGGCTTGGTGTTACCGGACTTTCACGTGCTGGAAAGACCGTGTTCATTACTTCCCTAGTCCGCAATCTTGTTGAAAACGGCCGCTTACCTATGTTTGAGGTTATGCGCGAAGGACGCCTTGTTCATGCAGAACTTACTGAAAGCTCTGACGGTAAAATACCTCGTTTTGAATATGAAAAACACGTTGATGCGTTGATAAGTGACAGGATATGGCCGGATTCCACCCGTTCAATATCACAATTGCGTCTCAAATTGGATTATACACCGCGGCCTTCTGCGTTGCAGCTGCTCCCGCGAGGCAAGCTGAACATCGACCTCATTGACTATCCGGGTGAATGGTTGCTGGATCTGCCGCTTCTAAATAAAAGCTATCGCGAATTTTGTGTAGAAGCCATAGAACGAGCAAGCTCACCGCAGCATTTTTCGCATTCTGAAGACTGGCGTGCTGAAATACAAAGCATCAATATTTTATCTGATGCGAGTGAGGGCGATATAGAACGCCTGTCCGACAGTTTTAAACACTATCTCAGATCGGCAAAAAACGACGATAATATCATTTCCGTTTTGCCTCCGGGGCGTTTTTTAATGCCGGGTGACTTTGAAGGTGCTCCCGCGCTGACTTTCTCTCCCCTGCCCGATCTTGGATATAGCCATTTTCCTGAGCGTTCCATCGCAGGCGTTATGGAACGTCGATATGAAGCTTACAAAAAACACATCGTAAAGCCTTTTTTTCGCGAACATATTGCACGACTGGATAGGCAAGTCATTCTTGTTGATGCACTGCAGGCCATAAATGGCGGCCGCGCTTCGATCTTAGAGATGCAGAGAGCTTTAGGCGAAATTCTATCCAGTTTTCGGACAGGAAAGAACAATTGGATTACCAATCTTTGGAAACACAAAATCACGCGTATTCTCGTTGCTGCGACAAAGGCTGACCATCTTCATCACACCAGTCATGACCACCTGGAAACAATCACCGCCGAGATCGTGGCAGATGCTGTAAAGGCTGCAGGATATCGTGGTGCCGCAACTGATACGCTTGCTCTTGCAGCAGTAAGATCGACACGTGAGGGAACCTTGCGGAAAAACGGTGATGAATTGCCTATCGTTATCGGTACCCCTATGCCAAATGAGGTCGTGGATGGACTGATCTTTGATGGAGAAACAGAAACCGGTATTTTTCCCGGTGATCTACCCGATACACTGGGACGGCTTATTGATGCGCCGAACAAAAATCTGTTGAAGTTTGTGCGTTTCCGCCCGCCGCAAACCTTTCGTCAAGATGCGTTTCCCCACATTCGTCTTGATCGGGCTTTGGAATTCCTTTTTGGAGATTATCTCTCATGAATAGTCGCAAGCCACAGGCCATTACGGATCTATCTTCTGTAGTGGAAGAACAGGAAAATCCTTTCACGACTGAAGACACAACAGAGTTGGAAAAACTCGGTCTTGTCGCGCCGGAACGTATTGGTTCAGCTTTCGGTTGGGGAAAACTATGTCTTTCTGCGCTATCAGTGTTAATAATTCTAAGTCTCGGATTATGGGCTGACGGACTGGTTCGCTCGTTGTTTGAACGATACAGCTTTTTGGGATGGACGGCACTCGCTGCAACACTTATCGGTTTCCTGGCTCTGTTGATCTTCATCTTAAACGAGATACGCGCGTTGATGCGGCTGCGTTCTGTTGATCACCTAAGAGATGAAGCAGCAATTGCGGTCAAAAATGATGACATGGTTATGGCGAGAAAGTCTGTCGATGATCTTATCCGCTATACATCTCATACGGCTTTTACATTTGGCGGGCGCAGCGCGATGCAATCCCACCGCCATGATATTATAGACGGGCGCGGCCTCATTCACTTAGCCGAACATGAAATTCTACGGCCATTGGATTTGGAAGCGCGGAAGATCATCCTTGGATCAGCCAAACGCGTATCCATCGTGACGGCCGTCAGTCCGCGTGCTTTGGTAGATCTGGGGTATGTGCTCTATGAATCTACTCGCCTTATCCGCAAGCTCGCTACATTGTACGGAGCTCGCCCGGGACGTTTCGGTTTCATCGCACTCGCGCGCCGTGTATTGGCACATTTAGCTGTTACCGGCAGCTTGGCTATCGGTGACGGGTTGGTGCAACAAGTTATAGGTCAGGGATTGGCAACGCGTCTTTCGGCCCGTTTGGGCGAAGGTGTTGTGAACGGCTTAATGACAACGCGCATTGGAATCGCTGCCATGGACGCTTTACGGCCTTTTCCGTTCGACGGGCAAAGGCGACCAGGCTTGAGCGACTTCACGAGCGATCTTATTGGTCTCAACGGGCAGAAGCCAAAAACACGCGAAAAAAAACAAAACAGCACGTCAGATTCAGAATAAAGCATTAACCATTTCTATTCATAATGATGGCAATTGATTGCTGTGTTTTATGCGGCGTCTGACCTGAGTAACGTGTAGAAGTAGAGTAGTACCAAAATGAAAATCATCTTCAAGTCGCTTGTTGCAATTTCGCTGCTCTCCTGCACTTTGACCAATAATGCCTACGCTTCCGATAGTGATGCTGATTTTTTCCGTTCGATTGAAGGCAATTGGTCAGGTCCAGGTGAGGTGGTCGCGGGTAAATATAAAGGGACAAAATTTACCTGTAATTTTGCGGGGACTTCTGAAGTTGTCCAAACCGGCATGACATTGGACGGCAATTGCCGCGTTGGCGTTTTTTCTCAACCTATGAAAGCGACGGTTTTGCGTGGCCCCACCGGGTTTTCCGGTGCATTTAACGATGGGTCAAAAGGTGAAGGTCTTGACGTCATTTCGGGTAAAGTCGGGAGTGACCATATGGTATTCGGGCTTAATCGAAAGCAATTAAACGGTGCAATGATGGCCAGACTTGCTGATAAAAACTCGATGAATATAACGGTTTCAGTTAAGATCGAAAATGATCTCATACCCGTAGTTGGAATGAAGCTGAAACGTACAAGCGACCTTACACGCGACGTAGCAAAGAAATAATCACGTTAGTGGTAAGGTATGATAGGCACGATTGAGATACATCAATGCGTCGTCTGCCTGATTGCGTTTAATTGCCACAACCTCACCGATTAAGACATAATGTGTAGCGTGAACATGCCAACTGACCAGTTGGCAATCGAGCGATGCGAGTGCATCATCCAGAACTGGCGCACCGGTTTTTAGCGTCTGCCATTGCCCAGCCAAAAACCGTTCTGTCTGATTTAACTTGCCCCGCCCGGCAAAAATATCCGACAGGTCGCGATGATGACCAGCCAGTGTATTGATGCAGAATTTCTCGTTATCGATGAAAAGACGGTTTTCCTGGTTGTGACGCATGAGGCAAACCAGAACCGTAGGCGGATCATCTGAAAGGGAACAGCAGGCTGAAATGGTTACACCGCGCTTTCCCCTCACTCCATCGGTCGTGACAATGTGAACCGCCCCCGCAAAATGGCTCATCGCATCACGATATTCCAGCGGTGATACAGTCTCGATAGGTGGCCCGTAGGGTATCAGATGTGTAGAATGCTCAGTCATTATTCCGACTTATACAGCTTTGAGAAACTTTCAAGTACAGATCATGCAATTATCACTATCTGATAACTCTTTTTGACGCAATTTTATAGATCATTTGTCAATCATCGTTTTAAACATATTTGCAGAAATTGGTCCATCGTCATGTGGATCAGCCGTAAATGCGGGTTTAACATCATTGCCTTCCATGATAGGAAGCGTCAACGCAGGAGAGAGACATGCCCCGTCAACAGTTGATTGCCCCCTCTATTTTAGCTTCCGATTTTTCAAAACTCGGACAAGAGGTAACGGATGTCATCGATTCCGGCGCCGATTGGGTCCATATAGATGTCATGGATGGGCATTTCGTTCCTAATATCACATTCGGACCAGATGTGGTGAAGGCGATACGTCCATTGACGGATGCTGTTTTCGACGTCCATTTGATGATATCGCCTGCAGATGCTTATTTAGAAGCGTTTGCAAAGGCTGGTTCTGATATTATTACAGTTCATGCAGAAGCTGGCCCCCATATTCATCGTTCACTGCAGGCAATCAAATCATTGGGCAAAAAGGCTGGAATTGCGGTTAATCCGGGCACGCCCGAAGGGGTTATTGAATACCTTCTCGATCAATTGGATCTTATCCTGGTTATGACCGTCAACCCGGGCTTCGGCGGTCAAAGCTTCATTCCTGAAACTGTAGAAAAGATAAAGCGCATTCATGCCATGATCGGACAGCGTCCTATTGATCTTGAGGTTGACGGCGGTGTCACAACCGAGACTATTGGTATGGCTGCGAAGGCAGGTGCCAATGCGTTTGTCGCCGGTTCAGCCATCTATAAAAATGGCAGTAAAGAAATCTATAAAACTCGTATCGAAGCGCTTCGCAGAGCTGCGCAAGACTGAACATAAGGAAAACACCATGATCCCGCGTTATTCCCGTCCTGAAATGGTTGCAATTTGGTCGCCTGAAACTAAATATCGCATCTGGTTCGAAATCGAAGCCCACGCCTGTGATGCTTTGGCAGAGCTCGGTGTTATTCCCAAGGAAGCAGCCAAGACCATATGGGAAAAAGGCGGCAGTGCGACGTTTGACGTCGCACGGATTGATGAGATCGAAGCGGTTACCAAACATGATGTTATAGCATTTCTGACACATCTGGCGGAATTTATCGGCCCCGATTCCCGTTTCGTTCATCAGGGCATGACGTCCTCGGATGTGTTGGATACAACGCTCAATGTGCAATTGATGCGTGCCAGCGATATTCTGCTTGCCGATATTGATCAACTTTTGGCAGCTCTAAAAAAACGCGCATTTGAGCACAAAGACACGGTAACGATCGGTCGTAGCCACGGGATCCATGCCGAACCGACGACCTTCGGTGTTAAACTGGCATTGGCATATGCAGAATTTTCTCGTTGTCGCGCGCGTCTGGTTGCAGCGCGTGAAGAGATTGCTACATGTGCGATATCAGGTGCTGTCGGTACATTTGCCAATATCGATCCGCGTGTTGAGGAGCATGTCGCAAAAGCGTTAGGCATGCATCCAGAACCTGTATCCACTCAGGTCATCCCGCGCGACAGGCACGCAATGTATTTTGCGACACTGGGTGTCTTAGCTTCTTCCATTGAACGCCTTTCGGTTGAAATCCGACATTTGCAGCGCACAGAAGTTCTTGAAGCAGAAGAATATTTCTCTCCGGGCCAGAAAGGCTCCTCTGCAATGCCGCATAAGCGTAATCCCGTTTTGACTGAAAACCTGACTGGACTGGCCCGTATGGTGCGCTCTTTTTCGATACCTGCCATGGAAAATGTCGCATTGTGGCATGAACGTGATATTTCGCATTCCTCTGTTGAACGCTTCATTGGCCCGGACGCAACAATCACGTTGGATTTTGCGTTGGCGCGGATGACATCCGTTATTGAGAAACTTCTTGTTTACCCCGATAATATGATGAAAAACATGAATAAATTTCGTGGATTGGTGCACTCGCAACGCGTATTGTTGGCTTTGACGCAAGCAGGCGTCAGCCGTGAAGATTCCTACCGCCTTGTCCAGCGCAATGCGATGAAAGTTTGGGAACAGGGCAAAGACTTTCTTGAAGAATTATTAGCCGATGAGGATGTTCGTAAAGCTTTGAGCGAAGAAGAAATTCGCGAAAAATTTGATCTTGGCTATCACACCAAACATGTTGATACGATTTTCCATCGTGTTTTTGGTTGAATTTTCGCGTATAATTCAGTCGATAGTTTATAAGAATGGAGGCTGGTGGATATCTTATTTTTCACCAGCCTTCATTGTTAAAGGAAAGGCAACTGCGTGCGATCATGAAAGCAAGTCAGCTCGATATTCTTATTGTGCCGGGTTACACAGGTTCGGGGCCTGAGCACTGGCAAACCCGCTGGGAGAAAAAACTTTCGACAGCACGTCGGGTTGAACAGGCAGAATGGTCAAAGCCGGTTCTTGAGGACTGGGTTTATCAGGTTGAGAAGGCCGTCGAAGAAGCTGATAAACCTGTCGCAATTATAGCGCATTCGCTAGGTGTTCCAACTGTCATCCAAGCGGTACCCCGTATCGCAAAGAAAGTGCGCGGAGCTTTTCTCGTCGCACCACCCGATGTCGCTAATCCGTCGATAAGGCCAAAACATCTCATGACCTTTGGACCATATCCGCGTGAAGCATTACCCTTCCCTTCACTAGTAATCGCAAGCCGCAATGATGAATATTGCAGTTTCGATGTCGCTGAAAATATCGCGAAAGATTGGGGTTCTTTGTTTCTAGATGCTGGGGAAGCCGGACATATCAATGCAGCATCCGGCCATGGTCCATGGCCAGAAGGCCTCATGGTCTTATCGCAATTTCTTGCAAAGCTTTAGAGCGAATTTTGATCTGATTGGATTAGATCGACGCTCTAGCCTATTGTTTACAATCCATTTTTTATTCACAAACCGTTTAACATTTTTCGCAAAACGCTCTAAATTCGATCTTGAATACATAGAAAAACCCGCTTCAAAGCCAAATGCTTGCAGCGGGTTTTCTTTTTAACAAATAATTCTTAGCTCGCTTGAAAATGTGCAAGCGATTCTTGCATGAGTTGCGCCATTTTTTCACGCAGTTCATTTTCATCCACCGGTAGATTAGCGGTCGTGAAATCTGCAACGATCTTGGCAATGACATCATCTTCGCGACCGTGCTTTAAAGCGGTCATAACGACATCCTTCGCATAGGCATCAGCAGCATCGCCGTTTTTGCCCAAACGGTCTGCAGCCCACAAACCAATCATACGATTACGATGGGCATCTGCTTTAAACCGAATTTCCTCATCCAACACATATTTTTTTTCAAAAGCGCCTTCACGCTCTTTCATTCCATCCATCGAAGTGTCTCCTGCTCATTCGGTGTTGTTTGAGTTATTTTACTTCTCTTGCCGTATTTAAACACTGTAGGCAAGACCATAACCATAAATTTGTCGGTTCAAAACGCTAAAAACTGACAGAAGCGAGCCATGCGGTCATTGAGAAATGTGTGCAATTGGTTTAGGGAAGAGTTGAACAATTTATTATCCCGACAAACAGTAGAGAATCACGATGAATCGTCGCCACCGTATTTATGAAGGCAAGGCAAAAATCCTCTATGAGGGACCAGAGCCTGGCACGTATATCCAGTTTTTCAAAGATGATGCTACTGCATTTAATGCAAAAAAGCACGAAGTCATTGATGGTAAAGGCGTGTTGAACAACCGCATTTCTGAATATATTTTCACGCAGCTTGATAGGCTTGGCATCCCTACGCATTTCATAAAGCGGGTAAATATGCGTGAACAGTTGATTAAAGCTGTTGAAATCATTCCGCTTGAAGTTGTTGTGCGTAACGTCGCTGCCGGTTCACTCTCCAAGCGTCTTGGTATTGAAGAAGGCACACTGCTGCCGCAATCCATCATCGAATATTATTATAAAAAAGATGAACTCGATGATCCGATGGTTTCAGAAGAGCATATCACAGCTTTTGGCTGGGCCAGCCCCCAAGAGCTTGAAGACATTATGCAGCTTTCCATTCGCATAAACGATTTCCTTTCAGGACTATTTATTGCTGTCGGTATCCAGCTTGTCGACTTCAAAATGGAGTTTGGCCGGTTGTGGGAAGGCGATATGATGCGGATTGTGCTGGCAGATGAAATTTCGCCAGATTCAGCACGTCTCTGGGATATTCATACCAAAGAAAAAATGGACAAAGACCGTTTCCGTCGCGATATGGGCGGGCTAGTTGAAGCCTATCAAGAGGTTGCAAGACGTCTCGGCATCATGAACGAAAATGAACAACCCCGCCCCACGGGTCCTGTTCTTGTAAAATAATATCGGCGGGCGGCTAACTGGCCGCCTTTGCCTTTTCTGCCACGATGGCAATAATCGCAGGAAAGAATAATGAAAGCGCGTGTTACAGTTACTTTAAAAAATGGTGTTCTCGATCCACAGGGAAAAGCTATTGGTGGCGCATTGGATAGTCTCGCCTTTACAGGCGTCCAATCTGTCAGACAAGGCAAGGTCTTCGACATCGTATTGGACGATATGTCGGCAGACAACGCAAAAAAGCAGCTAACACAGATGTGTGAGCAGCTATTGGCAAACACCGTTATCGAAAATTACCAGATCGACCTCATCTGATCGGACACTATGATGAAAACAGCCGTAATTCAGTTACCGGGGCTCAACCGTGATCGCGATATGATCGCCGCATTGCATCAAGTCACCGGTATTGAACCGCTAAAAATCTGGCAGACGGAAACAACCCTTCCTGATGTCGATCTTATCGTTATCCCCGGTGGATTTTCCTATGGCGATTACCTGCGATGCGGCGCGATTGCCGCACGTATGCCGGTCATGCAAGCTATCCGGGAAAAGGTTTCCAAGGGTGTCAGAGTTATGGGTGTGTGCAATGGTTTCCAGATTCTTCTGGAAGCCGGATTATTGCCTGGTGCGCTTATGCGCAATGCGTCATTGAAATTTGTCTGTCGTGAAGTGAAGCTTGAGGTTGTTAACGCGCATACCATCTTTTCGAAAGCTTACGCTCAAGGTCAACTTATTAGATGCCCCGTCGCCCACCATGATGGTAACTACTTTGCAGATCCAGATACACTTAAAAAACTGGAAGATAACAGCCAGGTCGTATTCCGTTATGCCGAAGGAACCAATCCTAACGGCTCAGTCCATGACATCGCTGGTATTGTTAATGAGCAGGGTAACGTGCTCGGCATGATGCCGCATCCTGAGAACCTTATCGAAGCCGCTCATGGCGGTGTGGATGGGCGTGGTTTATTTGCCAGCGTTTTAGAGGTAGCAGCGTGAAGAATAAAAAACAGTTACTCTTGGTCTGTCTTTCCGCATCAATAGTGGTCGCGTCTTGTGTAAGGCCCGGCCCCGGTAATATTGAGCTTGCCAGTGGCGAAACCTCTTTAAAAACCATGGAACATATAGCATTGACTGCCAATCAATGCTGGTTCAAGGGTAATAAGAGCGAATTTAGAACTTACAGACTTGCGCCCGAACTTCAATCCTATTCGGGTCGCCCGCGTATTCTCGTCGTTCCTTATAACAACCCAGGTGGAAAACCTCTGCTTGTAGTAGAGGCTGAAGGTCAGCCAGCTAAAGTATCGGCTTACGGCCCGCTCATGGGAAGCCCTATGGGGAACGACATTGCTGATGATCTTGATCGCTGGACAAAGGGCGACAATCAGTGCTGATAAACTCTCTTTTTTATGGAGCAGATACCAATGAGCGTGAATAACGACATTGCGATTACACCTGAACTCATTGCAGCCCACGGTTTGAAACCGGATGAATACGATCGTATTCTGAAGCTCGTCGGTCGGGAGCCCACATTTACGGAACTGGGTATTTTCTCGGCAATGTGGAACGAACATTGTTCTTATAAATCATCAAAAAAGTGGTTACGTACCCTTCCTACTGCAGGTCAATGCGTCATTCAGGGGCCGGGTGAAAATGCTGGTGTCGTTGATATTGGCGATGGTGAATGCGTGGTTTTCAAAATGGAAAGCCATAATCACCCGTCTTATATCGAACCCTATCAGGGCGCGGCCACCGGTGTTGGCGGTATCTTACGCGATGTATTTACTATGGGCGCACGGCCCGTTGCTGCTATGAATGCTTTGCGCTTCGGTGCGCCGGATCACCCGCGCACGAAACATCTGGTTTCAGGTGTCGTTTCAGGCGTCGGTGGCTATGGCAATGCTTTTGGCGTTCCAACCGTTGGAGGAGAAGTCAATTTTGACAAGCGCTATAATGGCAACATCCTTGTCAATGCTTTCGCGGCGGGTATAGCAAAGACAAATGCGATTTTCTATTCCAAAGCCGAAGGTGTTGGCCTACCAGTCGTCTATCTCGGTGCGAAAACAGGGCGCGACGGTGTTGGCGGCGCGACGATGGCATCTGCTGAATTCGATGATACCATTGAAGAAAAACGCCCCACCGTGCAGGTTGGGGATCCGTTCACGGAAAAATGTCTTTTGGAAGCTTGTCTTGAATTGATGGCTTCAGGAGCTGTCATCGCGATCCAGGATATGGGGGCCGCCGGTTTAACGTGTTCGGCCGTTGAAATGGGGGCCAAGGGTGATCTTGGGATTGAACTCAATCTCGATCTTGTGCCCATCCGTGAAGAAAACATGTCTGCTTACGAGATGATGCTTTCCGAAAGTCAGGAACGCATGCTAATGGTTCTGAAACCAGAACTTGAAAAGCAGGCTGAAGCTATTTTCCATAAATGGGGATTGGATTTTGCCATCGTCGGCAAGACGACTGACGATTTGCGTTTCAGGGTTTCTCATCAGGGGCACGAAGTTGCAAATCTTCCTATCAAAGAACTTGGTGATGAAGCGCCGGAATATGATCGGCCTTGGACTGAACCTAACGTTCCTGAGCGTATTGACGCAAATGAGATCAAACAAGTGGACGATCTTGGCGCAGCTCTAGTAACCCTTCTTGGCTCAGCCGATCAGAGCTCACGCCGTTGGGTTTATGAACAATATGATACGCTGATCCAAGGTAATAGCCTCGTCCGTCCTGGTGGTGATGCGGGTGTTATTCGCGTCGATGGGCATGGGAAAAAAGCGCTCGCTTTCTCCTCTGATGTTACGCCACGCTATTGCGAAGCCGATCCATATGAAGGCGGCAAGCAGGCCGTTGCTGAATGTTGGCGCAATATAACGGCAACGGGCGCTATACCATTAGCCTCGACAGACAATCTCAACTTCGGAAACCCGGAAAAACCTGAAATTATGGGACAACTGGTTTTTGCGATTAAAGGTATTGGCGAAGCATGTAAGGCGTTGGATTTCCCGATTGTTTCGGGAAATGTGTCACTTTACAATGAGACAAATGGTGAAGCCATTCTGCCCACTCCAACGATGGCCGGCGTAGGCTTATTGGCCGATTGGAATAAAATGGCACGCATCGACGGGATGCAACAGGAAGATGTTATCGTATTGGTTGGCGGATGTGGCTCTCATCTCGGTCAATCTATCTATTTACGCGATATCCTGAACCAGACATCTGGTACGGCACCTCATGTTGATCTTGATCTCGAGAAGCGCAACGGGCTTTTTGTGCGTGAACTTATCCAGACTTCAAAGATACATGCGTGTCATGATTTGTCCGATGGCGGTTTGGCACTTGCTTTGGCAGAGATGGTGATCAAATCAGGTAAAGGCCTAAAAGTGCGCCTCACCGGGAATACACCAAAACATGCCGAGCTTTTTGGTGAGGATCAGGCACGCTATATCCTTTCAGTGCCTGCAGACACCATAAAGTCTATTGAAGCGGATGCTGTAAAAGCAGGCGTACAAGTGGATGTCATCGGTAAAGTCGTTGGCGACACAATGGCTGTCGAAGACGTTTTCGATCTGCCTATTGATAAATTACAACATGCCTATGAAAGCTGGTTTCCAGATTTTATGGGAAATGAATAAACGACGGTCGCATCAAAATAGATGGTATGATATTTTGACACCGGATGAATAGGATAGGAGAATACCCCATGGCAATGGACGCACATGCGATTGAAACACTCATTCGCGAAGGCATTCCCGACGCCAAAGTGACAATCCGCGATTTAGCTGGTGATGGTGAACATTATGCGGCTGAAGTGGTGGCGGAAAGCTTTCGGGGAAAAAATAGGGTGCAGCAGCATCAGATGGTATACGAGGCTTTAAAAGGTAATATGGGCGGTGTTTTGCATGCCTTGGCCCTACAAACCAGTGTACCTGAATAATGATGATGAAGCCGAGATACTTGTTATTATGCTTCACCAACCTTAAATGATTTGACATGCCGGCGGCCGGATGAGGTTGCCAATACGGAAGGAAAACAAATGAGCGCTGCCCGCGATTTTATTGACAATGAAGTTAAATCCAATGATGTCGTTCTATTCATGAAAGGGACACCAGGTTTTCCGCAGTGTGGATTTTCTGGACAAGTTGTTCAGATTCTGGATTATCTCGGTCTTGACTATAAAGGCGTCAACGTTCTGACATCAGACGAATTGCGTCAGGGCATCAAGGATTATGCAAATTGGCCAACCATTCCTCAACTCTATATTAAAGGCGAGTTTGTTGGCGGCTGCGATATTATCCGTGAGATGTTCCAGGAAGGCGAGTTGCAAAAGCTTCTTGAAGAAAAAGGTATAGCTGTTAAAACAGCATAACTGTTTGGATTTTGATTAAAACTATGTGAGGGTGCCGATCAATGGTCGGCACTTTTCATTTTGGGGATTTGCATGTCACACTCGGTTGAAGAGCAAAAGCACATCGATTTTGTAAAATCACGTCTCGGCTATAAAGAGTTCGTCATCATGATTGCTGCGTTGATGGCTACCAATGCTTTCGCGATTGATATCATGCTGCCTGCTATGAGTGAGATTTCGCATAGTTTGAAGATGATCGGCGCAAATGACCAACATTACATTATCTTTTGTTATCTCGTCGGGTTCGGCCTGTCCCAACTTTTCTTTGGCCCTATCAGCGACCGGTACGGCCGCCGAAAGCCCATTATCGCTGGTTTGATTTTTTATTCGGTGGCGTCTGCCGCTTGTGCTTTTGCTCCAAGTTTTACTGGACTTCTGGTTTTACGTGCCATTCAGGGAATAGGCGCCGCTGCTACACGCGTGCTTACGGTTTCGATTGTGCGCGACATCTACGGTGGTCGTAAGATGGCCGAAGTCATGTCGATCGTTATGATGGTTTTTATGATCGTGCCTGTCATAGCACCCGCCACAGGACAAGCCATTATGGTATTTGAACATTGGCAGCTGATCTTTCTTTTCATGGCAGTAGCTGGCTTGATCATTGCGCTTTGGGTGTTTTTACGTTTGCCTGAAACCCTTTATGAGAAGCGGCCTTTAACATTTTCATCGGTCGGCAGAGGCCTATGGACTGTTGTATCCAATAAGGTGGCTTTGTGCTATACGCTTGCTTTCTCTGTTATTTTAGGTGGGCTTTTCGGGGCTTTGAACACCGCTCAACAAATCTATGATGGAATCTATGGTTTGGGCGTCTGGTTTCCTGCAGCCTTTGCAACAGTAGCTGCCTTTCAAGCTCTCTCTGCATTTCTGAATTCACGTTTTGTCGGCCGCTTCGGCATGCGAAGAATTTCGCATGGCTTGCTGCTGATGTTCTGCATATCGGCTTTGATCTGGTTTATATGGTCAGCGCTTGCAGGCGGAGTTATTCCTTTTTTCTGTTACATGGTCCTCTTCACCTTGATCATGTTTTCTTTCGGTGGCATGGGCGCAAACTTTAATGCACTTGCTATGGAGCCATTGGGCAAAGTTGCAGGAACAGCGTCGTCGGTCTTTGGTTTCATGCAAACGACAATTGGCGCAGGTCTCGGATTTCTGATTGGCCAGCAATTCGATGGCTCAACGACACCCATTGCGGCAGGTTTTTTCTTTTTAGGTTGTGGCGCAGTCATTCTTGTGTTGTTTGCCGAAAATGGTCGTTTGTTCCAACAAGTCAACCATTCCCAAACGATGACCGTGATCGACGAAAAAGGCAAATGATCATCGCGGAAATAAACAAAAGCTTCATATGGTCCGGCGGCACCATATGAAGTTCATAAACCGCCAAAATCAAACAGTTTTTTATCAAGTAGATGGCTCGGCCGCACATTGGTCAGGGCACGGATCATTGTGTCCTTACGTCCCGGCATTTTCCGTTCAATCTCACTCAACATCGCCTTCATCGCATTGCGCTGAAGCCCATCTTGGCTGCCACACAAGTTACACGGGATAATGGGAAATTGCATAGCTTGGGCAAATTTTTCCATGTCCTCCTCAGCTGCATAGACCAGCGGACGCAATACATGTAAATCACCTTCGTCGTTCAATAGTTTACCGGGCATACCTGCAAGACGCCCCCCATGAAACAAATTCATGAAGAACGTTTCAAGCACATCGTCGCGATGATGGCCAAGTACAAGCGCCGTGCACCCCTCTTCTCGCGCGATACGATAGAGATTTCCGCGGCGCAAACGGGAACATAGTGAGCAATAGGTTTGCGTTTCTGCTAATTTGTCAGTTACCACTGAATAGGTATCCTGATACTCAATCCGATAGGCTATATTGTTGCTTTCCAGAAAATCCGGCAAAATATGCTTTGGAAAACCCGGCTGACCTTGATCAAGATTACAGGCCAAAAGTTCTACAGGAAGCAAGCCACGCCATTTCAAGTCCAGTAATAACGCCAACAACCCATACGAATCCTTGCCGCCGGACAACGCAACCAGCCATTTTTCACCGGCATTAACCATCGAAAAGTCTTCTATAGCCTGTCGCATATGTCTTAAAACACGCTTTCTCAATTTGTTGAACTCAACCGTAGATGGCGCGTTTTGAAACATCGGATGGCAACCATCCAACTGCAACGCGGCATCATTTATATCACTGGTCATGTCCCGTTCCTTCAAGCATTAGACAAGAAAGCCTTAAAACAAAACAGGGAGCCAACGGCTCCCTGCTGAAAAGACATATATAACACGATTAACGTGAATAGAATTCGACAACTAGATTAGGTTCCATCTGAACTGCATACGGTACATCCGAAAATGCAGGAATGCGTGTATAAGTTGCCTTCAACTTGTTATGGTCGACATCGATGTATTCAGGAACATCGCGTTCTGCCAACTGAACAGCCTCAAGAACGAGGATCATCTGTTTTGATTTTTCACGAACCTCAATAACATCACCTGGCTTACAACGGTAAGACTGCACATTGGTACGACGGCCGTTAACATTGACGTGACCATGATTGATAAACTGACGGGCAGCAAAAATCGTGGGAACAAACTTGGCGCGATAAACCACTGCATCCAAACGGGACTCCAGCAAACCAATAAGGTTTTCACCGGTATCACCACGACGACGGGCAGCTTCTTCATAGGTTTTACGGAATTGTTTTTCCGAGATATCACCGTAAAAACCCTTCAACTTCTGCTTTGCACGAAGCTGAATACCAAAATCAGAAAGTTTACCCTTACGGCGCTGACCATGCTGACCTGGACCGTATTCACGACGGTTAACAGGAGACTTTGGACGGCCCCAGATATTTTCGCCCATACGGCGGTCAATTTTATATTTCGCAGATTCGCGCTTACTCATCGCATTTCCTTCAAACAAAAAACGAGGTTGAGCATTAAGAACAACCTCTAGGAAACGCGCCCTCCTCTGCCTTCATATTTGAAGACTGACAGGGCAATCAGCGCACGCTTTGCGAGACTGCCCACGGGACACGTTGGTTAATGCCGCTTTTAAATCAAAAACAACTGGGGTGCTTCTATGGGTATCTGGACTGGAAGTCAAGGCATCCAATCACATTTTAGGCCAAAACCATGAAGCAGACGTCTTGTTTCGTAGTCGGCGCGATGCGACGTGAAATACGCCATATCGACGAGATGATCCAAAGCGTTTTTATTTGTTTCGTCAGGCAACAGCGAGAGCGCCCGTTTGGCTATCGCCTCAGCTGGATCTATCCAGTCCACCGGCCACGGAGCACATTTACGAAACAGGTTTACGAGAAATGGATAATGCGTACATGCAAGCACAACAATATCCGTATGGCTCCCCTCTTTTTCCATGAAGCACGGTGCGATCTCCTGCGTCACTGCATCGCGATCTATCGGGCGTCGACGAAGATAATCTTCAGCAAAGCCTGCCAATTTGGCACTTCCAACCAAACGTACATGACATTGACTTGCAAATGACGAGATAAGCTCGTGCGTATAAGCCCTTTTCACCGTTCCCGGTGTCGCTAAAACGGAAATCAAACCAGATTGTGTTTGTTCTGCTGCGGGTTTTATCGCAGGAACTGTGCCCACAAACGGGATTGATGGAAAAATCTGACGTAATTCATTCAAAATAAGGGTGGATGCAGTATTGCAAGCAATCACGCAAAGAGCAGGATCGTATTGCGCCAAAAGTTTATGGAACAAGTCAATAATGTGGAGTTTGAGCTTATCTTCCTCCCAAGCACCGTAAGGAAAGGCCGCATCGTCAGCCACATAGATGAACTGCCGCTCGGGCATTATGATCCGCGCTTCCCGCAATACGGTCAAGCCGCCTATTCCGCTATCAAAAAAAAGAATGGGACGTTCACACATCGTTTTCCAATCCGTCTTCGTTGACGTCCACTCGTTTTATGCGTTTGCGCTCTTCAGGGGCTCCTGCGCCACGAGGAAGTTTTGGTGAAAAATGATCAAGCGATGATATAACCCCACGCAACAGCCGAACTTCAGCTTCTCCGAAATTCGCACGCGTTAACACGGATCGCAAATTACCAATCATCACGTCTTTACGTTCTTTGGGACGAAAATAACCGCGGATATCAAGCGCAGTCTCCAGTTGTTCGAAGAAACCGTGAAGAGTAGCTTTTCGAGCTGGTTCAATCTCTGGACCGCGGAATAGTGTTTCTGTGTTGTCGCTCAGCCCTGATTTCATCCATTCATATGACATTAGCAGTACGGCTTGCGCGATGTTAAGAGAAGCAAATGCAGGATTGACCGGAAAAGTTACAATTTCATCAGCGAGACTGATTTCTTCATTATTCAATCCCCATCTTTCGCGACCAAATAAAATTGCGGTATTTTGCGTCAATTCTTCGCGCCGACGTAAATCACCTGCTGCCTCAACGGCGCTCCTCACAGGTTTGAAGCAGTCACGCGCCCGTGCTGTAGTCGCAAAAACGTAATTAACGTCTTCAATCGCCTCTTTTAGGCTCGAAAACACTTTTGTGTTTGCAATAACATGGTCTGCTTTGCTCGCAGCCGCGATCGCCTTCTCGCTGGGAAATTCTTCGCGTGGATTAACGAGCCTCAAATTGAACAATCCGAAATTCGCCATTGCTCTAGCGACCATACCGATGTTTTCAGGCAGTTGCGGTTCAACCAAAATGATAATCGGTCCGCCCGTGATATTTTCGCGCTTTCTATCTGTTCCTGCCATACTGTCCACCAATTGTCATGATCGTCGTCTTTTAGCGTTTTAGGCGCGTTACCTCAACCACACAATCACCGGTTCTTTAAATGAACGCGAAATGGCCTTTTTCACGCCTAACTCAAGCCCATTTTTTATCTTCAATTGCAAAGATAGACATACCAGATCAAGCGAGGGCAGCATGATGAATATAGAGACCAGAACGACGATAACATTAATGGCAGCAGCGGTAATCGCAACCATGATGGTCTTATGTGCAAATATGACTATAAATGATTTAATATCGGCATTTTAAAGCATCAAAAATGGATGAATGTCGGCCTTTCAATCTTTGTTTGAAAGTTTTACCTAACGCCATTGAAAATGTTGAAAGATATCTGACCGATTGCAATACGCGTCATCAGAACTTATTATGTCTTGATGTTTTTTACACCGCCTTTAAGACCAGCCACACTTCTTCGTCGTTACAAGCGTTTTCTGGCAGATGTATCATTTGACGGCGAAACTACGACAACCGTATCGGTTCCCAATACGGGGTCGATGTTGGGTTTAACTACCCCTGGTTCGAAAGCTTGGCTATCTCACAGTGACAGTATCACGCGTAAATATGCTTACAGGCTAGAAATCGTCGAGGCCGATAACACTTTGGTCGGTGTCAACAGCAGCTTGCCGAATAGGTTGGCATTAGAGGCAATGCAAACCCATCTGCTCCCTGAATTCGCGAACTATCAACACATTCTTCCTGAACAACGCTATGGTGAGAAATCACGCATTGATTTCCTGCTGAAGGGCGACAATCTTCCAGATTGTTATCTGGAGGTGAAAAATGTCCATTTCATCCGGCTCAAGGATGTCGCCGAATTTCCAGATACGGTAACCGAACGCGGATCACGACATTTGGACGAATTGATAAAAGTCGTGCAATCAGGCAAACGAGCAGCTATGCTTTACCTGATTCAAAGGGGGGATTGTGAGGCATTCAGGATCTGTCGGGATCTCGATCCTGTTTATGGACATAAGTTCGATTTAGCCTTAAAAGCCGGGGTGGAAGCATACGCGGTTAAATGCATGATAAGCCCGGAAAGTATCATACCCGTTCAACGTATAAAGATAGAGAATATTTAGACAAATGGTCAATTACGTTAATTATAAAAATGCACCGATCAAATATGATGGTCAAATCCGTATTTTTGATGACGAGGCGTTTGCGGAAATGCGCAAAGTTTGTCTGATTGCAGCAGAATGTCTTGATGCTCTTGCCGATATTGTGAAGCCGGGCGTCACCACGCAGCAGATAGATGATTTTGTTTTTGCTTACGGCGCGGATCGCGGCGCATTACCGGCTGATTTGAACTATCGCGGCTACAGCCATTCATGTTGTACGTCCATCAATCACGTCGTCTGTCACGGCATACCCGATGATAAGCCGTTGCGGGAGGGAGAAATTGTCAATGTCGACGTAACATTCATTCTTAACGGTTGGCATGGTGATTCAAGCCGAATGTATCCGGTTGGACAAATCAAGCGCGCTTCGGAACGTCTGCTTGAGGTGACACATGAAAGCCTTATGCGTGGTATTGCTGCGGTAAGACCGGGTGCAACAACAGGCGATATCGGCGCGGCGATCCAGCGTTATGCCGAAGCAGAACGTTGTTCGGTCGTCCGCGATTTCTGTGGTCACGGTATTGGCCAGCTCTTTCACGACACTCCTAACATTTTGCACTATGGCAAAGCTGGTGAAGGACCGGAATTGCGCGAAGGTATGATTTTTACCATCGAACCTATGATTAATCTCGGTAAACCCGGTGTGAAGGTTCTTAGTGACGGATGGACAGCTGTCACGCGTGATCGGTCACTTACTGCACAATACGAGCATACGATAGGTGTTACAAAAGACGGGTGTGAGATCTTTACGCGGTCTCCAAAGAATATATTCTATCTTGCAAATGCGTCTTCCTAAGAGGAGCCTGCGCTACTATGGCAAAAAATCTGGATAAAAATGCCTTTGCCGAAAGTGGTGCATTTGCCTTGACATCTGGGTTGCCCAAACCAACGGAGAATCAAACAAAAAAGCCTAAAGAGCCTATGCTTAACAAAGGTCATAGGGAACGTTTGCGGCAGCGATATTTTGAGACGAATGGCAGCGGCTTTGCAGATTATGAATATTTGGAGCTTCTTCTATTTCGATCTATTCCGCGTGCAGATACAAAACCTTTGGCCAAGGCCTTAATCGCAAGATTTGGCAGCCTTGCCGACGTATTAGGGGCAGAACTGCATTTGTTGCTTGAAGTGCCGGGCTGCGGGCCTGCAGTTGCTGGAGATTTGAAGATCATTGCGGGAATTGGGGAGCGGCTTAACAGGTCCGAGTTACGCAAACGCGATATATTCTCATCGTGGGACAAAGTTCTGGCCTATTGTAAGGCTGCCATGGCGCACGAAACACGCGAGCAATTTCGGATATTGTTCCTTGATAAGAAAAATGGCCTGATTGCAGATGAAATCCAACAGGTGGGGACGGTAGATCATACACCCGTCTATCCTCGTGAAGTGGTACGCCGAGCATTGCAATTGTCGGCATCCGCACTCATTCTGGTGCACAACCATCCTTCTGGAGATCCTACACCTTCAAGAGAAGACATCGCAATGACTCACACTCTGAAGGACGTAGCAAACGCTTTAGGTATTGCAATTCATGATCATATCATCATAGCGCGCAATGGTTATACCAGCTTTCGCGCTATGAAACTCATATAAGATTTTGTCATCAACTCCTGCAGTCGACTTTATGAAAAACAGCAAAGATCGAAATAGCTTGATGCAAGGATGAATATTCAGTTGCAGTTGCAGTTTTTAGAATTTGCAGCGCTGCAAAACGGACGAGATGAATACAAAGCCAAGTGTTGGCGTTGTGATTTTTTTTCAAAACGACGTGACATTCGCGCGGCTTAAGCTTCTATTCGTCGAGATCAATATCCAAAATCGCCATTGAAAAATTATAAGAGAGCTCACCCTCATCTTCATCGCGATAGACAACACCTAGAAATTCGTCGCCCATATAAACCTCGGCAGAATCATCTTTCCGTGGTCTGGCTTTGACTTGCAGTGATTGATTTTGGAATGTGCGCTTGAAGTAGGAATCAAGCTTTTTAATTTCGTCAGGTTTCACTGCGATCTCCTGCATTTGTGAGTTCTTTATTACATAAGGGCAGATAAGGCACCCGCTTCTATCTGTAAAGAAGCTGATGAGGTTTTATTTTATTCTTCCAAACCCTGGTTCATGCTCAAAGCCGGCTCTTCGTCATGGGTTTCACCTATAATTTTCGCCGGTACACCAGCAACAGTGGCGTGGGCCGGAACCGGTTTCAATACCACAGAACATGCAGCAATTTTTGCGCATTCGCCTATTTCTATATTGCCAAGCACTTTTGCCCCTGCCCCGATCAGAACACCGTGGCGTATTTTCGGGTGCCTATCACCACATTCCTTACCAGTTCCACCAAGCGTCACATCTTGTAAAATCGATACATTATCACCAATAACAGCAGTCTCACCCACAACAAAACCAGTTGCGTGATCAAGGAAGATACCATTCCCAAATTTGGCTGCCGGATGAATATCGGTTTGAAAAACTGATGACGAACGCCCTTGTAAAAACAAGGCCAGGTCTTTCCTATCCTGAATCCATAAATTGTGCGCAAAACGGTGTGCTTGTATCGCAAGAAAACCTTTGAGATAAAGCACCGGTTCCATAAAGCGGTGACATGCAGGATCTCTATGATACACCGCCTGAATATCGGCGGCTATACTGTCTTCGAAGTGATCAATTTTTACCGTTTGGTCCAAGCAAATTTGAAAAAGGGTATCTTCGTTCAGTTCGCGTGTCCACAAACGGGCAGAGACTCTACCAGCGATCATATGTGAAAGACTGGTATGTTTCAAAATAGCATTATAAAAGAATGCTGCGAGCGCAGGATCAGCTTCGCCGGCTGCCAAAGCCTCTTGTCTTATCTCACTCCAAAGTAATTCGGGCTTACGATGGAGCGCTTCATATTCTGCGCGAGACAACATGGCTCATCCTTCCAGCCTTTGATATTATGATGCTCGTTATGACATAGGATGGCGGGAAAGAAAATCTATGACGCCTTTTTTATAGACAACATCGCCAACTGCCAGCATGTGATCGCGGTTAGGAATGACCAGCGTTTCGCCATGCGGTAGTAAAGCTGTCAGAGGCTCTGCTTCACCCGCTATTTCATCAAGAGATCCTACCGCTACAAGTGCAGGCTGCTTGATTGAATGAACCTCCGCAGCTGTTAACTCTTTTTTTGAGGTGATTACACAAGCCGCCAACGCTTCCCTATCACTGTTTGTGCGATCAGCAAATTTTCTAAACATAAGACCGCGGGCATTGGTTATGCTTGCAATATCATCCGCCAGGAGAGCCTCCGCAACCGGTTCCCAGTTGCCTGCACCGGTGACCATTCCGATTCCCAAACCGCCAAAGATGACGCTGTTGACGAAGGTAGGATAAAGCATGCACATGAATGCGCTGATACGTGCCCCCATGGAATATCCCATGACGTGTGCTTTTTCGATTCCCAGATGCTGGAGCAGTGCTGCCGCGTCACCTGCCATTACTTCCGGCGTATAAACTGCCGGATCGTGGCTTTTTTCCGAGTCACCATGACCGCGGTTATCTATAGCGATCACCCGATAGCCAGCTTCGTTTAAAACTCTAAACCACCCTGGAGCATACCAATTGACCCGTGCAGATGAGCCAAATCCATGTATGAGTAATATGGGTTGTCCCTGCCCCTCTTGCCGAAAGGCAAGGCGAAATCCATCATGTTCAAAAAATTCTACGTCTTCAGCGCTCATTTCTGGTCTACCTTGCAAGCACCGCAAATTGCAGGATGAATGACACGTTGCCCGGGCGCAATATGCTTTTGAGCAACTTCACCACTATTCAGCTCTATCGTAAACGAAGCGGGCATACGTGACGACACAATTTTGGTTGAAAATGGCGTCGTATTTTCGGCGACTGAAACGATGACACCCGTGTCATCAATGAAAACCATATCGAGCGAGAGCGGTGTATTCGCCATCCACATGGTGACAATGCGTTGATCGGAGAATTTGAATAGCATAGCTCTATCGCGTGGAAAATCTGTCCGATACATTAAACCGGCTGCGGTTTGTTCCGGTTGAAAGGCAATCTCTACATCATAGACAGCTTTTCCATCCGCCGTTTCAATTACGAGAGGTGTTGCATCGACAGGTATATGCATGGCCTGCTGTGCAAACGCCGAGACCATTCCTAAATAAAGATACAGCAAAAAACCAACGATTAGCCTATGCATTTCAGACCCTTAAAAATTATGCGATCTGCTTATCATCCCCATTCAATGCCAAAACCATGGCATTTCTTGTACGAAAAAGCTGTATGTGTAACTAAATAGGTCGAGATCGCTAATGTGTTGGAAATGGCGTGGCAATATCCGGATGCACCTCCGCCGCCATTAAACCTTTTCCACCCGTTCCGTAACGCACCAAAACAACCTGTCCAGGGCGCAACTCGGCCAACCCAAAGCGACGCAAGGTTTCCATATGAATGAAAATATCCTCTGTCCCCTCGCCGCGTGTGAGAAAGCCAAATCCCTTATCACGATTGAACCACTTGACAATTGCGCGCTCAAGTCCGCTTTCCGGCGTCACGACAACATGTGTCCGCGCCGGTAGTTCTGATGGATGAATTGCAGTTGAAAGGTCTATAGATTTGACTTGAATACACTGCAGACCGCGGTCTCCCTGCTTGACGATGCAAACGATGCGGGCACCCTCAAGCGCAGTTTGAAAACCATCTCTGCGCATAATGGTCACATGCAATAAAATATCGGGAAGAGCGCCAATATCGGGAACAATAAAGCCATAACCCTTACTGACATCGAACCATTTAATGCTTCCGCTGATCTCAATAACATCGGCAGCACTGTCAGAACTATCCTGAGACAGAAGGTAGTCTTCTGATGTTTCCTTGCTCGTCATAATCCGTTTGGTCCTGTCAACATGATCAAATCAACAATGATTCTCTTCTCGCAAGTAAACATTGCTCCGTCGTACGGGCGCAAGTACCCATATGAGATTTCCCCATCTTGTCTATGTCGACAGCCACAATTGGGGGTGTTTGGCATGTGTATTAGCAGTGGATACCGCTTTTAAATACGTTTAAAAAAGGCTAAATTCTGTCCACGAATGAATGAAAGAGGCTCAATATGCGTTACTTACACACGATGGTTCGCGTCAAAGATCTACAGCAATCCATGGATTTTTATTGCAAAGTGTTTGGATTGATCGAAACCCGCAGGATCGAAAATGAACAAGGGCGTTTTACGCTTGTTTATCTGGCTGCCCCGCAAGATCTGAAAAACGCCGAAGCGCATCACGCTCCAGAGTTAGAACTGACCTATAATTGGGAAACAGAGGAATACACTGGCGGACGCAATTTCGGACATCTGGCTTATGAAGTCGATAATATCTATGAGACATGTGAGCATTTGGTGGCTCAAGGCGTTGTCATCAATCGCCCACCGCGTGACGGACATATGGCCTTTATCAAATCTCCAGACGGTATTTCCATTGAATTACTGCAGAAGGGTGACCGGTTAGCTGTTAAGGAACCTTGGGCATCTATGCCGAATATTGGAAATTGGTGAAAAAACGGGAAAATCGGTAAATTAGTCCACGTCGGAGGGGCGACGTAGCTTGTATGCCGTTTTGGAACACGTTAATAAAATGTAAAGACGGCATTTTCTGCACCGTAAAATGGAGAGGGATAACAAAATGGCTTTCAGGAAAATTTTATCTACTGCACTAGCGGCACTTGCGATGACCGCAAGCGCTTATGCTGCTGACCCAATCAAAATTGGCGTCTATCTGCCGTTGACCGGTCAAAATGCTTTTGGAGGGCAATTGGAACTCGAAGGTGTTCAGCTAGCCCACAAGAAAATGCCGGAAGTTCTTGGCCGAAAGGTGGAGCTTGTTATCGTTGATAACAAATCGGATAAGGTAGAGGCAGCCAATGCCGTCATGCGCTTGACCGCTTCTGATAAAGTTCAGGGTATCATTGGTACTTACGGATCGTCGCTGGCATTGGCGGGAGGCGAGGTTTCGGAGCAAGCGAAAACACCTGCTATTGCAACATCTGCAACCAATCCTTTGGTAACACAGGGTAAAAAATATTACTTCCGTGCCTGTTTCATTGATCCTTATCAGGGTGCTGGGGCCGCAACATACGCGATTAAGAATCTGAACGCGAAAAAAGCGGCCATCCTCAAGGATGTTTCCAACGACTATGCTATCGGTTTGGCCAATTACTTCAATAGCTCGTTTACCAAACAAGGTGGTGAAGTTGTCGCCAATCTCAATTATAATTCAGGTGATCAGGATTTTTCAGCCGCACTGACGCAGATAATTTCGCAGCAACCTGACGTGCTTTTCATCCCTGCGTATTTTGCCGAAGGTGCAATCATCATGAAGCAAGCCCGTGAACTCGGAGCCACTTTCCGAATTATGGGTGGTGATGCAATGGATAATCCGGAAACAGTTACAATTGGTGGTAAAGCTGCTGAAGGTTTCCTGCACACAACATTCCCTTATGACGAAAACATGCCGAATATGCCCAAGGCTGCTCAAGATTTCACCACCGAGTGGAAAGCAACCTATCCTAATAAGGAGCCGAACGTTAATGCCGTACTTGGATATACTTCGTACATGATGTTCATGCAGGCCATACAAAATGCCGGTAGTGATGATCGCGAGGCTATCACGGCCGAGCTTGCAAAATTAAAAGATTTCCAGACACCTTTTGGTGGGATGACAATGGATCAAAACCACAATCCTGAAATTCCGATTGGTGTGATTGAAATCAAAGACGGCAAACGTGTCTATATGGGTGAAGTAACACCCGCACTGTAATACCATGTTTTGGCAAGGTTGAAGGTCCGGTTGATGTGGAAACATCAGCCGGACCATATTGATTGTGTGTGGCCTAAAGGTTCAAGCCAATCTGAATGAAGGAAGGGTGAGAGATGAGCACAGAAATGTTCATCCAGCATTTTTTTAATGCGCTGGCATTGGGGTCCCTCTACGGACTTATCGCCATTGGTTACACCATGGTATACGGCATATTGCGGCTGATCAATTTCGCCCATGGCGACATTTTTATGTTGGGCGCTTATTTCGTGTTTTTTTCCACAATCAGTTTCATGCCTGCTTGGGCTGCTGTTTTGCTGATCTTATTGGCTGTACTGGTTTATTATTCAGTTTTTATCGGTTTCAAAACACGGATCAAAAGCTATTGGTTGGCTGTCTTCTGTATCTTGATCTTGGCCTTGGCATATTATGGCATTATCTCTCCGCAAGATTTCACACCGATCTGGATTCTTGCTGTGTGTTTTGCCGTGTTTGTCACAAGCGCTGGCGGTATCGCTGTTGATCGTATCGCTTATAAACCTTTGCGTAATGCTCCGAGAATTTCAGCCTTGATCAGCGCCATCGGCATGTCATTCCTAATTGAAAATCTAGCGACAGTTCTTTTCACCGGTGTGCCCAAAAGTGTTAAACAGCCAGATATTTTGGTTACGCCCATTCAGTGGCAATTTGGGGAAGGTCCAGCCGGCATTATCCGTATTGTACCAATGGCATTGATTGTGCCGGTCGTATCATTTGTTTTGGTTGTCGTTCTGCTATGGATCATCAATAAAACAAAACCAGGCCTAGCTATGCGAGCTATCTCGCGCGACATTGAAACGACACGCCTTATGGGTGTCTCTGTCAATAAGATCATTGCATTCACCTTCGGCCTTGGCTCAGCGCTTGCAGCCATAGCAGGAATCATGTGGGCGCTGCGCTATCCGCAGATCAATCCTTATATGGGCGTGATCCCCGGCTTGAAGGCGTTTATTGCCGCTGTGATTGGCGGCATCGGGTCGGTTCCAGGCGCAATGCTCGGCGGATTACTTTTGGGTTTCATCGAGATCATGATAATTGCATTCTTTCCTTCGCTATCCGGATATCGCGATGCATTTGCCTTCATCTTGCTCATCATGATCCTTCTGGTCATGCCGACCGGTCTTATGGGCAAAAAGAATGAGGAAAAAATCTAATGTCAAAATCCTCACAGATCATCCTATCGCTTATCTGTATAGCTTGCCTGATCGCTTTTCTCTTTTACGCAGAAAATGCGTTTGACGCTTATACGGTTCGTATCCTTAACCTGATAGCCATTAATGCCATTCTCGCTGTTTCTCTCAATCTGATTTACGGTTTCACTGGTATGTTTTCTCTTGGACATGCTGGTTTTATGGCGATCGGTGCCTATGTATGCGCAATTTTGTTATTGTCGCCTGAACAAAAACAGATGATGTGGATCCTGGAACCAATGTTCGGGCCATTGCAGAATCTGCAACTACCTTTCTTTTTTGCGGTAATCTTGGGCGGTCTATGTGCGGCCTTACTGGGATTGGTGATTGCGATACCTGTATTACGTCTAGGAGGTGATTATCTTGGTATTGCGACACTGGGCTTCGCAGAAATTATCCGCGTTGTTATTACGAACGCTGCGCCGATTACCAATGGTTCGCTTGGTATAAAGGGCATTCCGCAATATGCCACTTTATGGTGGAACTATGGTTGGCTGGCTTTTACAGTGATATTTATTGTTTTGTTATTGCGCAGCAATACCGGCAACGCTCTATGCGCTATTCGTGACGATGAAATTGCCGCTAAAACAATGGGTATCAATACGTTTTACTATCGCTGTCTTTCATTTACCGTTGGCGCATTTTTCGCCGGCGTAGGCGGTGCGTTGATGGCAGCTCTGATCTCGACCATCGATCCTAAAATGTTCAATTTCCTACTTACATTCAATATATTAATGATCGTTGTGGCAGGAGGGCTGGGCTCCATAACTGGCAGTATTATCGGTAGTGTTATCATCACCGTTATGTTGGAATGGCTCCGAATCGTCGAAAGTCCTATAGATCTCGGATTTCTTCAAATTCCCGGAATACCGGGGCTGCGAATGGTCATATTCTCTATCCTACTTATGGCGATTATTCTGTTTTGGCGCAGCGGCCTTCTGGGCACACGCGAATTTTCGTGGAACGGAATCTATAGGTTTTTAAAACGTGAACGTGCGTCAAAAAGCGGAGGTAAATCATGAATAGAGATATCCTTACGCTAAATGATGTTACCATGAAGTTTGGCGGTTTGACCGCGGTAAACGGGATTAATGTTAACATTAAAAGCGGAAGCATTACCGGCCTTATTGGCCCGAATGGCGCCGGAAAGACGACCGTTTTCAACATGATATCCGGTTTTTACAAACCAACCGGTGGTAACATTATGCTGGACGGGGAAAAGGTGTCCGGCCTTCCTCCTCATCTCGTCTGCAAACGACATATCGCACGGACTTTTCAAAACATACGCCTTTTCACCGGCTTGAATGTTTTGCAAAATGTTATGGTCGGTGCCCATATCCGTCAAAAAAGCCCTTGGTTTGCAAGCGCTATGTTCTTACCTGGTGCGGTACGCGAAGAGCGCGAAATTCGCAATCGGGCAATGCAGCTTCTTGAACGTGTGCATCTTGATCATCTCGCCGACCAACCAGCAACTGCGCTGGCCTACGGTGCGCAAAGAAGACTTGAGATTGCCCGCGCATTGGCAACAGAACCTAAGCTTTTGCTGCTCGATGAGCCAGCCGCAGGGATGAACCCTCAAGAAAGCGAAGAATTACGCGGATTTATCGCAAGGATACGTGAAGAGTTTGATTTGACAATTCTTCTGATCGAACATGATATGCGCGTGGTTATGGGATTATGCGAGCACATTTGGGTGCTGGAATATGGCGCCTGTATTGCTGATGGCTCTCCACACGAAATTCGTAACAACCCTAAAGTAATTGAGGCCTATTTAGGCGGAGAGTTCCATGAGCATTCTTAAAATTGACAATCTCCATGTGCGTTATGGAGCAATTGAGGCTGTTCAAGGCTTATCAATGACCATTAAAGAAGGCTCGATAGTCACGCTGATCGGTGCCAATGGTGCCGGTAAGAGCAGCACGGTACGCTCTATCGCAGGCCTTAATCGCTCGGTTAATGGTGCTATTTGCTATAAGGGTGAAAATATCCTTGGATGCCAGCCTGAAGAGGTTCTAAGAAAAGGCATAGCGCTCAGTCCTGAGGGGCGGCGTATAATGCCGCATCTGACGGTAATGGAAAATCTACAACTAGGTGCTTATATTCGTCATGATAAAGCAGGAATATCCCGTGACATTGAATGGATATTCGATCTCTTTCCAAGATTGCGGGAAAGATCAAAACAGCTAGGTGGAACCATGTCCGGTGGTGAACAGCAGATGCTGGCTGTGGGACGCGCTTTGATGAGCAACCCTGACCTTGTCATGCTGGACGAGCCATCTCTTGGATTGGCTCCCATCCTTGTGCAGGAGATTTTTTCCATCATCCGGAAGATTAACGAGATGGGAAAAACCGTTTTATTGATCGAACAAAATGCTTTTGCGGCTCTTTCTATCGCCAATTATGCTTACATATTAGAAGTGGGGAAAATTATCCTTGAGGGTGAAGGCAAAGCCATGTTGGATGACCCAAGAGTAAAAGAGGCATATCTAGGCGGTTGATTTCACGCTGCTAGTGCTTCTAATGGATATCAAGCATACAACGTGAAGTTTACACTGGACCATGTACGCATATCATCTATCTGCTGTCGAGACTTCAACATCACTTTGATGAGTGCGAAAGCCTGTGTTGAGGGTAGCTACGTCATACACTCAGTATCGACGTAGCTTTAATCACACGAGATTTAAGATCATGACAACAGTCAGATGGCTTACCACCACTTCGCTGGCGTCAGCTTTCCGGCAGCTTGTTCAATTACATGTGCTGTTTGAAACAGCTTTTCTTCAGCGAAAGATTTGCCAATCAATTGGAGCGCTAGTGGCAAGCCTTGCGAAGAAAGACCGGCGGGAACCGAAATTCCAGGTAAACCGGCCATATTGACAGTTACCGTAAAAATGTCATTGAGATACATCGCAACAGGGTCATTTTTTAGCTTTTCATCGGCAACGCCGAAAGCGGCGGTTGGTGTTGCCGGTGTGAGGATTGCATCCACACCCGCTTCAAAACACTGATCAAAATCTTGCTTGATAAGTGTTCTCACCTTCTGCGCTTTAAGATAATAAGCATCATAATAACCTGCTGACAAGACATAAGTCCCGATCAGGATACGCCGCTTTACCTCGTCGCCAAAACCGGCAGAACGGGTATTTTCATACATTTCGATGATATCTTTACCGGGTACGCGAAGTCCAAAACGTACGCCATCATAACGGGCAAGATTGGAAGATGCTTCAGCCGGAGCAACAATATAATATGCTGGCAAGGCATATTTCGTATGCGGAAGCGATATATCGACGATCTGCGCACCAGCATCCTTCAACCAGGCAATGCCTTTTTGCCAAAGCTCCAATATCTCCTCCGACATCCCCTCAACACGGTACTCTTTTGGAATACCGATTTTCATGCCTTTAACCGATTGACCGATGAAGCTTTCATAATCAGGTACGGGAAGATCGACAGATGTTGAATCCTTCAGATCGAACGATGCCATAGATTTGAGCATAATAGCACAATCGCGGACATCCCGCCCAATCGGGCCTGCCTGATCGAGTGAAGATGCATAAGCAATTGTTCCCCAACGTGAACAACGGCCATAAGTCGGCTTGATCCCAACGGTGCCAGTAAAGGCTGCAGGTTGGCGAATAGACCCGCCTGTATCCGTTGCCGTTGCGCCAGCGCAAAGACGGGCTGCAACGGCGGCAGCTGAACCACCCGAAGAACCACCAGGTACGAGTTCATCTGTCGAGCCGGACTCCCGCCAAGGATTGACGACTGGTCCATAGTGTGATGTTTCGTTGGAAGATCCCATGGCAAACTCGTCCATATTGAGTTTACCTAACATTACGGCACCATCAGACCAAAGGTTGGCAGTGACCGTCGATTCATATTTCGGCTTGAAGCCTTCCAGAATATGGGAACAGGCTTGTGTATGTACATCATAGGTCGCAAACAGATCTTTGATGCCCAGGGGAATGCCCTCTAGTGCTCCCGCCTCGCCTTTTTCGATGCGTTGCTGCGACGCCTCTGCCATCTGGCGCGCTTGGTCTCCGGTAACGGTGACATAGGCATTGATTGCAGGATTGGATGCCTCAATTGCCTGGAGGTAGGCTTCCGTCAATTCTGTCGCCTTGAACTCACGCTTGTTTAAGGCGTCACGGGCTTCAGCGATTGTCAGCGTCGTCAAATCGGTCATGTTGGGTCTCAAATATAGCTGGGAGTTTTATTCAACAACTTTGGGCACAAGAAAGAAATTTTCTTCGCTCAACGGTGCATTGGCAACAATGTCGGCTGCTTTGTTGCCGTCACTCACGACATCTTCTCGCATACGTAGAGCCATCGGCATTACAGAAGTCAACGGCTCAACATGATCGACATTGACTTCATCAAGTTGCTCGACAAAGCCCAATATTGCATTCAATTCGCCGGTCATACGTTCGGCTTCATCATCCTGTACGGCGATGCGTGCCAGATGCGCCACACGTTTAACCGTTTTCATATCTACAGACATAAAAAACTTCCTGTATGAAATTAAATTAACCTATCGGGCTATACAGCTCATCACCGAAGAGCGCAAGAAAAGAGCGTTAAAAAGTAAGCGTTTCACCGACTTTCGGCACTGCAACCGCTGTTTTGCTGCCATCCATCGCGTTAACAAACGTATCTGCCGTTTGATCGAGCAATCCAAAAGTACCATAATGACAGGGAATAGCGGTTTTTAGATTCAGATACCGTTGGCAAGCCAGTGCAGCGACAGCGCCGCCCATGGTAAAAAAATCACCAACTGGAACGATACCAATCTCGGGCGAATGTAGCTCATCAATCAACTTCATATCTGAAAATATGTCGGTATCACCCATATGATAGAGCGTCGGGGCATCGTCAAAATGAAACACCAGACCATTGGGGTTTCCTAAACATTGGGAAACGCCGTCGGGTGTCAGCACAGCAGACGAGTGTAATGCATTGACGAATGTTATTGAAAAACCGCTATGGTGCTGCGTTCCACCAGTATTTCCCGGCACCACATTTGCAACTCCCTGCGCTCCAAGCCATGCACCTAGATCTGCATTGGCTGTCACCGGAATATTTTTTTCCTTGGCTATAGCTACCGTATCACCCACATGGTCACTGTGCCCATGTGTGAGCGCAATATGCGTAACACCTTTTATCGCTTGCTTGATATCGAGGTCTTTGGCAGCCGGATTACCGGTTAGAAACGGATCGACCAAAATGACAGCTTTACCGGTCTCAATACGGAAAGCGGCGTGACCTAACCATGTAAGTTTCATTGTACCTACTCCTCTTTTGATTGGTCTTTTCATATCGATCAATATATGAACGCTTTAACAAAGAATGCCAAGGGATGCCGAAGAGAAACAAGTCACATGCCCGTTATCGACATATCCGAAATATCAAATTTACCTCTTGCCGGAAAGAACATTGCCGGCCTTGATCTGGGAACGAAAACAATCGGTATTGCTGTGTCCGACCTTGGATGGCGATTTGCCAATCCTCGTCCTGTCTTGCGCCGTAAAAAGTTTTCCTTAGATGCCGTTGCATTGAATAGTATATTCGATCAGGAAAATATCGGCGCTGCAATCATAGGGCTCCCCATCAATATGGATGGCAGCAGCGGACCACGCGTTCAGGCAACGCGCGCTTTCGTAAGAAATATGGATAGTTTGACACATGTCCCATTTATTTTTTGGGATGAGCGTTTATCGACTGTCGCAGCCGAGCGCGGTCTGCTGGAAATGGATGTGTCACGTACAAAACGAGCCGACCGAATTGATTCCGCAGCTGCATCGTTTATTCTGCAGGGCGCGCTTGATCGTTTACAAACTCTGCTTCAAACCGCTGGATAGAGCGTACCCAATATGTGACCGGCATTGTGACGAGCGCTTAACATGCCGTAAGACGAACGCCATTGACCACCAAGACGGCTTTCAACATATGCAGCCGTTATATGATCCATATCGGTTTGCCGTAATGCTGCGGCTGCACCTGCATAGGCCATTTGTTCAACAAACAGCCTGCCCGCGCCGATATCGCTTGCTGCCACCTGCGCAGCCGCTTTGAGTATCTCCACCGTCTTTGGACCAGCTGCGCCGATATCCAATGCTATTTTGTCCAATAATTGCTGAAAAAGTCCGGGCGCTTTTTCCGCCATTCTGACAGTGTCATTGACGAGATCGTTTCCGCCTGCCCCCTGCATAGCTCGCGCCGGTGCGTCATGCAACATACGGGATAAACGACTGTCGACATGAAACGCATTCTTGCCGACTTGGGCAATAATCTCTCCCGAAATCGGTACGACCAATTGATTAACGTGCATGGCGATGATCGGCGTCATGATGCGCGCAAACGCAGCTTCACTGCGATCATGGGCAGCCTGATCGAAGGCACGTGCCAACCGTATAACGAGGCATTGTGCAGCAGTCACATCCAAAGCCAAATCGGCAAAAACCCGCTCAGTCAAAGGCGAAAGCGCTTGACGTGGATTTCCCCGACGGAAAAAATTAACCCCTGATTGCAATGCCGCCCGCAACACGCCGGCAGAAATAATCGCCTGATCAAAACGGATCATCGTTTCGATATCCCGGATGACCTTTTCTCCATCTCCAAGTTGACCGATCAGCCATCCATGGCTTTGGTGGAACGAAACTTGTCCTTCAGGAACCGAACATTCTCCTGAGCGATGATTGAGAAAATCAATGGATAAATCGCCGTTCAGCATACCGTTTTCTTGCAGTCGTGGTACAAGGAAGCAGCTTGTCTGCCCGCCAACACCTGCAGTGACGAAATAACCATCAGCCATTGGATTGATCACCGATCCTTTAACCGCATCAATCCGATAAAGATCACGGCTCGTATTCGAATCAAAAGATACACGGGATGCAGACGCGACGTGCTTATCGCCACGAGATACCTGCATACCGTCATCAAACGCAAATGTAAGCGTTGCAGCCTTCTTTACAGATATGGGGCGCGTGGAAAAATCATGTTGACGGGAAAGCAGTGCGTTTTGCCAGTTTTGAAAAAGATCGGTTTCACCAATCAGCGCAGCAATTGCCGCGCTGTTCAACATAATTTCGTTTAAATGCCCCGTTTCAAGGCCCGCCATCAAATAGAGACGCATTGCACGCGCTTGATAGCGAGCACCGTTTTCAGCCGTACCTTGCTCCCATAAAGAAGACGCCAGACCCGCCAATTTTGAACGCCTTTGCAAAGCGTGGTATGCAGGATGGATCTCCAGCTGTTGAACAGCATCTCCCCATTCGTCCTCGCGGCGCAAGGATGGACGGTGTACATTTGCCAAGCGAGCCAAATCAGAAGCCTCTTTACTCGCCACGAAAGCCCCCACTTCCTCAAAGCCCGCAAGCAAGCCCGTTGGAAGCACCGAAGCAAACCGAAAGAGAACGGCATCGCTGAGAAAGGCATTTTTTCGTTGTGTATTTTGGCTGGCGAGAGCGTTCACAGACTTATCCCTAGTTTTTCGAATCGCAGATCCATTGTTTTACAGACATTTGGTTTTTTAGCGGTTAAAAACTCTCATTGCATCAAATGCAACGCTTGTTGTAGTCTCGGCGAGACTCTATAGGAAACACCTGCTATGACACAAAACACGCCTTTTCCTATCTTTCCACACCGCCATCTATTAGGCATAAAAGGCCTAAACGCCCACGACCTTACCATCTTATTGGATCGAGCCGACGCAAATGTGGCAATATCCAGACAGATCGATAAAAAAAAGTCCTCTATGCGTGGTCGCACGCAAATCAATCTGTTTTTTGAAGCTTCTACACGGACTCAATCTTCTTTTGAGCTGGCCGGAAAGAGGCTCGGCGCCGATGTTATGAATATGTCGGTCGGTAATTCGTCGGTTAAAAAAGGCGAAACGCTGATTGATACCGCCATGACACTCAATGCCATGCATCCCGACATCCTCGTTATTCGTCATAGTTCCGGCGGAGCGGCAGCCTTATTGGCGCAAAAGGTTGGTTGCTCGGTTGTCAATGCTGGCGATGGTGCGCACGAACACCCGACACAAGCCTTATTGGATGCTCTTACCATCCGTCGGGCCAAAGGCACGATAGCAGGATTGACCGTTGCGATATGTGGCGATGTTCTCCATTCACGCGTAGCCCGGTCAAATATCATCAGCCTGAATGCACTTGGTGCACGTGTCAGGGTTATTGCACCCTCGACCCTTCTACCCTCCGGCATTGCCGATATGAGTGTTGAAGTGTTCAACGACATGAATACGGGACTGGAAGGTGTCGACGTTATCATGATGCTGCGGCTGCAACGCGAAAGGATGGCTGGCTCATTTGTACCTTCGGTACGAGAATATTTTCATTTCTTCGGTCTAGACCAGAAAAAGCTTCAGCGTGCCAATGCCGATTGCATTGTTATGCACCCCGGCCCGATGAACCGTGGAGTGGAAATAGCTTCCGATATCGCCGATGGCCCGCATAGCGTCATACAAACACAAGTTGAAATGGGGGTAGCGGTACGCATGGCTGTCATGGAAGCGCTTTTGGATCCGCGTCATAACTGGGGTGAAGGAGAACATTGATGAAAACTATGGTCTTTCAAAATGCCCGCATTGTTGACCCCTCCTGTAGTAAAGACGAGATCGGCACTTTGATCGTGCAGGATGGACAAATAGTTGCCTCAGGTGCAAACGCTTACAATCAAGGAGCTCCAGAGGGAGCCGAAATCGTTGATTTGGCAGGGCGAGCGATTCTTCCAGGATTGGTCGACGCGCGCGTTTTCGTCGGCGAACCTGGCGCGGAACATCGCGAAACGATTGCATCTGCCAGCCAATCAGCCGCAGCGGGCGGGGTGACGTCGTTTGTCATGATGCCGGATACTCATCCTGTCATTGATGATGTTGCATTGGTAGAATTTGTCATGCGTACTGCGCGTGAAACTGCCCGCGTCAAAGTTCATCCTGCGGCTTCGATCACGCGAGGTCTTGATGGTACGGAAATGACCGAATTTGGACTACTCAAGGCATCAGGGGCCGTTGCATTTACAGATGGTCGGAAAACCATTGAAAATCCTTCTGTCATGCGCCGCGCCATGACATATGCTCGTGATTTCGATGTTCCTATCATGCATGAAACACAAGATAGAAATTTGACCGGACGCGGTGTAATGAACGAGGGCCTGCTTGCCAGTTGGCTGGGATTGGCTGGCGCTCCCAGGGAAGCAGAGGTTATTCCCCTAGAAAGAGATTTACGTTTAGCAGCGCTGACAAAGTGCCGCTATCATGCTTCTCAGATCTCCACAGCAATGTCTGCGGATGCTATTCGCGTCGCCAAACAACGGGGCAGCACCATTTCGGCAGGCACCTCCATCAACCATCTAACATTGAATGAAAATGACATTGGCGAATATCGTACATTCTTTCGATTAACGCCGCCACTTCGAGCCGAAGATGACAGACAAGCCATGATTGAGGCTGTTCGAGACGGTACGGTTGACATTGTTGTCTCGTCCCATGATCCACAAGATGTCGATACAAAAAGGCTGCCATTTGAAGATGCCGAGGCCGGCGCCGTCGGCATGGAGACATTATTGGCAGCTGCATTAAGGCTTTATCACGACGGTTCGCTTCCACTTTTACGAATTATAGAGCTTCTATCCACCAACCCTGCGCGGTTATTGGGGCTGGATACTGGCACATTGCAGAATGGAAGAGATGCTGATTTCATTATCGTCGATCTCGATGAACCTTGGGTTCTAACTCTGGATATGTTGCACTCCCGTTCAAAAAACACGCCATTTGAAAATGCCCGCTTCCAAGGGCGTGTTTTACAAACCTATGTTCGCGGTCGTTCAGTCTATCAATATCAGACGCATTAACACGTAGTAGAAAGAAAGCCTGTTTTCATGGCAGATATAACCAGCCCTACGCAATTTGTTTTATGGGCAGCCCTCTTGGGTTGTTATCTGATTGGTTCCATACCATTCGGCCTTATTTTTACCCGTCTAGCCGGTCTTGGCGATGTGAGATCGATCGGCTCTGGTAATATCGGAGCCACGAATGTTTTAAGGACAGGCAATAAGAAAATCGCCGCCCTGACTCTTCTATGTGACATGTTGAAGGGGACGATTGCCGTTTATTTGGCCGCGTTTCTGTCTGCGCCTCATGCAGATCACCTTTTTATCGCGCTTGGTGGTTTTGCTGCATTTATCGGCCACTTATATCCAATTTGGTTGAAATTCAAGGGCGGTAAAGGTGTCGCAACTTACTTGGGCGTATGTCTCGGTTTCTTTTGGCCATCTGCGCTATTTTTTGCATGTGTTTGGCTTTTAACGGCATTTTTGACACGTTATTCGTCTTTATCTGCACTGTTCGCAATGTTGCTCGTGCCCGTTTTTGTCTTTGTTTTTATGCCGATACCCGCTTCTCATATGATTGCCACAGTGCTTGCAGTCATGAGTATTATTGTTATTGTAAAACATCATGCGAATATAAGCCGTCTCATAAAGGGTGAAGAAAGCAAAATTGGCAAAAAGAGCAAATGATGCAAAATCGTAAGGGCATCCGTCTAACTGATAAGCAACGTCTACATTGGCTGCAGCTGATACGCAGCGAGAATGTCGGGGCTGTTACTTTTATGAGCCTTATTGAGCATTATGGTTCAGCGGAAAAGGCGCTTTGTGCTTTGCCAGAGTTAAGCAGCAAAGGTGGAGCGGGAAAGCCCATCCGTGTCGCAAGCCGAGAAGACGCAGAACGCGAACTGGATGCCGCTCATAAGATAGGTGTTCAATTCGTCGGCGTTGGAGAGCCCGAATATCCACCTTTACTCAGGGCAACCGACAATCCACCACCCTTGATAACCATCAAAGGAAATCCAACAGTTTTTCAAAAACCGTCTGTTGGTATCGTTGGTTCACGCAATGCCTCCGCACCCGGTAAAAAGATCACTTTTCAGTTCGCAAAAAGCTTGGGCGAATTGGGCTTTTCCATCGTTTCAGGTTTAGCTCGCGGTATTGATGCTGCTGCTCATTCGGCGAGTTTGTCGTCTGGCACAATTGCAGTTTTAGCTGGCGGCATTGATCATATCTATCCACCTGAGAATACGAGACTATATCAAGAAATTATTGAGCAGGGTGGTGCCATTATCAGTGAGATGCCGATTGGCTGGCAGCCGAGAGCGGTCGATTTTCCGCGACGGAATCGCATCATTGCCGGTCTTTCACTCGGACTTCTCGTTGTCGAGGCTGCTGCGCGGTCTGGCTCTCTTATCACTGCGCGGCTAGCCGCAGAAATTGGGCGTATTGTGTTTGCCATACCTGGCTCTCCACTCGACCCAAGGGCCGCTGGCCCCAATCATCTTATACGAGATGGAGCGCTTTTAGTGACTAATGCCAGCGACCTTGCGGAAACTCTGACGCCCCTCACCCCATCTACACCACAAAATGCTCAGTACTCTTTTTTTGAGAGTCCGGCAGAAGATTTTCTCCCCTTCCCTTCCAACAATAATGAACCGATTGAACAGGAAGGGCACGATTCCTCGGATAATGAATTGGCTTCTGTTTTATCGGCACTTTCAACCACGCCAATCGACATAGAAACGCTCTGCATTCACTCCGGTGTCCCCTTGCAAAGAATGTATCTTTTGCTGATTGAACTAGACCTTGCCGGCAAGCTCATCCGCCATTCCGGTGGGTATGTATCACTTTCCGTTAGCGATTATCCCGATTAGGGCGCGTACTTTTTAACATATCCTGTCCCTCATTCACCACCATTTCGAGCAAGAAAGCCAGAAACGGCATCTGCGCATTCAACGCCATCTTATTCATTTGCCGTGACATGTCGGCTATATAACCTACTACTTTTAAGCGGTTCTTAGGCATGGGTCCCTCCTATTGTTGCGCACCCCCGCTCTGTTCTGCAGAACAAAACCTTTTTCCATTTCCCCCTCGGAAACGACCCCGGAAATATTCCACTTTTTTCTTATAACGTGCATTACAACCATTTGCAATCAATAGTTGTATTATCGTTTTTTTTTCCATTTAGCCTTGACCAAAGTCGTTTCGCTGTTCATTTGAGAGCAGTTTGAAATCGAAATCTGGTTCAGGTAAACGGATATAAATATGGATGTTGTCGTCGTCGAATCACCGGCAAAAGCTAAAACAATCAATAAATATCTAGGCTCGAACTTTAAGGTTTTGGCGTCCTTTGGTCACGTTCGTGATCTTCCGGCCAAGGACGGTTCTGTTCTGCCAGATGAAGATTTCTCCATGAAATGGGATGTTGATAGTGCGTCCGCAAAGCGTTTGACGGAAATTGCCAAGGCGTTAAAAGACGCTGACGGATTGATTTTGGCAACTGACCCTGATCGCGAAGGTGAAGCCATTTCTTGGCACGTACTGGAAGTTTTGCGTCAAAAGAAGGTTCTTAAGGATAAACCGGTAAAAAGAGTTGTCTTCAACGCCATCACCAAGCAGGCAGTTTTGGAAGCCATGGCACATCCAAGAGATATTGATGAACCTTTGGTTGATGCTTATCTTGCCAGACGCGCTTTAGACTATCTGGTTGGTTTCACACTTTCCCCGGTCTTATGGCGAAAGCTGCCCGGAGCCCGTTCGGCTGGTCGGGTGCAATCGGTGGCGCTTCGTCTTATCTGCGACCGTGAGTCGGAGATCGAACGCTTCATCCGTGAAGATTACTGGTCTATCGCGGCAGAGTTGGTCACACCTCGCAACGATGCTTTCATTGCCCGCTTGACCAATTATAACCAAAAGAAGCTCGGTAAACTGGACATAAAAACCCAGGAACAGGCAGATACTATACGCTCAATGTTGCAAAGCGCTGAATATAGGACGCTAAGCGTTGAAGCCAAACCTACGAAACGAAATCCTTCTCCACCTTTCACTACATCGACGCTGCAGCAAGCTGCGTCTTCAAAGTTAGGCTTTTCGGCTTCACGGACTATGCAAGTGGCGCAAAAGCTTTACGAAGGCGTGGACATTGGGGGAGAAACGACCGGTCTTATAACCTATATGCGTACCGATGGCGTTCAAATGGCACCCGAAGCCATCGATGGTGCGCGTAAAGCCATCGCAGGTGAATTTGGTGACAAATACGTCCCAGAAAAGCCGCGCTTTTATTCAACTAAAGCAAAAAATGCGCAAGAGGCCCACGAAGCCATCCGTCCCACCGACTTCAAGCGCACACCCGAGCAAGCAAGGAAGTATTTGGATAACGATCAGGCTCGCTTGTATGAGCTGGTTTGGAAACGCGCGATTGCAAGCCAGATGTTACCTGCCGATATCGAGCGGACAACCGTTGAAATCGAAGCTATTCGCGGTTCTGACCATGCCAACTTGCGCGCCACAGGTTCCGTTATCCGATTTGACGGTTTTATTGCCGCATATACCGATCAAAAAGATGAAGATGCCGGCGATGACGAAGATTCAGCACGCTTGCCGCACATGCAGGCCAACGAAAGACTGAAAAAGAATGATGTAGAAGCGGTAAAACACACAACCGAACCGCCGCCCCGCTATTCGGAAGCATCACTGATTAAGAAGCTTGAGGAACTGGGTATCGGGCGTCCATCCACCTACGCCTCGACCTTGGCAACGCTCCGCGATAGAGAATATGTCACGATAGACAAACGCAAGTTGTTTCCAGAGGCAAAGGGACGTATTGTTACCGCTTTCCTTGAAAATTTCTTTAACCGCTACGTCGAATATGATTTTACTGCAGACCTTGAAGAGAAGCTTGATCTGATTTCGGATGGCAAGCTTTCTTGGAAGCAGGTCTTGCGCGACTTCTGGGATGCTTTCAACGCATCTGTTGCAGATATTAAAGAATTGCGTGTCACCAATGTTCTTGATGTGCTGAATGAGACATTGGCACCTTTGGCATTTCCGCCGCGAGAAGACGGAAGCGATCCCCGTTCATGCCCCTTGTGTCATGCCGGTCAATTGTCGCTGAAGCTGGGACGCTACGGTGCTTTTGTCGGCTGCTCAAACTATCCTGAGTGCAAATTCACTCGTCAGTTGGGAAGTGAAAATGGATCAGACGGCGAGGCCGCCCGCTCTGACGAACCGTCAGTATTAGGGCAAGATCCACAAACCGGCGAGGATATTTCGTTGAGGAGCGGACGCTTCGGCCCTTATGTACAACGCGGTGAAGGCAAAGAGGCCAAGCGTGCCGGGCTGCCAAAGGGTTGGGCACAGGCTGATATGACTTTTGAAAAGGCTTTAGCCCTTTTGGCTCTTCCTCGAGAAATTGGACTTCATCCGGAAACGGGTAAACCAATAACGGCATCTATTGGTCGTTACGGCCCTTATATTGCCCATGACGGCCAATATGCCAATCTGGATAATGCCGAGGAAGTATTTGACGTTGGAATCAACCGTGCTGTATCAGTCCTTGCAGAAAAACAGGCGAAAGGCGGCGGCCGTGGTCGAACAACTGCTGCAGCCTTGGCTACGCTGGGCGACCATCCAGACGGTGGGACGGTCACGGTCAGAGACGGGCGTTATGGCCCTTATGTAAATTGGGGAAAGGTCAATGCGACACTTCCGAAAGGTAAAGAGCCAACCTCTGTTACACTCGAAGAGGCATTGGTCTTGATTTCTGCAAAATCGGCCGCTCCTAAAAAAGGGCGGAAAGCGCCGGTAAAAAAAGCCGCTCCAAAAAAAGCAGCAGCAAAAAAGACCACAACAAAGAAGACAACTGTAAAAAAGGCGGATTAATTTGTGAAACGGGATGACAAGCCATCGACCAAACAGCATCCCGGCTTTACAAAGGCCAAGAAAAATCTGCCTTCAATGCAGGATATCCTTTCTTTTATCACAGAAAATCCGCATCTTTCCGGCAAACGGGAAATAGCAAAGGCTTTTAATCTAAAAGGTGATGCACGCATATGGTTGAAAGACCTTTTGCGTAACCTAAAGGATGAGGGACTGGTTTCCAAACAGCGAAAGAACATCGTTGTCAAGAACGGCTTACCACCGGTGACTTCGTTAGATATATTGAAACGCGACAAAGACGGTGGTTTCCTTGCTCGTCCGGTCGAATGGGAAGGTGATGAAGCACCTTTGGTTTCAGTGCATCCATCGCGTCATGGCCGCGGCCCCGCCATTGGTGTTGGCGATCGGATACTGGCAAAGATCTTCCGAAATAAAGCGCCTGATGGTCCCGCCTATACTGGTCGGGTCATCAAAAAGCTCGACGAAAAAGCGGCAACGACAATTGGTGTTCTCCGCCAGACGGATAAGGGTGAATGGCGCTTAGAGCCCATTGACCGAAAAGCCGGCGAAGTTGTCATCGACGCGACTGCGGAAATGCATGCAAAAGTGGGAGACCTGGTTGAGGTCGAGATTGGGCGTGACAACCGTTATGGACTTAAACGCGGTCGTGTGCGTGAGGTATTGGGTGAGATAAAGAGTGAAAAGGCTCTTTCAATGATCGCCATTATCTCTCATGACATTCCCTATATTTTTCCGGAATCCGTTATAAAGGAAGCAGAAGAAGCCAAACCTGTTACAATGGATCATCGCGAAGATTGGCGTGAATTGGGGTTGATAACAATCGATCCATTTGATGCAAAAGATCACGATGACGCTGTTCATGCCATAGCAGATTCCGATCCCGCCAATGAAGGCGGCTTTATCGTAACTGTCGCGATTGCCGATGTCGCCTATTACGTCAGAACCGGAACAGCGCTCGATATTGAAGCCCTTAAGCGCGGAAACTCAGTCTATTTTCCGGATCGCGTCGTGCCAATGCTGCCTGAACGTATTTCTAACAATCTCTGTTCCTTGCGTGAGGGAGAAGACCGTCCCGCAATGGCGGTACGAATGGTATTTAATGCTCAGGGGCACAAACGCAAACACAGTTTTCACCGGATTTTGATGCGTTCTGCAGCAAAGCTGTCCTACCAGCAAGCGCAAGCCGCAATAGATGGAAAAACCGATGACAAAACGGCTCCATTGCTCGAGACCATACTGAAACCGTTGTGGGCTGCTTATTCAGTCTTACGTCATGCAAGGGAAGAAAGGCAACCACTGGAACTGGACCTGCCCGAGAGAAAAATACTTCTTGATGAACAGGGACGTGTCGAAGATGTAGTTGTACCGCCGCGGCTTGATGCGCATAAGCTGATAGAAGAGTGTATGATTCAAGCCAATGTTGCGGCAGCCGAGACTTTGAAGGCAAAAAACCAACCTTTGATATTCCGCGTTCATGACCAGCCCTCGCTCGCCAAACAGGAGGCATTACGTGAATTCCTCCATTCGTTAGGCATGTCGCTTGCACGCGGTGCAGAGCTGACCCCTGCCCGTATGAATGGAATATTGGCACGCGTCGATAAGACAGAACAACAGGAATTGGTCAATCAGGTCGTTTTGCGTTCACAATCGCAAGCCGAGTATACACCTGAAAATATTGGCCACTTTGGCTTAAACCTGCATAATTATGCTCATTTCACATCTCCAATTCGTCGTTATGCCGATCTTATCGCTCACCGAGCACTGATACGTGCCTTAAAACTTGGTAGTGATGGCCTAACAGACAATCAGCAAGGCGAACTCGATGATATTGCGGCATCAATCTCGCTGACTGAACGTAGAGCCATGGGAGCAGAGCGTGAAACCGTTGATCGGCTGATTGCCCATTTTCTAGCGGATAAAATTGGCGCAACATTTCACGGTCGTGTAGCAGGCGTCACAAAATCTGGCCTGTTCATCGCGCTTGATCGGCTTGGTGCAGATGGTTTTATTCCCATCTCTACGCTTGCGTCGGATTACTATCATTTTGATGAAGCGAGACATGCGTTGAACGGAGAGCGCAGCCGCAAATGGTATCAACTTGGCGATAATGTCGAGGTTCGACTCGTCGAGGCGCAGCCGATTGCAGGTGCTTTGCGCTTTGAAATGTTAAGCCCGCCCCGTCCATTGCCGTTTTCGCCTTCATCTTTTCATAAAAGCCAGAAAGGCAAACGCGATAATGGCCGTACGGCAAGAAGAGGACGCAGGCGTTGAATAGCACATTGCTTGCGAAATCACGTCCAAAACGTCCGCAAAATGCTGCGACATTGCTCATCGTGCGTTGGAAAAACCAAATTCCTTTTGTGTTGATGGGCAGAAGACATCACCAACACGCTTTTTTGCCCGGTTACTTTGTCTTTCCCGGTGGACGAGTTGATCGAGCTGATTATCATGTCAACGCAGATGCTCCGCTGCATGCAGTTGATGAAAAACGTATATTGTCAGAATTGGGAAAAGCTGGGTCAGCCAACGCTGCCAATGCCATTGCGTTAGCGGCTATTCGTGAAACCTACGAGGAAACGGGGCTCCTGATCGGAAAACGTTTGGGTGTGATGCAGAAATCGCGCATTCATCCGCATTGGGCGTTCCTCTACAAACACCGAATCATTCCCGTTCTATCATCACTGCGGTATTTTGCGCGTGCGATTACCCCGCCACGAAATGTCAGGCGATATGACACACGTTTTTTTTTGACAGATGCCGCAAATGTACTCAATCCATTAGACATGCAGCCTTCAGAAGAGCTTGAGGACTTACAGTGGGTTAGTTTCCAAGCACCGGAGGATTTATCCATTCACCCCATAACACGGGAGATCATGAAAATAGCTGCACAGGTCTTACAGAAATCGCCGTTGTTACACGATCCGGTTCCTATTGAATTCTTTCACGCCGCGCATGGCACTCAACATCAAGATACAATCGATATTTACTGATGCATACCGAAACACCAGACTGCAATAACCATTCATGGCGTGCCATCATTGCGGCCACCGCCACCATCGGGGCCGTAGGGGTAGCTTTAGGTTTGGGAACGCAATTGATTTCCCTTTTGATGGCCGCGCGGGGTTTTTCCAGCAGTGTTATCGGCTATAGCGGCACCGTCGGGGGAATAGCCACCATTATAGCAGCTGTTTTCGCTGCACGAATCGCGATGAAACTTGGCGTCGCAAGATCTATTCTGATTATGATGTTTGTCGGCTGCGCAAGTTTTCTCGGATTTTATTATTTCCAGTCGATATGGATATGGTTTGTACTACGTTTCACGTTGCATTTTGCCATGACCATTATGTTTATCCTATCGGAATTCTGGGTAAACAGCTCTGCACCGCCCAAAAGACGCGGCATGGTGTTGGCATTCTATGCAATAACTCTCGGTCTTGGATTTACCGTGGGTCCCACCCTACTTGCCCGAGTCGGAAGCCATGGATTCATCCCCTTTGGGACAGCATGTTTTCTTATTGCTCTGGCCGCAATTCCTATTTTGGCAGCGTGGCGTTTAAGCCCGCAATTCAAGGATGGGGAACACGTCGCGTTTTTACCCTACATTTTCTCGGTCCCCACCTCAACCATGGCTGTTTTGGTCTACGGTGCAATCCAGATGGGCGCTTTGACGCTTATCACCCCTTTTAGTCTTTCGCTCGGCTATGCCGAAAATGAAGCGGCGAAATTCATGGCCATACTGGCGCTTGGTAATGTATTATTGCTTATTCCAATCGGTATCATTAGCGATTTCGTGAAGGATCGCCGTTATCCGCTTATGGGATGTGCAATAATAGGTCTTGCTGGAACGTTGGCGGTTCCTTGGATTGCGCATTTTCAGTGGGCGCTCATGCTTGACCTGTTTATTTTAGGCGGCGTTTCAGCCGGACTTTATACAATCGGGCTTGCACAGCTTGGTGCGCGTTTAAAGGGGCACGAACTGGCTGCGGCCAATTCTGCCTTTATCTTTTGCTATGGCATCGGTATGCTGGTTGGGCCTGCTATCATCGGCAAGGCAATGGATATTTTTAATCCTTATGGATTTTCGAGCACGATGGCCGCTTTTTTTGGGCTTTATATCATTTTAGTGCTGTCGAGATTGATTGGAAAGCTTTTCCGCTCTTGACTTTTTTCACAACATCCGTAGTGTCGCCGCAAAATCCGCTTGCGCCGGAAATGCGTTCCGGCAGCAGGGCGGTGTTATTTTTGTAAGAACAGGACCCTTATCATGGCCAAGGCAGCAACCATCAAGATTAAGCTTTTGTCGACTGCAGATACCGGTTTTTTCTACGTTACGAAGAAAAACAGCCGTACAATGACTGACAAAATGAGCAAACGTAAATATGACCCGATTGCTAAAAAGCATGTCGAGTTTAAAGAAACCAAGATTAAGTAATCGGTTTCTGTCGAACACAAAAAACCTGCCTTTGTCACGAAGGCAGGTTTTTTTATTATCCAGAACCGCATTTATCGGGGCATGACACTGTTCAAGCCAAGGCCATAAAGGCCCTCTATGTCAAGACGGCATATCGTTGCAAAGTGTGACGAAAAGACAGAATCAGCTTTCTTGGCTGCGTGACATATCTGTTTTTTCCATCGCTTTTATCAAAAGCTCATCGCGATCATAGACATCATCATAGTATTTGATCTGACCTTTCTTCACGTCGGGCCAAGCGGTAAAATATGTCAGATAGACGGGGACTTGTTCTTTCAGTGAAACACTGCGTTCATTTTTACCAAAGTAGGGCTGCAAGTCTGAAACGGATTTCCCCAATACCGCAGCAGCCATTTCACGGGGATGCTCCAACCGGACGCACCCGTGACTAACGGCGCGCATATCGCGCGTAAAAGCGGTTTTATTCGGCGTATCATGCAAATAAATATCATGCTTGTTCGGGAAAAGGATCTTCAGTTCGCCGAGTGCATTATTTTTGCCCGGCATTTGGCGAATGCTGACACCATTGCCCGTGGAGGCCACCCGTTGCCAATTGACTGCCCCAGCAGAAACCCGCTTTCCAGCGCTGTCATAAAGCTCATAATTGTTGCGGGAAAGATATCCATTATCACTAACAATGCGCGGTAACATTTCGTTTAAAACGATTGAGCGTGGAACGCCCCAAGATGGATTGAAAGTGACCAATCGAATATTATCATAAAAAAAGTAGGTTTGATTACGCGGGCTCCCAACAACGACTTTCATATCCAGCTTAATTTGATGGTCATCAAAATACTGTGCGCGATATGAGGCTTGATTGATAAAGACGTAGCGATTGCCAAAGTCGTGCGGCAGCCATCGCAAACGTTCGAGAGATGCAATAATCTTTTCACGTTTGACGGCGGCGTTATCATTCATCAGCGCAGAAATTGTGGCCGGGCCAATAACACCGTCTCCATTATTGCCGACAAGTTTCTGATACGCGACGATGGCATCGCGCAACTCAAGATCGTAACTGGTATCCGTTTGATGTTTTTCCAGCACATCACGATGGGAGTCCAAATATGACCGAGGAGCTCTCTGTAAAAGCAGGCTTATAAACTGCGGCAATGCACTGTCATTTTGTCCGGGCTTTATAACGGTATTACGAGCCAACTGCACAGTGTGAGACGTATCGGAATGAGGCAAATTTGCCAGTTCCAGTTTCAATGCCAAATAGGCGTTAGACTGTGGCAGATATCCACTCAACATCGTTTGTGGTTGATCGGTACCGTTTATCTGCTGCATGATCATATCAAGATCGAGATTTTTTCGTGGAAGATCATGAAACGCTGATAACCTATCCGCGATGATGCGTCCTTCTGCGGCATCTGTGACATAACGCAACGCGCGCGCACTTAAAGCAACATCAAACGCAAGAAGGGCATCATTGCGTGCTTCGCCCGTGAGAGAGACGTCTGGCTCTTGGACCATATAATCATTTGGCTGCAAACCATCTTCATCAGCGCGATTAAAAAATCGCAATAGCTGTTTAGCCTTATCGTTCAAACTTCCGTTTTGAGACCAAACATAGCCTCGATGAAGGCTATAAAATTTAACAATGGCATCTGCTATTGGCTTCTCCGCCTTCACATTGACTTTAGAGAAATCATGCGACTGGGAAGGCGCATTCACAGGGGTTTCATCACTGCCTATTCCTTCCAGCACCACATTATAAGGTGGCAATAAAGGAAGCCTTGTCTCGGCCGTGCTACTGCGCGTTGAATTGGTCGCCTGGAAATCGATCTGTGAAAAATCAATAAGAACGAGTTTTTCTGGCTTATAATCGTAAACCTTGGGTGCCGAAACAGTAACGCGCTTCATATCAGCCGCCTTCACCTTAGGCGTCATAGGGCTCTTCGGCACAGTAGGCGCAACTTGTGCAGGCACTGACACGGGTGCAGTGGACCTTCTACCAAACAATTCCATAAGACTGTTGGCAGCATCAGCAGGCGTCAGCACTATCGGAGAAACGCTGAGCATTGCCGAAGCGATGATTGAAGCAGTGACTTTGGTAAGTGTTTTGGTGGTCATAGCAAAGGGTATCCGGATGACAATGGAGAACACTTAAAACATTTTGGTATAAAAGCTCTTAAATCAAACCGTTATATGGACACATAGATTGCCCAAAGATCGACTTTTGAGATAAAGCTAAGACAAAATAAAAGATACCCCGGAGTTAAACGAATGTCTGACGTGCAACAATACGAGTTGTTCCCTATGGAACAGGATGAAACCGTTTATAAAAAGCTTACAGACCAGTTTGTGCATCGTGATACTTTTCGCGGTGAGGAAATGGTGGTTGTTGACACCGAGGCTTTAACACTACTCGCGGATGCGGCATTTGCCGACATTAATCATCTGCTTCGGGCCAGTCACCTCAAGCAATTGGCAGCCATTCTATCCGATCCTGAAGCCACCGATAATGATAAATTTGTTGCTTACGATCTACTCAAAAACGCCAATATTGCCGCTGGAGGTATTCTTCCGATGTGTCAGGACACCGGCACGGCAATTATCATGGGTAAAAAAGGCAGGCGCGTATGGACTGAAGGAAACGACGAAGCTGCACTTTCGAAAGGGGTTTTAAGTGCGTATCAGCGCAAGAATTTGCGTTATTCTCAGGTCGCCCCCCTTTCAATGTTTGAAGAGAAAAACACACGCAACAATCTTCCCGCCCAGATAGATCTGTATGCCGAGGGGGAAGATGCCTACAAATTCCTCTTCATGGCCAAAGGTGGCGGTTCTGCAAACAAGACTTACCTTTATCAAGGGACACCTTCGCTTTTGACCCACGACCGTTTGATCGATTTTTTAAAGGATAAAATTCTATCGCTCGGCACATCGGCATGTCCGCCCTATCACTTGGCCATTGTCATAGGTGGCACATCGGCTGAAATTAATTTGAAAACCGTTAAACTCGCTTCAGCACGTTATCTCGACGGGCTGCCAACCAAAGGTTCGGATAGCGGTCACGCATTTCGCGATGTTCAGATGGAAAAAGAGATTCATAAACTTACGCAACAAATGGGGGTCGGTGCACAATTTGGTGGAAAATATTTCTGTCATGACGTCCGTGTTATTCGCTTACCGCGTCATGGTGCATCGCTTCCAATCGGATTAGGGGTGTCATGTTCAGCTGACCGACAGGCGAAGGGAAAGATCACCAAAGAAGGTATCTTTCTGGAGCTGTTAGAAACCAATCCCGCACAATATATGCCGGATATTGATGAGGAACGCCTGACATCTCATGTCGTCAAAATTGACCTGAACCAACCAATGCAAGAAATTCTAGCAGAGCTTGCAAAACATCCTGTAAAGACCCGGCTTTCGTTGAGCGGCCCTATTATTGTTGCCCGTGATATGGCACACGCAAAAATTCGCGCTCGACTGGAAGCGGGAGACCCTATGCCGAAATATTTCAAAAACCATCCCATCTATTATGCTGGACCTGCGAAAACGCCAGAGGGTTATGCATCGGGCTCGTTCGGCCCCACCACTGCGGGACGCATGGATTCGTTCGTTGATCAATTCCAATCCTTCGGCGGCTCAATGGTGATGCTCGCCAAAGGCAATAGATCAAAAGCGGTACGTGATGCCTGTCAGGCGCATGGAGGATTCTATCTTGGCTCTATTGGTGGACCGGCTGCACGATTGGCACAAGATTGCATCAAGAAAGTTGAAGTGGTCGAATATCCCGAATTGGGCATGGAAGCCATTTGGCGCATTGAGGTGGTCGACTTCCCTGCCTTTATTGTTATCGACGATAAGGGAAATGATTTTTTCAAAGAACTTAACTTAAGCTGAATGATCGTATTGGTAAACAGAACGACTTATTGAAGGAATAGACAGATTGGCTGCTTTTTTGGAAGTTCTCGGCGTTGTTCTTGCTGGCGGCCAATCTTCGCGCATGGGACGAGACAAAGCCGACTTGCAAATAGGTCATGCTACGCTGTTACAACTTGCTGTTGAGAATTTTCGAGTAAATCAGTTGGACGTGGTTATTAGTTCCAACACAACCAGCCACGATATCGGCGATACGAATATCAAGTTTATAGCCGACGATGAACATCACAGATATTCCGGCCCCTTAGCGGGAATCGCTGCAGCATTACAATACGCGCAATACCGTAATTACGCATTCATCGTTACTATCCCGGTTGATAGTCCGATCATACCAGACGATTACTTTCAGCGTATGCTGAAAAATATTGGCGAGCAACAACCGATACGACTTGCTGAAACTCCGGTTGGCTTACAACCCGCATTCGCGCTTTGGCCGGTATATCTTCTACCGGAATTGCAAGCTTTTATGGCTAGCTCTCAAAAGAAAAGCATTCGCGCTTTTGCTTTCGGACAAAAGGCGGAAACCATATCGTTTGACAATCCTTATCCCAAGGGCGCATTCTTTAACATTAACACGCTGCAAGATCTCGAATTTGCAAAGCGGGAAATCTTTGGGAAAGAATGAAGGAAATGCATAAGGTTTTTGGTGTAACAGGTTGGAAAAACAACGGAAAAACAACCATGGTTGTTCGTCTTGTTGAGCAATTGACTGCACGCGGCTATCAAATTGCCACCGTCAAACACGCCCATCACGACTTTGATATAGACCATGAGGACACAGATTCATGGCGACACCGCAAAGCCGGCGCAAAAGAAGTGGCTGTGGTATCATCACGCCGATTTGCTATTATTCATGAAAATAAGACAGATGAGGAGCCTATCCTTTCAGATATGCTCAGTCGCCTTTCTCCCTGTGACTTGGTTATTGTTGAAGGCTATAAAAAAGACACGCATGACAAATTGGAAGTTCGTAGAACAGGCGGCAAAAGCGGTGATGCATTAAGCGATACCGATCCACATATAGTGGCGATTGCAACCGATATGCCGATAGCTGATACTCAGATTCCGATATTTGATATCGACAATATCGCTGCAATAGCCGATTTCGTTGAACACCATATGCAACTCAAACATAAATAGAGAAGATAAATGCTTACACTCTGGGGACGCGCAACTTCCAGCAACGTCAAAAAAGTTCTTTGGACGCTCGAAGAGATCGGGCTTGACTATCAACACATCAAGGCTGGCGGAGCTTATGGCGGGCTTGATACGCCGGAATTTCTCGCCTTGAATCCAAACGGATTGGTGCCAACGATCAAGGATGATGAACTGGTATTATGGGAATCAAACACCATCGTCCGCTACCTCGCTGCACGCTATGGCAAAGGGGTTCTGTGGATTGAAGATTGTTCCAAACGGGCTTCCGCTGAAAAATGGATGGATTGGACCATGGGAACACTGTTTGAACCGTTCAAGGATATTCTTTTCCACTCGGTGCGTCTTCCAGTTGAGGAAAGAAAAGCTGAAAAGGTAACATCCGGCGTCCAAAATTTTGAAAACGGTTTGAAAATTGTTAATCGGGCACTGGCAGAGGCCCCTTACCTCTCAGGCGATGCACTAGGCATCGGTGATATCATCACCGGGGTATTCGTTTATTATTATTACGCACTCGACTTGCCCCGGACACAATCGTTCAGCAATGTAGAAGCGTGGTACAAAAAATTGCAGGCTCGTCCGGGTTACATCAAACACGTCATGACGCCAATCACATAAAGCTAAAATCCGCATGATGAAAAGCAACCGGTCTTGGTCAAAATCCGGCAAGCGGCGTTTTCGTTTTACCGATATTGCTGTGGCGATCGTTGTGATCGGTGTGGCAGCCTTTTTGAGTTGGCCAGAAAACAAAGTTCCATTGCCAAATGACGGGACGGATAACATTTTGACCGGGAAACCCCGAATAGCTGATGGCGATTCTCTCGTTATCTCTGGCACGAAGGTTCGACTGATTGATATTGATGCACCTGAGCTTCATCAACTCTGTGGCCCTAAAGAGAGCCGGTACGAATGCGGTGTAAGAGCCAAAGCACATCTTGGCTCGCTTATTGCAAACCAACTTGTTGTTTGCACGTGGCAAACCAAGGATAAATTTCACCGGATATTGGCAAGATGCAAAGCCGGTGAAATTGATCTCAACAAGCAAATGGTCGAGGATGGCTGGGCGGTAAGCTATCATGGCTATCCGGTACAAGAAACGTTAGCACGTCGTGAGCGACGCGGCCTCTGGGCTTCTCCCTTTCAGCGACCGCGAGATTGGCGCCGGAGCCATCCGCGCTAAAGCATTTGTTCCGCCGACCGTTGCAGTTTGAAACGCATGACTGCATATATAGGATTATGAAATCAGCATTCCCCTGCCTAATTGATAAGCTCAAGGATGATGTATCGCATTGCAGGATATGTTATGATGCCCCCCTATATCTGCCGCCTCTCCCCCACGAACCGCGACCTGTGGTCTATCTATCAGCCAATGCAAAGATTGCAATTGCGGGTCAAGCGCCTGGATTGCGCGTGCATGAAACGGGCATTCCTTTCAACGACAGATCCGGCGATCGCCTGAGAGAATGGCTCGGGGTATCCAATGAACAATTTTATGATACGAGCAAATTTGCGATTGTGCCAATGGGATTGTGTTTTCCTGGTTATGACAAAAATAAAAGTGACCTCCCGCCTAGAAAAGAGTGCAAAACCATTTGGCATGACAAGATTTTTGCAACTATGCCACAGATCGAGCTTGTACTTGCTATCGGAGGATATGCCCAAAAATACCACATTGACGATCATCGAGGCACATCAGTTACGGCTACCGTTCAAGATTGGAAAAATATTCTCAATATGAAGCAATCGCGCGGGTATAATGTTCTTCCATTACCGCACCCTTCATGGCGTAATACAAGCTGGATCAGGCGCAATACCTGGTTTGAAAATGAACTACTACCAAAACTAAAAACGCTTGTCCGGCAATTTTCATAGTTTTAATAGAATAATTTTTGAATTAATCTATTTATATGAAATTATTTTTCGTGTAAGCAGAGGTTTAATACTGATTTTATTTAATCTATGGATGTTGCTATGGATCGTCTTGATAGAAAAATTCTTCGGCTTCTTCAGGAAGATGCTACACTGGCTGTCGCCGATGTTGCAAAGAAAGTCGGTCTTTCCACCACGCCTTGCTGGCGGCGTATCCAGAAACTTGAAGAGGATGGCGTCATTCAACGGCGCGTTGCGGTTCTATCGCCTGAAAAGGTCAACACCCGCGTCACCGTCTTCGTTTCAGTACGCACTGGGTCCCACAACCATGAATGGTTAAAGCGCTTTTCAGAGGTTGTTCAGGACTTCCCGGAAGTGGTGGAATTTTACCGCATGAGTGGTGATGTCGATTATCTTCTGCGCGTGGTTGTGCCGGATATCGCGGCCTATGATGTTTTCTATAAAAAACTGATTGCAAAAATTGACATCAGAGATGTGTCATCGGCTTTTGCAATGGAACAGATCAAATATACCACCGAACTTCCGCTGGATTATATGATGCTGGAAAAGGAAAGCAACCGCTCTTAAATGACGCATGCGTTGGATCTTCGAAAGTGTCTGGGCGAGATACGTAAAGCATCACCGGTCGTCCAATGCATTACCAATGAAGTAGCGATGAACTTCAGCGCCAATGTTTTGAATTCTGTTGGCGCATCACCGGTCATGGCTTATGCTCCACAAGAAGCCGCCGAGTTTACAAAAATTGCGGACGCATTAACCATCAACATCGGAACCTTGACCGGGGAACGCTATAGCGGAATGTTGTCGGCCATGAAATGTGCGTCGGAATCGAGAAAACCTGTAGTATTCGATCCGGTTGCGCATTTTGCTTCGCAATTCAGGCGTGATGCAACACGCGATCTATTGTCGTTTAATCCTGCAATTGTTCGGGCAAATGCGTCGGAGATTATCGCCTTTACAGACAAGACATCTGCCAAAGGCGTCGATAGTCGGGATCCGGTGGAAACAGCATATACGGCTGCAATCCACCTCTCTCGTATTAAAAATACAGTCGTTGCAATGTCTGGTTCGACAGATTTTATCACTGATGGTGAAAGCCATTGGGCGCTTAAAGGTGGGCATCCGCTGATGTCCAAAACGTCTGCAACCGGCTGCGCCCTTACATGCCTAACGGGCGCGTTTATAGCAATAATGCCCGATAACGCGCTCCAATCCGCTATCGGTGCAATGGCTTTATTTGCCGCAGCTGGAAAATTGGCAGGCGATAAAGCCGCTGGCCCCGGCACTTTCGTGCCGCTTTTTATAGACGCACTGGCCAAGATCGACGATTATGACATCTCAAACGTTGTTGAAATCTGTCAATGGCGACCTTAGCGTTTAAACGCTGATACCGGCCTGAGAAAATGTAGCCATTTGAGCATGGGTTAATACAGCCGCCTTAACGACGCCAGCAGCCATTGCCGCCCCTGTCCCCTCACCCAAACGCATATTCAGGTCCAGCAAAGGCTCTTTATCGAGCTTTTGCAGAAGTTTCCTATGACCAGGCTCCGCAGAAACATGACCGACAATGCAATGGTCTAGCGCGCGCGGATGAGCCTTGTGTAGGATTGCGGCAGCGGCTGTCACGACGAAACCATCCAATATAACCGGAATGCGTTCCATACGAGCGGCAAGAATAGCACCGACAATCGCTGCTATCTCTCTACCACCAAGGCGCCGCATGACTTCAAAGGGGTCAGAAAGATGGTCTTTATGCAGCGCAATCGCATTTTTAACGGCATTAAGTTTACGTTGATAGAATTCGCCCGTTGAGCCAGTGCCCGGACCAGTCCACTCTTCAGCCTCTCCACCAAACAATCCCATGGAAAGCGCGGCTGCTATTGTGGTGTTACCAATCCCCATTTCACCCAAACACAGTAGGTCCGTTCCGCCCGCGATCGATTCCATACCGAAGGCCATTGTAGCTGCAGCGCCGCGTTCATCCATTGCAGCATCTTTGGTAATATCCATTGTTGGATAGTCCAATGCAAGATCAAAAATTTTCAAACCGAGATCGTAGGCCACGCAAATCTGGTTGATCGCGGCCCCACCAGATGCAAAATTTTCGACCATTTGCTGGGTGACTGATCTTGGGAACGGTGTAACATTTTCGTCCGTTACACCATGGTTGCCGGCAAAAACCGCAACAAGCGGACGGGTCACGATAGGCTTTTCACCGCCTTTCCAGCCAGCGTACCACACTGCGATATCTTCAAGCTTGCCCAAAGATCCCCTCGGTTTGGTCAATTCTGCCTGACGTTTTCTCGCAAGCGTCATGGCAAACTCATCCGGGTCTGGTAAATTGGATAACAAAGCACGGAAATCATCGAATGGACTAAGGGTCACTGAAACATCCTGTCAAATTTGAAACGAATGAATAGAATCTCACATCAGACCGTTCTATAAGCAATTCAACTTAATTTTAATAGGAGCACGGGCGACATTGCGTGATTTTATCAGCCCCACCATGCGCGCTTTGGCATTTCTCTCGCGGTTATCGGTATCAAATCGATGGTTCTCAGCAAATTATACTATCGCCGACGATGCAGCCTATTTTCCGATTGCCGGTGCACTCATTGGTTTGTTCGGTTCCATATGCCTCGGCATTACTTTCATGCTTGGTTTTACGGATGGAATATCGGCGTTTATCGCGATCATGAGCGTGACAATTGCGACCGGCGCTCTCCATGAAGACGGCTTGGCAGATGTTGCGGATGCTTTTTTCGTTACAAAAGACAAAGAGCAACGTCTTGCGATCATGAAGGATTCGCACATTGGTACTTATGGAACTCTGGCGCTTATTTTTTCTGTAGGTCTGCGCACCGCTCTATTCACGACGATTTTAACAAATAATGGACTCTTATCAGCAGCTCTAGCATTGATCGTGGCGGAGGCGGCCAGTCGCGGCGGCATGGTTTGGTTATGGTCGCGGTTACCCCTCGCAAGATTGGCAGGAACAGCAGCCAAAGCCGGCCACCCAACGGCACAGTCAAGTCTCTGCGCCATTGTATCTGCTATCGCGATCATGTTTTTAGGCGCTTTAGGTGTTTTCGGTCTTTTTTGGTTTATCAGTGCTTTAATTGTTTCCGCCTTGTTCATTATGTTTTTTTCAGTAATGTGTCTGCGACGTATCGGCGGTTATACCGGTGATACCTTGGGAGCAACACAACAATGCCTCATGGTACTTCTACTCGTTACCTTTCATTTGGCTTGCTAAAACAAGTTATGATCTATTATTTTGACCGGGGTATCTATGAAATCGTTTTGGCTTATTATCGCCGTTCTTGCCGCCATCATCTTGGTTTTCATGGGGTATAACAATTCCGGCAACGCGAGTATCGATACCGACAAGCTGGCGCAAGCAAGCTATTACGGTATTTGGGGGCTGGTCTTGGCGTCCGGCCTTCTTGGTTCCGGCATCAAGCTCACTCATATGGTGAGAAGTACCGCCATCTGGCTGGCCGCAATCTTCGCGCTGATGCTGGTGTATAATACACGTTACGAAATCCAAGATTTTGCCAGCAACATAACCGCTGGCCTCATCCCAGGCAGTCCAGTTACACGTTACACAGAAGACGGGACAACGGTAACACTCGAGCGTGCAGCCAACGGGCATTTCCAATCACGCGCTGAAGTCGACGGGAAATCCATCCTGTTTACCATCGATACGGGCGCTTCCAGCGTCATATTGTCCTATGAGGATGCTGCCGCTATCGGTATAGACGTCAATAAACTCAGTTTTACGCTTCCCGTGGACACGGCCAATGGGCAGACGCATACCGCGGTAATTATGATTGATGCGCTCAAGATCGGCGCTATAGAACGGCACAATATTCCAGCGATGGTCAGCAAGCGTGGTGATCTTTCGGGAAGCCTACTCGGCATGAGTTATCTTGACCGCTTGTCCGGTTATTCGGTGCGCGGCGATCGCTTGATATTGGTAGACTGACAATATTTCACTCACGATCAATATAGCTGAATGCCAGCCTCAACACATCTGTACCAGCATCATAGTGATTTGCATCACTTGATAGGATTTGCCGCCATTTTCGCGCGCCTTTTCTGCCATGAAACATGCCTACCATATGGCGTGAAATGTGAGACAAGCGTCCGCCGTTTTCTATATGCTTTGCAGCATACTCACACATTTTGTCTATGATTGATGCCTCATCCGTCTTCGCTTCGCTCATCCCATAAATTGCGTTATCAACATCCAAAAGACAGGCAGGATTATGATAGGCTTGACGCCCCACCATGACACAATCAACATTTTGCAGATGGTCAACAGCCTCACCTATTGAATTCACCCCACCATTTATCCCTATGATTTTATTTTTATTTTCACGCTTTAGAGAATAAACGCGTTCGTAATCAAGCGGCGGGATATCGCGGTTTTCCTTCGGGCTAAGCCCTTGCAACCATGCCTTTCGGGCATGCACCCATAAAGCATCACAACCAACACTCCATACTTTGGCGCTCAATTCGTCCAATGCCGGTTGTGTATCTTGATCATCCACACCAATTCTGCATTTTACTGTCACCGGAATTGATACAGCTTGTTTCATTGCCGCAACAGCCTTCAAAACAACATCGGGCTGTAACATCAGGCATGCGCCAAAGGTGCCGGATTGTACGCGATCAGATGGACAACCGACGTTTAAATTTATCTCGTCATAGCCAAATTCTTCACCGATACGCGCAGCTTCCGATAACTTAACAGGGTCGCTCCCACCTAGCTGTAGCGCCAGCGGATGCTCCGCATCGCTAAACCCAAGAAGTCGCTCCCTCACCCCATGTATAGCAGCATCGGCCACGACCATTTCAGTATAGAGCAGCGTTTTTTTAGTTAAAACACGATGGAAAAAACGGCAATGTCGATCTGTCCAATCAAGCATGGGTGCAACAGCAAACTTTGGAATATTGGAAGCTTGGTATATTGGCATTACAAATTATTCTTTCAGACCTTACCTATCGCAGCCAATTGGACAATCGTGACAATGCCTCACTGATGTCCTTTGGCGATCCAGCATAGGAAAAACGCATAGCACGGTTTCCCTCAATAGGATCGAAATCTATTCCCGGCGTCGCAGCAACATTGGTTTCTTCAAGCATTTTACGTGAAAATTCCATACTGTCATTGCTATGTTTGTGAATACTGCAATACGCATAAAATGCGCCATCCATTGGCGCCAGCAAATCAAATCCCATTGCTGGAAGTTGCTGATGGAGATTTTGTCGGTTAATGCGGTAGCTGTCCTTCACAAGTTCCAGCTCTGCGGTGGCATCAAATGCCGCAACGGCAGCCTGTTGCGAAAGCTCGGGAGCAGAAATATAAAGGCTTTGCATAATACGTTCCGCAGCACGTACGGCGACAGCAGGCAGTACCATCCAACCTATCCGCCAGCCGGTCATGCAATAATATTTTGAAAATGAATTTATAACGGTTATGTCGTCACCGAATGATAATGCGGTTACATCGGGTCCCGAAAAATTCAATCGATGATAAATTTCATCCGATATTGCCTTTATCTCATTTTCACGACAGAAATCCGCAATTTTCTCCATTTCGTCGCTTGATATGGACGCACCTGTCGGATTAGCAGGTGACGCAAAAAGCACACCTTTCAGCTTACCGTCCTTATGTGCTTCTGCAAGACGGTCTGCTGTCAACAGCCCGCTCCCTTCCGTCTCGATCTCGACAACCTCTATGCCCAATGCTTTCATGATATTACGATAGGCTGGGTAACCCGGACGCGTTATCGCCAAACGATCACCGACATCAAACAATGCTAAAAAGGCCAGATTGAAGCCGGCAGACGAACCGGTTGTAACAGCGATACGCTCAGGCGAGATGGCAACGCCATGATGCTGATAATAATAGGCTGATATTTTTTCCCGCAGCGGCGCAATGCCGAGCGCGTCCGTATATCCTATATGGCCATCACGCAACGATTTCGCTGCAGTATCCAACACAATACGAGGGCATGGTGCAGCCGGTTGCCCTACAGCCATAGAGATAACTGGCGCGCCCTCGGCACGACGTTTATTGGCTGCAGCCAGCACATCCATTGCAAAGAATGGTTCCACCCGACTTCTTTCAGATAGATAAATCACACTGGCCTCCAACACAAAAAACATATAAAATCAAAGGATATGCCGCACAAATGCCCGAAAGCTATGACTAAAACAACTCAATTTTTCGCGCTTCTCCTATTCAAACCGAAGGCTCGCTGATGATAAAACGGCTGCAAAAGTTAGCACAACGCTTATCTTTCTTCAAAAAAACGTCGCTCAGCGCAATCTTCCGCCTATTTCTGGCCGGTAGTTTAGCTTTTACGCCGTTATTGTCTAACGCCCAAGCACAATCGCAGTCTGTTCCCATCGTTCGTGACGCCGAAATTGAGCAATTGCTGGCAGATTACACAGCGCCGATTTTCAAGGCTGCCGGTCTGAAAACATCAAATATTCAAATCATCATCGTGAATGACCAAAGCTTCAATGCTTTCGTTGACGGAAAGCGTATTTTCGTCAACATCGGCGCCCTCATGCAAGCTGAAACACCCAATGAAATCATTGGCGTGATAGCGCACGAAACCGGCCATCTGGCCAATGGACACCAACAACGCTTGCGTGAACAATTAAAGCGGGCCCAAACCATGGCCGTCATCGGCATGCTTCTTGGCATTGGTGCCGGGGTTGCGGGCGCAACAACCGGAAATCCGTCCGCAGCAGGTGCAGGCGGAGGAATCGCGGCGGGCAGCAGTGAAATCGCCATGCGTACGTTGTTGAACTATCAACGCAGCGAAGAATCAGCAGCGGATAGGGCCGCTGTCAACTATCTCAATAAAAGCGGACAATCGACCAAGGGCATGTTGATCACCTTTGAGCGTTTTTCCAGTGCTCTTGCATTATCCGGCTCCAAAGTGGATCCCTATCGAATAAGCCATCCTCTACCACGCGAGCGTATTGCGGCACTTGAAACTTTGGCAAAACAAAGTCCTTATTTTGACAAAAAAGATCCACCTGAATTGCAACGTCGACATGATATGGCGCGTGCAAAGATCGCTGCGAATACAGGCCAGTTTACTGAATTGAGGCGAATGTTCAAGAATGATCCGCGAGGATTACCCGCCCGTTATGGTGAAGCAATATTGGCAGTTGGCAGCGGCTCGCCGAAAAATGGCGTTGCCAAGGTAAATGCCCTGGTCAAAGAGGATCCAAAAAATCCTTTCTTTCAGGAATTATTGGGCGATGCTTTGATAAAAGCAAACGACCCTGCAGGTGCCGCTGCAGCTTACAAGCGATCTGCCGAACTTGATCCTCGCGGCTCAAGCCTGCTGCGTATAAGTTATGGCCGCGCCCTCCTTTTAACAAATAACCAGAAGAATGTCGCTTTAGCCATCACAGAAATTCGCGATGGTATCAGCAAGGAGCCTGAATTTGCTGCCGGTTACGGCTATCTCGCTATGGCTTATGGCCGGAACGGTCAGGTGGCGCAGGCAGATTTGGCCACAGCTGATATGCATTATTATAACGGAAACCGTATGCAAGCGCGTATATTTGCAACGCGCGCGCAACAGAAATTGAAGCAAGGCTCCGCAGACTGGTTGCGTGCGCAGGATATTCTCAATACAACACAGTCAAGTAAACGTTGAGCAACATAAAGGCATTCCAGATGATCCAATGTATCGAAAACAATAGAAGCCGACACAATAAGATGTCGCAATTGGCGGGCCTTTTAATGTTGTCGGCGGCAGCCTTTATCGGAACCGCAAATGCAGCAGAAATAGACAGCAAAACGCTTGATAGTGTAAAAAGCCAACTTTTGAATGATGCTGATTTTATCAAAACGCTAAGTGACAAGATCACCAATCAGAATTCAGATGACCACATCAAGAAAGTCGTTAAAGATTATCTTGTTCAGAATCCAGAAATCATGATTGAAGTGCAAGACGCACTCAGTCAAAAACAAGAAGAAAAAACAGCAGAAAGCCAATCTGCTGCGATAAAAACCATGTCGAAAGAGATATTCAATTCTCCTGATGACGTTGTTTTGGGCAATCCCGACGGCAAGGTAACGCTGGTTGAATTTTTTGACTATAATTGCGGATATTGCAAACAGTCTTATCCCGATATCCAAGCCCTCATTGACGGTGATAAAGATCTCCGTGTTGTCATCAAGGATTTCCCCATTCTCGGTTCCGATTCCGTCAAAGCGCATATCGTAGCGCGGGCATTTAAACAGCTGTTACCGGCAAAATACCCCGAATTCCATCGTCAACTGCTAACAAGTGAGGGTCGCGCGAACGAAGCCAAGGCTATCGCAATTGCAGTGAAGCTTGGAGCTGAAGAGGGAAAACTTCGAAATGAAATGAAGGATCCAAAACTGCAACAGCCTTTCGTGACCAACGGGCAAATCGCCTATGCGTTGAATATCAATGGCACGCCATCCTACATTTTGGGCAATGAAGTTATGGTAGGAGCTGTCGGCGAAGACATTCTCGAGAAAAAAATCAAGGCTATATCGTCAAATTAGCGCGATACAGGCTTATATTTGTTAAACTTTTGTTGACGTTATAAAGCGGGTGCGGATTTTGCACTTTCGCTTTTTGGTTAACATGCTTATAAGCGGTGATAAGGTTCTTGGCTGTCTGTGAGGAAATCCATGACGGCTCTTATTGTGCAAAAAAATCGTTCGTATTTGCGTTCATGGCAAGTCGGATATGGTCGATGGCCTTAATGAAGCCTGCGATCTTGGTGATAAAATAATAACGGTCTTGACGATCGAGGAGTTAAAAAAGATGGCAACAAAACCTACAGGTACAGCCAAAAGCACCGGTGTTAACAAAGAGCTTATCCGCGATCTTGCTGAAATTCTCAATGATACCAATCTATCGGATATTGAAGTAGAACAGGGTGATCTGCGCATACGCGTTTCGCGCCAGCTTATGGGTGGCGCGCCAGTTCAGACGGTCTATGCACCGGCACCCGCTGCGCAAGCTGCACCGATTACGCCTGCCGCACCTGCTAAAGAAGAGCGCTCCAAAAATGCCGTTACATCGCCTATGGTCGGCACCGCTTATCTTGCACCTGCACCTGGTGCCCGTCCCTTTATTGAAATTGGCCAGAAAGTATCTGAAGGACAGACGCTCATTATCATCGAAGCGATGAAGACAATGAATCAGATATCATCACCGCGGTCAGGCACTGTTACTGCCATTCTTGTTGAAGATGCACAGCCTGTTGAGTTCGGTGAACCGCTCGTTGTAGTTGAATAAGACGGGATCTTGATATGATTCAGAAAATCCTGATAGCCAATCGTGGTGAAATAGCTCTTCGCGTTCTTCGTGCTTGTAAAGAATTAGGGATTAAGACAGTCGCTGTTCACTCCACAGCCGACGCTGATGCAATGCATGTCAGGCTGGCAGATGAAAGTGTTTGCATTGGCCCGCCTCCGTCACGCGATTCTTATCTGAATATTCATCAGATTGTGTCGGCATGTGAAATTACGGGTGCAGATGCTATCCATCCCGGCTACGGATTTCTGTCTGAGAATGCTAAGTTTGCCGAGATTTTGGAAGCCCACGCTATTACTTTTATCGGCCCGACTGCTGCCCATATTCGCATTATGGGTGATAAGATTGAAGCCAAAAAAACTGCGAAACGCCTCGGCATTCCCGTAGTCCCCGGTTCAGACGGTGCCGTCACAGATGATGTTGAAGCGGCTCGCGTTGCTAACGAAATCGGCTACCCCGTTATCATCAAAGCATCTGCTGGCGGCGGCGGCCGTGGTATGAAGGTGGCTCGCTCGGCTGACGAATTATCAATCGCCTTGAATACAGCGCGAACAGAGGCCGGTGCAGCCTTCGGAGACGATGCAGTCTACATTGAAAAATATTTAGAAAAGCCGCGTCATATCGAGGTTCAGGTTATGGGCGATGGTGCTGGCGCTGCCATTCATCTTGGTGAGCGTGATTGCTCTCTGCAGCGACGCCATCAAAAGGTTTGGGAAGAAGCCAACTCACCAGCACTCGACGATAAGGCACGTGAAAAAATTGGTAGCATTGTTGCCAATGCATGTGCAGAGTTGGGCTATCGTGGCGCCGGAACCATTGAATTTCTTTACGAAAACGGCGAGTTTTATTTTATCGAGATGAATACGCGGCTTCAGGTTGAGCATCCAGTAACGGAGGCTATCACCGGAATTGATCTCGTACACGAACAAATTCGTGTGGCTTCAGGCGGCGGTCTTTCAGCCAAACAGAGTGATATTCGTTTTTCCGGACATGCTATTGAATGCCGTATTAATGCAGAAGACCCTGTCAACTTTACCCCCTCGCCCGGCTTGATAACGCATTTCCATACTCCGGGTGGTCTAGGTATCCGCGTAGATTCCGGTGTCTACTCCGGCTATCGCATTCCGCCTTATTACGACAGCCTGATTGGAAAGTTGATTGTCCATGGCCGTACGCGTCTAGAGTGCATGATGCGTCTGCGGCGTGCACTTGATGAATTTGTAGTCGATGGAATCAATACGACGCTTCCACTTTTCCGTGACTTAATCGGCAATGAAGACATAGCAAAAGGCAATTATGACATCCATTGGCTCGAGAAATATCTGGCAGAGAAAAGTTCTGGCCAGCGCCAGTAACATCGCCGATGTCACAAGATGACACATTAGACCCTGAGCTGGTGTTGAACGCCTATGCGCAGGGTCTCTTTCCTATGTCTGAGGATGCGAACGATCCTGAAATATTCTGGGTACGACCTGAGAAACGGGGTATCATACCATTTGAACGTTTCCACGTGCCGCGAAGCCTACAAAAGCGCATAAGGCAAAAGCCTTTCGAGATTCGTTTAGATAGTGATTTTGATGGCGTGATAAAAGGATGTGCAGAAGCTCAGCCCGGTCGTGAAACCACATGGATCAATAAGACTATCCGTGATGCCTATAAACAGCTGTTCGACATGGGTTATTGCCATACGGTAGAAGCTTGGGCTGAGGGAACCTTGGTCGGCGGTCTCTATGGAATTGCGCTGGGGCAGGCTTTTTTCGGTGAAAGTATGTTTGCACGCAGAACAGACGCTTCAAAGATATGCCTTGTCCATTTGGTTGAACATTTACGATCGAATAATTTTAGACTTCTCGATACCCAATTCACCACGCCGCATCTAGAACGATTCGGCGTAGTAGAGGTGCCGCGCAAAGCATATGAAGCACTATTAGCGGCAGCAATGCAGGATGTAGCGACGTTTTAATGCGGCAATGGATACTGTGAAAAACGCTTCACACAGCTTATCTGGTAATCCTATTGGAAAAGATTGAATTTTGTGCACTTTTCTATTTGCCTTTTGGATAGTTTATGCTACTTGCACTGCCGTGTGCCCTTATAGCTCAGTTGGTAGAGCACCTGATTTGTAATCAGGGGGTCGGGAGTTCGAGTCTCTCTGGGGGCACCAATCATTTTCAATGAGTTGTATGTTATCTTCATCACAAAAAAAGTGGTGGGTTTTGTGACGCGGAATATCGTATAAAGGCAGTTTATCTATCCTCTCCCTTTTGAAACTGCGGCACCATCTCCCAACTCTACTCTTCCTCTCCGGTCTTTTTTTGAGAGTATCAAAGTGGCTTGGCTGTGTTCGGTTCATTGCTGTTAGCTGTGGATAACAAGCAGTTTTCTTCCTATGCGTTTGGGAACGATATGCATCGCTACGTCAAGAGGGCTTGGGCACATGATGGTGTCACGCTCAGAAACACCGCGCGCCCTGTTCACGCCGGGCAAGTTTATGCAACTGCCGGCCGACGATAAAATCGTCATGCCGTCGGCAACCCCACCGATCAAGGCAAAAAAGCCCGCTATTTTTATGCCCCGCTGCTTGCCGCCCGTATCCTTCAGGCCCCCGACCTTAAAAGGCAGCAATGTGATTGCCCGAACGATCCGTGGACTGACAGAATCATGCCGCGGCATCAACACCCGCAAGACACGGCCGCGTTAGCCGATCCAGCCAATGGCGGCATTCGTTGCGAACCAGAACTGCCGGAACATGAAGAGATCATGCCGGCAAAGTCTGATTACGATCCAGCGACGCAATTTACCATGCTCGACGAGGTTGACGATGAGCAGAACAATCGCAATTCACGACAGATAAAGCGCGACATGCGCGGCCTTGCCCGCCAGGCAACACTCGATCCCGATGACGGCAGCGACCTTTGAAAGGAAGCCTCATGAAAATCCGCAATACCTTCTCTATCTCACGGCCGAATTGCAAGCCCGCCTTGACCGGCTGGTCAAGCCCAAAACCTGTCACGCGCGTCGATCATCGAGGCCACAATCGCCTAGCTGTTATCCGCGGATGCCGAAAACCAACAGGAAGCAGCCTTTACCCGCCGTCTCGACCAGATGAGCCGTCAGCTACAGCGCCTTGAGTGCGATATCGTCATTCTCACGGACATGACGGCTATGTTCATCCGTTTCTAGCTGACAGCAACCGAACCGATTGCTCCGTAATATCAGGCAGAAGCCAAGGCTTAGGGCAACCTGCGCTTCGACGGCTTCACAATAACCCTCGCCACGCACCCGCAACAGGGCAAGCACTTCAAAAATGAAATACCGGAGGAGAAATGACCAAATACATATATTGAAAAAATGGCCCATGACTTTTGAGAAAATGGAACGTAGACTAAAATGAAACAACGGTGCACATCGCTTGATTTAAAACCAAAATGCAGCCAGAATAACTCGATGTTTCCTGAAATATCTACTGTCAGCATACAGAAACTTTCTTCGATCAGTAATAGATGAAGATTTCTTAAGGTAAAAAAATGGAAAAACTTTATCAAAATGAGCTCGGATATTTAAGAGAATCTGCACAAAATTTTACCAATCTAAACCCAAAACTCGAAAAGTTTTTTGGCAAAACCTCAACTGATCCAGATGTCGAACGATTGATTGAAACATTCGCTTTCTTAACGACGCGAGTTCGATCTGAAATCGATGATGAGATGAACGACTTTACAACGTCGGTCTTATCTGTTGTGTGCCCCAACCTTATTCGTCCGTTTCCATCAACCACGTTGGTAAAATTCAACCCAATTGAAAAAGCCATAACCGAGCGCCAAACAATTAAGGCTAAAAGTGTTATTAAATCAAAGGACATCGATAGACTCGAAAGTCTTTATGTCATGGCTTACGATGCAGATATTTACCCATTGGAAATCAAGGGAGTTAATCTTTATAGAACGCGTGACAATGCCTCACTTTCAATAAAATTTGAATCCTTAACCGGACAACCTTTATCCGAAATGAATATGCAGGACCTTCGCCTGACACTCACAGGTGATAAGCAATCAAAAACCGAATTATTCCTGTGGATCGGGGAATTCATCGATAAAGCCTATATCCAATTTTCAGATGGCAGCAAAAAGCAACTTAACGTTATTAGCCAGATAACGCCTATCGGCTATAGCGATGAAGAGGCCTTACAGCCGCAAACAAAAGATAATTTTATTGCGCATAGAATTTTACATGAATATTTTGTTTTTCCTGATAAATTTCTTGGCTACGATATCAAAAACCTCGCCTCTTATTTCAACAATAACCAAAATGCCACTTTTGAGTTGATTTTTGAGTTCAGCCGGCCTTTTCCTACCGATATTGCAGTGGGAGATGTTGATTTCAGCCTTTATGTTGTCCCCGCCGTCAACCTTTACAAGCATAGTTCGACAATGATTGAAGTACATGATGACAAGGCTTATTATGAGCTCGTCCCCTATGGTCAATTGGTGAATGACATCAGTATTTATGATATAACTTGTCTCAAAAATGCCCGGCAAAACGATCTTAATACCAATATCCTGAATAAGGTTGAATATAAACCTTTCACAGCCCTATCTCAGGATACCGACGATCCCCGTATTAGTGAGGATGTGTTCTATAAGGTTAAGGTAGAAGATCAACTTGATTATAAGAACAAAAAAATATCCCTTTATTTTTGCAAACGCAATGGGCAGCCAGCCATCCCCAACAATCGAAGCCTGATTGCTGAGCTTCTCTGTTTCGATGAAAAACGAACATCCAAACTGAATATAGGGGATATTTGCAAGTCAACAGATACAATGCCGGCTTTTGTTACTTATGCAAACATTACAAAGCCAACAGCAACGGTCTATCCGCCACAGGATAGCCATTTCAATTGGAATCTTATTTCCGGCTTGTCGCCCAACTATCATGATCTGTACAATACGGAAGCGATTAAAAATCTCATCCGTAAATATAATTATGTCATAGCCCATAACCGGCAGGAAGAACGTGAATTTGACAAAAGGCTCAATGGTATCGTCGATGTAAAAACACATCCAGTTGATCGTTTATTTCAAGGAAGACCTGTAAGGGGGATCAGGACAACACTTTGGATCAATGATGATGCTTTTCCCTCGTTGGGAGAGATTTACTTCTTCGGGAGCATATTATCGCATTTTTTCCGGTTCTATGCGACAACCAATGCCTTCCATCAGCTGGAATTTAAGCTGACTAGATCGGGTGAAATATTTGAATGGCCTGTAAGATATGGAACACAACCTTTGATTTAACACTTCATCCCGCCCAAAAAGGTGCGTCGTCGTTCTAAAAGCTAATAACCAAAAGCCGTAGCCAAGCGTTATGCTAGAGTTTTTCATGTAAAAATTTATATTTAAGCAATTTTACCGGATAGGCGGATTGCCAGGAAAATCTATACGCTCCCATGCAGAGCCGTTGAAATGTAAAATATCCTTCATGCCAACGATCCATAGGTCGTCGTCTGTGCATGCCTGTGGCTGCACACCTTCATGGCGGATGGTCAGCAAACGCCAGTTCTGGTTCAGCTTTTTGTCTGGATGCTCTTGCAAATCAACCGCATGGCCGGTGAGCAAATGCGGGGCGTTCGAGATGCCGTAAGCAAGCGAGGCATCAACGCGCGCTGCCTCAAGCTTATAACGGGTGAAGGGTTTGCCGGCAGCATCCTGCTTATAACGGCCGGGATAGTCATAAAGCTCGTAATCCTTCT